>DATDRQ010000318.1:0-11829 GCA_035291645.1 Anaerolineales bacterium
GGCGCTCCCGGCGGCCCATTTGAGACCGTAGTCTATAACGGCGCTGTCCAAGCTGCGGCTGACCTGGGTCCGAACATGGAAGTCGTCTGGTCCGATTGGAACCCGGAGCAGATGATCACTCAGTTCTCGGAAGCCATGGCCACGAACCCCGATGGCATTGCGATCATGGGACACCCCGGCGATGAAGCCTTCACCCCTCTGGTGGAGGAGGCTGAATCCAAAGGGATTGTCGTAACCAGCATGAATACTCAGCTTGCTGCACTACAGGGCAAGTATTCCTCGAGCGGCTTTGGTTACGTCGGCGCGATCCTGTACGATGCCGGTTGGGCTCTGGCCAAGGAGTCTGTAGCTCGCGCCGGCCTGCAAACCGGCGATAAGGCTTTCGTCTGGGGGCTGCTGGCGCAGGCTGGCCGCGGCGAACGCACCAAAGGCGTGGTTGAAGGGCTCGAAGATTCTGGCCTGGAGGTCATCTACCAGGAAATCGATGACGCCACCAACGCAGATGCAGCTGCTGGAGTGCCGGTCTTCGTGGGTATGATGTCTTCCAACCCGGATATCAAACTGGTTGTCACCGACCACGGGAACCTGACCGCCACTCAGCAAACCTTCTTTGAAAGCGCTGGCAAAGGCCCGGATGATGTCTTCGGAGCCGGCTTCGACCTATCCTCCGCCACCGTAGAAGCTATCCGCGGCGGCTGGACTGACCTGGTGATCGACCAGCAACAATGGCTCCAGGGATACCTGGCGGTCTTGCAGATCTGCCTCACCAACAACTACGCTTTCACAGGTCTACATATCGACACCGGCGCGGGCTTTGCCCATAAAGACAATGTTGAACTGTTAGCCGCTCTGGTCGAGAAGCAAATTCGCTGAGGTTGAATCCGATTCCGAATTCTGGCTCTTGGCCTCTTTAACAGGATGAGCAATCAGGTGACAGTCACTTGGGGTGTGACTGTCACCTGATGCAAGTGCCATTTAGCCAAGGCCGTGTCAACGAGCAGTCAGATTAAGATCCACGCGGCGCCTTTTCCGAGCTTCCGGTGATGTTACAAATGCCTAACGCACGAATGGAGACTAAGGAGAAGACTAATGGAGGAATATCGTCTAGAACTCAGGAATGTAACGAAAAAATTCGGGGAAGTCCACGCGCTCGATGATGTTAATTTTCAGTTGGGTCGCAATGAAGTAGTCGGTCTCCTCGGTGACAATGGGGCTGGAAAATCTACTCTAATCAAGATCGTCACTGGCTATTACCAACCTACCTCCGGCGAGGTTTGGTTCAATGGCGAAAAAGTAGATCACCTCACCGTCTCTAAGGCCCGACAATTGGGTGTTGAAACAGTATATCAAGAGCGGGCCCTGGCGGAATTACAGACCTTGTGGCGCAATATTTTCCTGGGGCGTGAGCTCGCCAACAGGTGGGGCTTCCTGGACGTCACGACGATGAGACAGGAAACCCATCGATTGATGACTCAGTCCATGGGTTTCACCTCCACAGCTGTCAATCCCCAGTCACGCGTGGGAACCTTCTCGGGGGGTGAAAAGCAAGGCGTCGCTATCGTGCGCGCCCTCTACTTCGACGCCGAAATCATCATCCTTGACGAACCGACCATGGGCCTCTCGCTCAAGGAAACCGCTAAACTTGTCAATTTCGTGCAAGATATCAAAATGGCCGGCAAATCGGCTATTTTCATTGACCACAATATCTTGCACGTCTACAATGTCGCCGACCGGGTGGTTGTCATCGATCGCGGCCGCATCGCTGGTGAGTTTTTGCCCAAAGACATCAATCTGGACACACTTATGGAAAAAATGATTCGGGTTGCGGAAACAGGCAGCCTCGACTGACGGACAAGGACAAATGCCATGAGCTCACAAACAAACGGAGTCGCCTCCAGGTCCAGCCAACCCGTTAAAGAAACCTTCCGTCTGGGGAGATTTGTCCGCGCCCATGCCCCCCAACTCGGCATCCTGGCGGTCTTCTTTACCTTGTGGATCATCTTTATCGTTTCCGCGCCTGGCACCTTCCTGCAGCCCCAGATTTACAACGCCTTCATGTCCACCGTCCCCTTCTTTGCCATGATGGCCATACCATTGACCATGGTTGTTATTGCGAAAGAGATCGATCTCTCTTTCCCGTCCACCATGGCGATGGGCATGGTGACTTTCCTCTTAACCTACAATGCCACAACCAGCGTGACACTGGCTTTTGTGGTTGCATTGATCACCGGAATTTTTATAGGCTGGCTCAACGGCATCATCATCGTAAGATTTGGCATTCCTTCCCTGGTTGCCACCCTGGGAACACAATTCTTCTGGCGTGGGGCTGTGCTGGTATTATCACAGGGTGTGAGCGGCAGCCTGATTTACGCCCGGGCATCGCTCCTCTATCCCGTGCTGGCCGGAAAGATCGGCGGCGGATTCCCCACCCAGATGCTTTGGCTGATCCTGATCACCATCTTGGGCTGGGTGCTGCTCAATCGCCACAAATTCGGCGCCCACATCTATTTGATCGGTGACAACATTAAAAGCGCCGAATTGATGGGCATCAATACCGGTCGCACCCGGATCAGGGTATTTATGCTGCTCGGTCTGGTATCCGCCTTTGCAGGGGTAGTGGCCAGCCTCCACGTTGCCTTCTTCTGGCCCAGCCTGGGTGAAGGTTATCTGTTGCGCACTCTGGCCTCCGTTTTCTTGGGTGGCACATCCGTATTCGGCGGCACAGGCACTATCCTGGGAACTTTTATCGGCGCTTTCATCATTGGCGCCATTGAAGCTGCTACCGTGGCGGTCGGTCTGACCGGGTTTTGGACCCAGCTGATTTACGGATTAATCATCGTGCTTTCGGTGATTATGCACACTTTCCTGAGTAAGCGCATGGAATAATCTTGCTATCCGGCGGAAATCAGCATTCGTCAGCGTCCCATTGAGAAGGAGAAGGCGCCATGTTAGACCAACCCAAACCTGTGACCCTGGGCGTGATCGTCGGGAACCGGGGGTTCTTTCCGGCCCATTTGTGTGATAGCGGTCGTAAGACTATCTTGAAAGTCCTGGAAGAAGAAGGCATCCTGGCGATCGCCTTGACCCCCGAGGACACCCGCTTTGGCAGCGTGGAGAGCTTCGCTGAGGCTCATCAATGCGCTGAACTATTCAAGCAGCACCGGGACGAGATCGACGGGGTGCTGGTAACCCTGCCCAACTTCGGCGACGAGCGGGCGATCGCCAACACCCTGCGCTGGGCTGACCTCGATGTGCCCGTGCTGGTGCACGCCTTCCCGGATGACCCGGTGAGGATGACGATCAAAGATCGCCGCGACTCGTTCTGCGGGAAGATGTCTGCCTGCAACAACCTGGTTCAGTCTGGCATCAAGTTCTCGCTGACCTTGCTCCACACCGTCGATCCGGAAAGCGAGAGCTTCCGAACCGATCTGCAGAATTTCGCCGCTACCTGCCGGGTGGTGCGCGGTCTGAAAAATGCCCGCGTGGGCGTGATCGGCGCCCGCCCGGCGGCCTTCAACACCGTGCGATTCAGCGAGAAGCTGTTCGAGCGCGCCGGCATCTCGACAGAGACCCTGGACCTTTCAGAGGTTTTTGGGCGCGCCGCGCGTCTGAAGAATGGCAACCCGCAAGTCGGCGCCAAGCTGGATGCCATGCGCGCCTATATTCCCACCCAAGGCATTCCCGAGGAATCCCTGGGAAAAATGGCCCGCCTGGGTGTGGTGATTGACGACTGGATGGCCGAAAAGGAGCTGGTCGCCAGCGCCATACAATGCTGGACCTCGTTAGAGGAATACTACGGCGTAGTGCCCTGCACGCTGATGAGCATGATGAGCAACCGTTTAATGCCATCAGCGTGCGAGACGGATATCGCCGGGGTCGTGGCGATGTACGCCCTGGTGCTGGCCTCGGGCAAACCGAGCGCCATCGTAGACTGGAATAACAACTACGGGGACGACCCGGACAAGGGTGTCATCTTCCACTGCTCCAACCTGCCCAAGGACATCTTCGTCGACGAGACGATCACGACGATAGAGATCCCCGTGATGAGCGACCATGATATCCTCGCCGCGACGGTCGGCAGAGAGAACACATACGGGACGGTCGTCGGGAGGGTGCGGGCCGAACCTTTCACTTACTTGAGGGTCTCTACCAACGACTTTTCGGGCGGTATCTCTGCTTACGTAGGACAAGGCAGGCTGGTGGACGATCCATTGAAGACGTTTGGCGGGTACGGCGTTGTGCAGATACCAGAGTTCCAGCGGCTGCTCCGTTACATTTGCGAGAACGGTTTCGAACATCACGTGGCGATCAACCCGGCCCAGACAGCCGCCCCGGTGGAAGAAGCGCTGCGCAATTATCTGGGCTGGGACGTTTACCAACACGCCGAGGGTAAAGCTTGAGTAAGGCATTCTCCATGAAGGCGAGAGAACGCGTCCTGTTAGCCATCAACCATAAGGAGCCCGATCGCATCCCGATCGACATGGGCGCGACCATCGTCTCATCGATCACCAAGAGCGCTTACATTGACCTGAAAAAATGCCTGGGCATGCCGCTGGAAGAGATCAAAATGCTCGACTTCGTCCAGCAGCTGCCGTATGTTGACGAAGCCTTGATGGAGCGGTTCGGTGTCGATTTCCGCCTGGTCCAGCTCCCGGCTGCCACCGCCACCGGCTTGAACATCTTCGAAGAAGGCGAGTATCATGCTTTCGTCGACCGCTGGGGATCAAAACTGCACATGCCGAAGGATGGCGGATTGTATTTCGACTGGGTAGAGTTCCCTTTTACCGAAACGACGCAGGCGGCGCTCGATTCGTACAACTGGCCCCGCCCCGACCCGAAGGAATACAACCAGAAGTTACGCCGGCAGGCGCAGTACCTTTCCGAAAACACCGAATACGCCCTGGTAGGCAGCGCCATCATCGGCGGCGGCATCTTCGAACAACCAGCCCGCACGATCGGCCTGGAGAACTTCTTCATGGCCCTGGTGCAGGAACCCCAGTTCGCCGATCGTCTGATGGACCAGATCACCGATATCTACATCGAATCCTGCAACAACTACCTGGACGAGCTCGGCGCTTACCTGCACGTGTTCACCTTCTGGGATGATGTCTGCGGGCAAGATGGCTGGTTGATCAGTCCCGACCTGTACCGCAGGATGATCAAACCCAAGCAGCGTCGCTTGGTGGAGGCGATTAAGAAGAAGACAGATGCCAAGATTTTTTACCATAGCTGCGGCGCAACTGCCGGATTGATCCCAGACCTGATCGATCTGGGCTTCGACATCCTCAACCCGGTGCAGGTCTCTGCGCGCGGCATGGATACTCGCTGGTTGAAACATGAGTTCGGGAAAGACATCGTCTTTTGGGGCGGCGGAGTCGATACACAGCATGTCCTCCCCTTCGGCTCTCCGGCGGAGGTCGTCGAGGAGGTCAAACGACGCATCGACGATCTGGCCCCTGGAGGCGGATTCGTTTTTTCCGCCGTACATAACATTCAAGCCTTCGTCCCGCCGGAGAACATTGTCGCTGCTTTCGACACCGCCTTGGAATATGGCCAGTATTAAAGGTCATCTTAGATATGAGCTGTGTACATGAAACTCAAGTGTATAGGTTGTGAGGTTCTCGCCAGGCCGATCTACCACAGTGCAGCGTTAAGCCCGCACGTGGTGGACGTAGAGCTCCTGCCACGCGGCCTGCACAACCAACCCGCAGACCTGCGAGCCCGGCTGCAAGCCATCGTCGATGCCAGTGGAGAGCTGGGATACGATGCTATCCTGTTGGCTTACGGGCTGTGCGGGCAGGCTACCTCAGGCCTGATCGCCCCGACAGTACCGGTGGTGATCCCACGCGCCCATGATTGCATCACGCTCTTTCTGGGCAGCCGGCAGCGCTACAACGAGCAGTTCGAAGGCTTTCCGGGGACTTACTGGTATACCCAAGACTACGTCGAAAGGTATGCTGGTTCGGGCGCCAGCCTTTCCCTCGGTTCGGGCACGCAGGCGGAACTGCAGGGCGTGTATGAGGAATACGTCAGCAAGTACGGTCAAGACAATGCCGACTATCTGATGGAAGTCATGGGCGCCTGGCAGAAGCACTACCGCCGAGCCGTCTACATCGAGCTGGGATTAGGTGATGGTTCGGCCACCGAAGCTCAGGCGAAGGACGAAGCCGCCCGCCGCGGTTGGGCGTTCGAACGTCTGGCAGGCGATCTGGTCCTCATCCGACGCCTGCTCATCGGGGACTGGCAGGAAGATTACCTGGTCTTGCCCCCCGGTCATCGGGTCGTGATGTCTTATGACGAGGCGGTCATCGCCTGCAAATCGCCCTCTCAAACGGATCTGGTTCAGAATATGGATACCATAAATCACGCTTACCAATAGGAGTGAATCTATGAATTCGATCACCCAGGAAATCTATGACGGCATCGTTAACGGGCAAAGCCCTGTGGTAGGACAAAAGGTCCAGGAAGCCCTTGATAGCGGGATGAGCCCGGTTGTAATCCTGAATGAGGGAATGATTGCTGCCATGGCGGAAGTGGGAAAGCGTTTTGAATGCGGCGAATATTTCGTGCCGGAGATGCTGATCGCAGCACGCGCCATGCAGACGGGGCTGGCGCTGCTAAAACCCCACCTGCAACAATCCGATCTCCAGTCAAAAGGCAAGGTCGTGATCGGCACGGTCAAAGGCGATTTGCATGATATCGGCAAGAACCTGGTCGGGATGATGCTGGAAGGGGCTGGATTCGAGATCGTCGACCTGGGCACCGACGTCTCTCCGGAAAAGTTCGTCACAGCCGCCCGGGAACACCATGGAGCTCTGGTGGCTATGTCGGCTTTGCTCACGACCACCATGCCGAACATGAAAACCACCATCGAAGCGCTGAATGCTGCCGGGTTACGCGGCCAGGTAAAGGTGCTGGTGGGCGGCGCGCCTGTGACGGAGAATTACGCCCGGCAGATCAGCGCTGACGGCTACGCGCCAGATGCCAGCCGGGCGGTCGCGCTCGCCAAATCGCTCGTCTAAAATCCGGCAAAGGTTGGTGGGCTCATCATAACCTTGCATACTTCAGAACCTGGAAGGCGTGGATGAACCATCGAGAGCGAGTATTGACCGCGCTCCACCACGAATCGCCTGACCGCTGCCCTATGCAGGTCAGCTTCACTCCAGAGTTCGCCGAGCGCCTGCGGGCAGATCTGCGGCTCAAAGGTACGGCTCTGCACAATCCACACGGCGGGGGGAACACCTACGACCTGGAACGCGCTTTGCAGGAGGATATGCTCCTGACTTCCGTAGGTTGGGCGAACTCCTACTACCAGGAGCCTCTCACCTATACCGATGAATGGGGGATCGGCTGGAAGTCCATAGAATACAACACCCCCTTTGGACCAGGCCGCTACACCGAGATTGCCTCGCACCCGCTCGCCGATATCCAAGCCATCGAAACGTACACACCCCCCGATCCTGCCCGCCCCGAACTCTATATAGAAGCCGAGCGGGTCGTCCGCGAATATAAAGACGAGTTTTGGATCGTAGGGGTAACCGTCACCACCGTCTTCGAATGCGCCTGGGCGCTGCGCGGCTACGAGCGGCTGATGACCGATATGGCCCTCGACCCTGACCTGGCCAATCGCATAATGGAGTTCCCATTCCAATTTCACCTGGCTGCCGCCAGGCGGTTGGTCGAGCTGGGCGTAGATATGATCTGGATCGGCGATGACGTCGGCGCACAAAACGCCATGCTGATCTCTCCCAGCATGTGGCGAAATTACTTCAAACCCAGGATGGCAACTTTCATCTCCGAACTCAAGGGTATTAACCCCCTGATCAAGGTTGCTTATCACTCCGACGGCAACATCTATCCGATCATCCCGGACCTGATCGAGATTGGGTTAGACGTCCTCAATCCGATCCAGCCAGCCTGCATGGACCCTGCCCGGTTGAAGCGGGAATTCGGCGATCGTCTATGCTTTTGGGGATCGATCGACGAGCAGTACACCCTGCCCTTTGGGACGCCCCAATCCGTTCGAGGCGAGGTCTTAGAGCGCCTTCAGACATTCGGAAAGAACGGAGGCCTGATTTTGGGGCCAACCCATCACGTGCAGCTGGACACGCCATTGGAAAACTTCTGGGCAATGGTCAACACGATTACCCGGACGCCTTATCTAAGTGACTCATAAACCAGGGGGTCTTTGGCATGGCTGCAAAAAAACAGGTCAATATCACCCAGGTCGCCAAGGCAGCGGGAGTCTCCACGCAAACCGTTTCACGGGTGATCAACAACCGCCCTGACGTCGCACCCGCAACCCGATTGCGGGTCCAACGCGTCATCGAGCAGGTTAATTACCGGCCCAATATCCTGGCGCGCAGCCTTATTCACCGGCGTAGTAATACGATCGGCGTGGTCGCCATGGCTTCATCCTATTATGGTCCCTCCAACACCCTGGTCGGTATCGAGAAGATGATCCGGAATCTGGGCTATTCCCTCTTGCTCGACTTCATGCACCACCCCGAGCGGGATGACGTAGAACTGATCATCAACCGGCTGTTATCTCACCAGGTAGATGGAATCTTGTGGGCCATACCTGAGATCGGCAATAACCGCGCCTGGCTGCAGCGACAAAACGCACACCTACCCATCCCGGTGATCTACCTGAGCATGGAGCCACGCGCCGGGCTGCCAGTCGTCGCCATCGACAACCGATCAGGCGCCAGCCTGGCAACCGAGCACTTGCTGCATAAAGGGTTCCATAACATCGGCTTAATCGCTGGACCACCGGACTGGTGGGAGGCGCGCCAGCGCCAGGCCGGCTGGAAAGGGGCCTTGCACAGAGCTGGTCTACCAGCTGATGAGCGCCAGATCGTTGCCGGCGACTGGTCAGCTGCCAGCGGTGAAGCCTGTATCCGCAGCTTATGGGAGCAATTCTCGGATATGGATGCAGTCTTTGTTGGAAACGATCAGATGGCCCTGGGAGTCCTGCAGGCTGCTCATCGCTCCGGAAGGCGCGTCCCGCAGGACCTGGCAGTCGTCGGTTTCGACAATATCCCGGAATCGCGTTATTTCTGGCCTGGGTTAACCACGATCGACCAACCGTTGATCGAGCTGGGCGGACGCGCCGTGCAGGCTTTGAGCGGACGGATCGAGGCCGAGTACAACGATGAACATCCCGCCCAGACCGGATCGCTCCTGCTAAAGCCAACTCTGGTGGTGCGAGATAGCTCATAAGGGAATAATGAAGAAAAGAGAAATCGTCCGATCAGTGCTGGAGGGAAAACGACCACCTTACGTTCCCTGGACCTTCGGCTTCACGAAAGAGGCGAAGGAAAAATTACAGGCTTATTTCGGGTCGTTGGATCTGGAACAGGCCCTGCAGAACCACCTGCTCAAGCTGGGGAGCGACATCGGATTCTTCACCGACCTTGGAAACGACCGGGTTCAGGATGCGTTCGGCGTGGTCTGGGACCGGAGCATTGATAAGGATATTGGCAACGTCGAAGGGTGCCTGCTTTCCCGACCGTCTCTGGAAGGGTACATCTTCCCCGACCCGTTGGATGAACGCTTTTTTTTCGACATACCGGAGAAAATCGCCTGCTACGGTGACCGTTTCCGCGTCTTCCAGATCGGCTTTTCCCTGTATGAGCGCGCCTGGACTCTGCGCGGCATGCAAAACCTGCTCATGGATTTCCTGGACAACCCTGGTTTCGTCGCAGATCTGCTCAATGCTATCGCCGAGTACAACCTGGCCCAGATCAGTAAGGCGTTGACTTACGACATAGACGCGGTTTATTTCGGCGACGATTGGGGCCAGCAACACGGCCTGCAAATGGGTCCCCGCCTCTGGCGCCAGGCGATCTTCCCGGTCCTCAAACGCATGTATGCATCCGTGCGGGAGGCGGGAAAATCCGTCTTTATCCATTCCTGCGGCGATGTAGACGAGTTGTTCGATGACTTAATCGCCATCGGCGTGAATTGCTTTAATCCATTCCAGCCGGAGGTGATGGATGTTTTCGCATTAATGGAGAAGTACCGCGGCCGCCTGGTCTTTCATGGCGGGCTTTCCACCCAGCGTACGCTCCCTTACGGCGCCCCTCACGAGGTGTTCTGGGAAAGCGAGCGCCTATTGGCTGCCGGGAGACGGGGCGGATACATCTTCGCACCAGCCCATGACGTCGAAGGTGACGTCCCCCTCGAGAACATGCTGGCCTTCATCCAGGCCGCCCAGACTCAGCCGGGATACCTGGCAGAGAGAGCGTAAAAACGGCCCGCCAGCACCCCCAAAACTCTACTCGAATACGTTCTGCCTTCGTGCGTCTGAATTTAGCCTGGTCAGCTGGCTTTCTCTTCCAACAATTCGGCGAATCCTCCCATAACAGTCGCCGCTCCCAGCTCAGCCGAACCGGCAGCCATGTCCGCCGCTCCTTCCGCAGCGATTTCTTTGGCAATTTCACCGGTCACGAGTGCTGCGGCTACTTCTTCAATGCCTTGCTCCGCGAGAATCTCGCCACCAATAGCCAGCTCCGCGCTTCTTTCCGCCATCCCTTCGGACACCGCCAAGCGCACGACCCCCTCCGCCATCTCGTTCTCGCCGAAGCCAGCGATCTGCTGCCCGGTAGCAGCCATGGCGCGCGCCAGGCTGCGGGTGCTGCCGGCCTGGCGGATTTGTTCTACCGCCATCACTTGCAGGCTCCCGCCGCGTTCTTCGAGGAAGGCTGTCAACAGCGGCATCTGGAGTGCGGCAACGATTTGACTGACCACCGAGAATTCGCCTGCCATACGCGCCAGCTCGAGGCCGTGCTCCACGTCCTCTAGGCTCATCAGGCCAACCAAAGCGCTCATCACGCTGACATCGTCGGAAGCGGCCAGGATTTCGACACCTTGCGCCATATCCATAACACCTGCCACGCCAACTGCCTCGCTCAGGGTAGCCATCCGGTCGGCGACAACTGCCGCGTCGACCGCCCGGGTCAGGTCGCTGGCGCCCTGGGCCAACTGGGCTGCGCTGGCCGCGGCGACGTCTCCTGCGAGCTGCATCTCCGCGCCACCCTGGACGACTTGCGCTGCGCCACTGTAGGCGGTCACATCAGCGATGGTTTCCAATTCTCCGGCAGTCTGGGCCAGCTTTCGCTTGCTCACAGAGACGCGTTTGGATTTGGTTTTTTGGGGTTTCTCGGTCATTTTAGTTCTCCTTTTTTTTTCTTGGTTTCCATTTTATCCGACTTTCTCCAAATCTTTACGCGTATTCCGGAAACCGGGCACAAACTTATGGTTTGATAATTCTTTCAACACTATAAAGGTGTAGTTAAGGTGCATTATTCCGAAGGATGTACCGTCAACACGGTCAACGCCGAGAGACCGCTCGAGGTGTACCGTTTTTTTCGAGATGCCGTCCAGACGGATTTCATCCAGTTCATCCCGATCGTCGAGCGGGCAACTCCAGAAACTATCAGCCTGGCGAATCAGGGCTGGGGGTCAACAGGAAAACATGCCCACCCCCTTTACCAGCAAGAGATGGCACAACTCCTCGATCAAGACCGCGCGCCCGCTGAGGTGATGAATTTACTGCCGATGGAAACACTGGTCGGCCTGAGACAGGCGATAGCTGTCGCAAAACCTGGGGACCTTGCCCGTGTGACAGTGGAATAAAATTCCGGAATTGCGACGGTAAAACGATGAGAAATTAAACCACCTGAAATGGCAAGAAAAGAATCTGCCATCTTTGCAGGTTCTCGTCTTGTTACCAATAAACCTATCTTATGGAATTATTGGGCATCTGGATAGAAATATGCACCATGCCAGATATTTCTTCAATTCGTTCAGGTGGTAGCCTGTCAG
>DATDRQ010000319.1:0-3536 GCA_035291645.1 Anaerolineales bacterium
ACCAGTTCAAGGCCGAGCGGGAAGGGCAGTTCACCTGGGAGTACCTGGAAGAGGGACCCCAGATCTGGCGAATAGCAATCGGCAAACCTGAGGTTGGATGAGGTTGATAATCACAATGGAACTTCCTTACACCTATTTCACGAACCTGTCTGCCGAGCTGCCGGAGATCCCGCCAGACAGCATCATCAGCCGGACAATTTACAGCGACGAGCAGGTGAAAGCGGTCCTGTTCGGCTTCGCCCAGGGACAGGAGCTTTCGGAACACACTGCCTCGCAGGCGGCCCTGCTCTACTTCGTCCAGGGGGAGGCGCAGCTTAGCCTGGGCAGAGAGCAGCAGGAAGCCCGTCCGGGGACCTGGGTGCGCATGGCGCCCGGCCTGACGCACAGCGTGCAGGCCCGCACACCCCTGGTGATGCTGCTCTTGCTGTTACGCTCTTGACAGGTAGACTGGAATGGCATTTAACCGGCTGCGCTTTCCGCTGATCGCCGTTTCCCTGTTCGTCCTGCTGGCTGCCCTGTGGGCCGGGTTGGTGCGCCTGGGCTGGGCCTGGCCTGCTTTACAGCCGGCGCTGCCTCTGGCGCACGGCCCGTTGATGGTCTCCGGCTTCCTGGGTACGCTGATTGGGGTGGAACGGGCGGTCGCGTTGCGCAGTCCGTGGACTTACCTGGGGCCGGTCGCCACCGCTCTGGGTTCCCTGCTGTTGATCTTCCGGATCGGCGGGGTTGCCGGTCCCCTGCTGCTCTCCCTGGGGGGCGTGGGGCTGGTATTGGTCTTTGCCTCGCTTCTGCGCCAGCACAGAGCCTTGTATGTAGCCGTTATGGCCGTCGGGTCAGCCGCCTGGCTGATCGGTAACCTGTTATGGTTCTCCGGGTGGCCGGTTTTCCAGGTCGTGCTGTGGTGGGCAGGCTTCCTGATCCTGACCATCGCCGGGGAGCGCCTCGAGCTGGGCCGGCTGGTGCGCCTGCCGCGCCGGGCGGAACTGGCTTTTGTTGGGGCAGCCGTCCTGCTGCTGCTCGGGATGCTCGTCTCGGTCTTCTCCTACGACCTGGGAACCCGCCTGGGCGGGCTCGGCATGCTCGCCCTGGCTGCCTGGCTCCTGCGCTATGATATCGCCCGCCGGACGGTGCGCAAGCCCGGCCTGACCCGCTTCATCGCCACCTGCCTGCTGGCTGGTTACGCCTGGCTGGCCGCGGCCGGGTCCATGGGCCTGTGGTTCGGCGGGACCGCCGCCGGGCCGCGCTACGACGCCTTCCTGCACGCCATCTTCCTGGGGTTTGTCTTTTCGATGATCTTCGGGCATGCTCCCATCATCTTCCCGGCTGTTCTCGGGCGGCAGATCAGGTTTACCCGGGCTTCCTACCTGTATCTTGCGTTGCTGCATTTCTCCCTGCTGCTGCGTGTGACCGGTGACCTGGCTGGCGCTGTCACTCTGCGCCTGTGGGGCGGCTTGCTCAACGGGCTGGCACTGCTGCTCTTCCTGGGCGCTACCGCGGTCACCCTATTGGTTTCTTCCCGCCTGTCCAGAGGCATCTCCGAAACAGGCTCATCTCAGGTCAATCGGAGCCAGCTCGGTCGAGCGGCCCTGGATCATCGAGTAGAATCGGATCCCAGAAGCCGGGTTCGTAGATGAGCGCAAGGGCTGGATGATCCTGCTCACGACCGAGGTAAATCAATGCGTATCCTTGCAGTGATCACGGGGGATTACGGCGTTCGGCACGCCGGGAACATTCAGCAGCACTCCCCGCCGGACTGGGAGCTGATGGTGTGGCGGGCGCCGACCCAGTTCCCCCTGGTGATCGACTACCCCGAGGATTTCCTCCCGCCGTCTCTGCCCGCCGCGGACCTGATCCTGTCCTTCGCTGAACACAAGGGCGTGGCTGAGTTGCTGCCCGAGATCGCCGCAATGTGCGCGGCGCGGGCGGTGATCGCCCCCATCGACAGCGAAGCCTGGCTGCCGCGCGGCCTGGCCCGCCAGCTGCGCGGCTGGCTGGAGCGCATGAGCGTGGCCTGCGTTACTCCGAAGCCACTCTGCTCCCTGACCGAAAGCCACTACGACCTGGGCCGCCGCGAGCGAGTTACTTATGATGACCCGCTGATCGCGGCCTTCGCCCGCTGCTTCGGGAAGCCGGCTTTTCGGATCGAGGTGAACCCGGAGACGCGCTTGATCGAGGCGGTTCAGGTCCAGCGGGATACGGTCTGCGGCTGCGCCCGCTACGTGGCTGAGCGCCTGGTCGGCGTCTCCGCCGATGACGCCGAGCAGGAGGCGGGCATGCTCCACCACCACTTCCCCTGCCTGGCTTCCATGGGCATTGATTCTGACTACGGAGATACCCTCATGCACATCTCCGGCAACCTGCTGCGCGACGAGGTTGCCCAGGGGGTGAAAGCCTACAAGCGGGTGCAGTACATCGCCCCAGGCATTCGCAGTGAAAGCGGAGGCGATGCGGACAAAGCATAACTGACTTGCGGGGATGAGCCTGCTGGTCGCTGCCCCCGCCCTGGCGGTTTTCCTGGGAAGGACCGCCGAGGCCGGCGCGTCGCTGGCCTTCGCCGCCCACGCCTGGCCGCGGGTGAAGGCTTTCGGTATCTGAGCTTTCCCCCGAATTCCCCTGTTAGTACTGGCCAATCTTCATTCCAGTTCTCAAAGCGCTGGTGTATCACCGGCGCTCTAATTGTTTATGTGCTTCATTTGACTCTGCTTTCATCGGGCTGTACAATCAATACATACCTATATCGCCGGTGGGACTTTTGCCTTCTGTCATAAATGATTATCAACATCAACCAGCCCTGGCCATACCTGGCGACTGCTGTCTTTATCGCCCTTATTGGGGTCTACGCAAAGCGGCAAACGCGCCGCCCGGGAAGCAGCTACTTCCTCAGGATGGTGGCGCTCTGGTTGGTTTGGGCGCTGGCAGCCGGGCTGGCGACGGTCGTGCAGTCCCGGGAGTTGCGTTATCTGTTGTGGGTGCTGCAACCGGTATGTGCTTTTCTAATAATTCCGCTTCATTTGATGTTTGCCCTGGAATATACTGGTCACGAGAAATGGCTCTCCCGGCGAAGGTCCTTCCTGCTGACCTTCCCTGCCATCATCCTGACGTACTTGCTGCTCACCCAACCTGGCAGTTTCCGTGTCATTGCAGAAAACCATTTTGGCTTTGAAGTATACCGCTCGGATGAACTGGCCAGGTGGGGGATCGTTTATGCTTCTGTATTTATGGCGTTCATTCTCGGTGTGCTATTTATGTGCTTGCTGCGTTCACCGGCATACCGTGCGCCGATTGTCTTAATTATCTTGGGGGAGATCATCCCACTGGTGGGGTATGTCATGGTTTATCCGCAGAGGCTAACCGTTTCTACCATCCAGGTTTCCATCCTGTTCACCAATTTCGCTGCCCTGGCCTTCAGCCTGGCCTTATTCAATTACCACATTCTTCAAGTCGTCCCGGTCGCTCGCGATCTGGTGGTATTTCACATGCCGTACGTCCTGATCGTACTAGATGCCGAGAACCGGCTGGTGGACTTCAACACAGCGTCT
>DATDRQ010000320.1:0-5022 GCA_035291645.1 Anaerolineales bacterium
GAGGAGCGGACCGGCAGGTTGGGTTTGACCAGCATATGTGCTCCTTTTACGATATTATAACTCTCATTTTGGGCAGGGTAAGCCTTGCCTGTCTTTGCGAGGGCGGCGCAGCCGCCCGAAGCAATCTCCCTCGAAACCAACAGAGAGATTGCTTCGGCAAAGAACGCCTCGCAATGACATGATCTTCAGAACCGCTTCGCTCGCCATGATAGTCCGGTGTCTTTGCGAGGGCGGCGCAGCCGCCCGAAGCAATCTCCCTGCATGCCAGGAAGGGAGATCGGTTCGCTGCGCTCGCCAAGATGAGAAAGGCACGGGTCTTACGGGGCGGGGTAAGGCGGCTGGGTGGGGGAGGCTTCCAGCAGCCACAGCTCGGGGCCGCCCCCGCCGTAGGCGGAGGTCAGCACGCGATGCACACCGGGCGCCAAATACGAGCCGAGCGGGGTGTCGAAGACCGTCTCTTCTCCCGGACCCAGGCTCACCTCGAATCCGGCGATGGACACCTGCAGGACGCCGTCCGTGCGGTTGATCACCTTCACGCGCTGGTCGGGCATGGCCTGCGCGCAGCGTGGGGAGGGCACGTCCGGATTGATCTCGAAGATCACCAGCGGGTCCTGTACCAGGTCGCAGATACCCGCCGCCGGGCTGTCGGATTCGGGAGTCGCCAACACGCCGGTGACCGGAGGGGCGGGGTAGGGTTCGCCCGTAACAGGCGTGATGGGTATAGTTGCCGGCGTGTCCGAAGCCGTCCGGGCCGGCGTGGCCGGGTTCGGGGTAAGCTCCAGGGTGGCGGGCAAGGTGCCGGGCAGGCCGGCGGTCGGCTGTGCACCGCCTGGTTGGGCGCCGGCGGACTGCGTTGTAGGGATTATGGCAGTCTGTGCACTCGACTGGCAGGCCGCCAGGAGCAGGGCGAACGTGGTAATGATTATTAGTAAGAAGGGTGGATATGGCTTGCGCATAGCTACCTCCTGAGAGGAAATATCCCCCAACGATACCATACTTACCGCAGACGGCGGGATAGAATCCCGCCCTACAGGCTTTCCCAAGCCGCCGGTCTACGTGGGAAAGTGTTCGGTGGGATAGAATCCCGCCCTACAGCTGTGCAAACGAAGTTTACCGCAGACGGAGGTTGCCTGCCGCCGCGCAGACGGCTACAGCCTTCAAACCTTCAAACTTTCCAACGTTCAAACGAATCACCCTCACCGCCCCGAGAGCTCGCGCAGGTTGCCGATCACCGAGAGCAGCACCACCGCCACCAGCCCGCCGATCAGCAGCAACCACCAGAATTCCAAGGCCAGCACCAGGGCGGTGAGGACCCCCAGGAAAATCGTCACGTTGAGCAGGAAGCGCACCAGCCGCCCGCGCACTGTCTCCTCGATCAGGGCAAAGGTGAAGCCGATCAGCAGCACCCATAACGGCCAGCGCACCGGGTGGAGGTAGAGCATGGCGGTCAGCGCCAGCAGCAGCACCCCGCTGCTGACCGCCGCCCACACCTCCGCCAGCCAGGTCTGCCGCCCTAACGGTGGTTCCGGAAGGTGCTTGTGCTGGATGTGGGCCTGCGGGTCTCCCCAATGACCGGATCGGACGTCCTCCAGGTAGGTACGGCTGGCCAGCCAGGTCTCGGTGACCACCGTCAGGCGGGCGTACAGCGCCTGCAGCTCCGCCTCCGCCGCATCCAGGGCGCGCTGCTGTGAAAGGTACAGCTTGTTCAGGTAATTGGCCTGCTGCAGGGCGTCTACTTCCAGCGCCAACTGGCGCACTGCCTCCCGCTTCTGGGCGATCTCGGTCTGCACCGCGCTGCGCTCCACTTCCAGGCTGTTGATCTTGCTTTCCAGTTGGGCTGGCACCTGACCGGGCGGCGGGACCTTATCCAGGCCTGACCAGCCGAGCGGGTTGTACCACGACAGGCGCACCGAACCATCCCGGTTGTATTTTGGTCCGGCTGGGGCGCGCTCCCCGCCCAGCGGATCACGCGTGTCCAGCCCCCATAAGCCGCGGTACTCCTCCAACCAGCCCGGCGGCTGGTCGATTAACACCGCGCACCAGGTTGCTACCTGTTGAGGGCCGATCGAAAAGCCATCCCCGCGAGCGTAGTCGATATACGGGACGACCAGCAGCCGGCGCGCCCGTTCGACCGCCTCGCTTTCCCCCTGACCCAGGGTCACCCGCCAGAAATGGGCGATGGCGTCCAGCGCCTGGCGCACCGGGCGCAGGAAAGCCGGCTCGGCGCCCATCAGGTATTCGCCCGGCAGGAAATAGCTGGCGTGCGAACCGGCCCCGGCGTACACGACCGGGTGATCCTGTTCGAAGCGATGCAGCTCGGGGTCGTCCCAGCGCCGGCGCAGGTCGTCGCCGGAGAAGTCATGCGAGGCGAAGGCCACCCAGCGCGGCTCGGGCTCGCCCTCCGGCTCCTCCGCGAGATAGACGAAGATCTGTTCCAGGTCGGCCTCGTGATCGTTGACGCCGTAGAAGCTGGAGCGCCAATCGTTCATCACGTAGAAGAACAGGTACTGCAGCACGATGTAGCCGCCCTCGCGCACCACCCGCCCGTAGTACACGTAGCGCGGGTCGTCCTGGCGGATGGCGCGATAGTCGATCTCGGCCGCCGCCGCCGTACCCCCGGGCACCTTGCCGCGCAGCAACAGCGAGATGTTGAAGAAGGCTTCCATCAGGCGCGGCAGCAGCCCCACCCGGGTCAGCCGCCCGACGGCGCGGAACACCGGTCTTTCCGGGCGCAGCCGCCAGCGCTCGAAGGCGATCACGTCCAGCGGCTTCTCGACGAAGCGCAGGTAGATCTGCTGCCCGACCGGCGCCTCGCGGTAGGAGGCCAGTTTCTCCAGGGTCAGCTCTCCCTGAGGGACGAGCAGCTTCTCCTGGCCCTGCTCGTCGCGCAGCCACAGGCTGCAGCGCTGCACGTACCCGTCCACCGCCGCCGGGAAGAAGTGCTCCCCATAGGTAAAGCGCACCACCGGCTCGAATTTGCACAGCAGGTCCAGGTCGTTCATACCACCTCCACCACCTTGTGGCGGGCCTGGAAGGCCTGCTGCACCTCGCGCTGGTTCAGGTAGAACACCACCAGCACGCTGTTCAGCATCGATAAGAAGTGCGGGCTGCCGCTGAAATAAACGTACAAATCGGTCACCATCAACAGGCCGAGCTGGACCATGAGCAGCACCCAGCCCCAGCGTTTCAGGAACCAGAACCCGGCGATGATCACCACCCGGGCGCCGGTAAGGGCCAGCAGCAGGATGGATAAGACCGCCGGGGGGGTCAGTCCTGAGAACTGATAGTAGGGCTCCCAGGCTGCCATCGAAGCGGCCAGGGTCTCGACGATAGTGAAATTCACGGGCTCGAGTGTGCGCAGGTACGCCAGCAGGCTGGGGTCCTGCCCGCTGCGCACCAGCGCCAGGACCGCCAGCGGGGCCAGGGTGGTGGTCATCTGCAGGATGGTGATCACCACCACCCCGAACGGGCGCCGGCGGGCAGGCCTTCCCGGTCTCGTCTGGCGGGTGAACAGGCGTCTCATGGCCTCTCGGGCTGTGCGCAGCTGGCGCCCGGGCTTATCCGGCGGTTTCCCCGGCGATCTCGGTCTGCACGCCAGACGCGGCCATTTCGCCGCGCTCACGGTAGAGCAGCCAGGCGGCCCCCAGACCGATGGCGGTCACAAGCACCGCGATCACCCAGCCCAGCCCAGGGATGGAGGCCAGCAGCACGTACAGCGCCAGCCCAAGCAGCAAAGGCCACCAGCGCTGTTCCGCCGCCCGGGGGAAGACCCGCTCCAGGATCAGCAGGCCGACCAGGTATGCGACGATCACCTTGGCGCCGTAGGCGACGAACAGGGCCGAGAGCGAGAAGACCAGCGCCAGGCTGGAGAAGCCCACCGCCCAGACCGCCAGGGCCAGGCTCGACAGCTGCACCGAGCTCAGCCATAGACCGACCGCCAGGATCATGGCAAATAGCAGCCCGGCGACCAGGCTCAGGGAGAAGGCGATCACCAGCGCCAGCAGGCCGATCCCGGTCGCTTTCCAGGGCCGGCGGTGGGTGAGACCGGCGGCCTGGTTGAGCTGCCGCGGGAAGAGCCAGATGCCGAGCAAACCGAAGACCAGCAGGGTGACCAGGTTGCGCACCACCCCCAGGAACCAGGCTTGCAGGCGGGCGGTGTCGATCTGCGCCTGCTGGAGCGCGCCGCCGGCAATCCCAGGCAATAGCGGCCGCAGCGGGGGTGCAAATCCACTCTGAAGCGCCTGCTCCACCGGCGGGCGGGCGGCGATGGCGGGAGCCGGGATGGCGCGGCTCACCGTCTGGGGATCGTCGCCGGAGATTGAGCCGATCAGCAGCCGGATCACCTCCAGCGGGCCGAGCACGGCGCGCGTGTCCCGGGCGATCTCGCCGTTGAGTGTGGCGCCCAGCGCGAGCGCTACCAGATCGCGCCCGATCCACGAGTCCTTCTGGGTCTGCAGGCTGAGACCCACGAAATACAGATTGCGCGCCAGCTGGGCGGCCGGCTCGAGCAACAGGTCCAGGCTCACCACGATGGTCGTCCCGGAGACGGGGCTGGCCAGGCTGACGTGCTGTCCGACGGCGATCAGGCTGCCGTCCACCTGCCCGCTGATCGTGATGTTGGTGCCCACCGCCAGCACGTCTCCCACCACCTCTCCCGCCAGGGTCACGTCCGTCCCGGATAAGATCGCGTCGTTCTCCAGCACCTGCCCGGCGGGGATGGTGTCCTCGAAGACGATCGCCTGCGCCTTGGCGGGCGGGACGAGGCTGAGAAAGCCGCCCAGCAGCATCCCGGTCACCAGCAGCAGGCGCACCCAGCGGTTGTGCTGCGTATAGCCAATATTATTCATGGTGGTTTCTCCTTTTTGGTACTCTCGAAATGTAGCTCAGGCCCTTGTGGCCGTAGTTGATCCTCTAATCACGCCCATGAAGGGCCGAGCTACGTTGAATACCCGCATCGAACGCCCACGAGGGGCCGAGCTACACCTGCGATCTACATCTCGAAATGTAGCTCAGGCCCTTGTG
>DATDRQ010000321.1:0-4054 GCA_035291645.1 Anaerolineales bacterium
ACCAGGGTTGCCAGGTCCTGGTTGCGTATAGCCACCATATTAATATAGGTGACCAAAACCAGCCCGCCGAGTAGTAACGCCTCCACCCCGCCATGCCCCGCGCCGTACAGCAACCCTCTCGACCAGCTGCGGGCGTCCTTCACCCACCAGCGATAACCAGCCCAGCGTGCCAGCTCCTCGAACGACCCGGCGCTGAGGCCGAGGATCAAGGCAGTTACCGGCAGCACCCAAGCCGCCGGCAGTTTCTCCGGGAGTGTATGCTGGAGAAAAGGATTCAACAAAAGGAAATTGAAGGGCAGGTGGAAGACTTGGGAGAGAATGAAGATCGCCCCGCCGATCCAGTACAAGCGCCAGCTCAGGTGGAACTTGTGGGTGAGGAACAGACCTACTCCGATCGCCAAGGCGAAGATCAGGACAGCGCTGAGCGGGTAGGTGTAAACCAGGATAGAGTTCAAGGATGCCTCCGGAATTGGCGGGGATGAATCGAAAGAAAAACCAGAGTTATGTCCGGATAATGGTAATTGTAACGCATTCCTTACCACAGGTTCCCAGTAGATTTGTGTAATTATCCGCGAATTGCGCGAATGGACACGAATAAGCGAAAGGAAACGGAATACCGGGAGATGATTGGGGCTCAATGCTGACTTGACTGGCTTTTTCCGCCTCGGTCACTGGAGGTTTCCATTGCACGAAACAACGCTTTCCTGGCCTATGACTAAGGCAGGTGCGCGGATGCAATCGACGGGATCGGTGCGGCCCGGTGTGACAGACCAGGTGGCAGCAAATATCGTACTCACAGTCGATCACCGATTGCGGTCCATCGGCTTGCATCCATGTTCTGGGACCTTCGATTAGCGCACACCCTGGTTTACTAACGGGAAATAGAGCTTAAACGGGGTGGCCGACCGCACCCAAAAGGTACGTATCTCACTGGAGTTAGTCCCCAGCGGGCAATGAACGCTTACTCCCCAGTGCCAGGGTCCCAGGGCATCGTCCGGCAAAAAGGTGTCTGTGGTGTATTGGAATTCATAGGCTTCCGACCCCTGCCGCTCAGCATAAATAGTCCTTCCCCCGGGTCCGCTGATGCCGATCGTGGTATCACACGGCCCGTGGCGGGCGGACCACTCAAAATACCATTCTCCGGGAGGCACCGGCTGTGGCAGCAACCCGCCATCTGCGGGGTAGATCAGGGTAGGTGGGCCAGGCTGGCTGGTAGGGGTCGGTGTGAAGGTCGGCGTGCCAGGCAAGGTGGCGGTGGGGGTCAGCGTCGGCGTGCGGGTAGGGTAACCCGTCACGGTCGGCACAGAGGTGCGCGAGGCAGTCGTATCCTGTGATAGAGGCCCGCCAGGTGCTTGCCGCGGCTGTTTTTTTGCGCCGACTCCCCTGGCGATGAGGATTAAAAGCATCACGGATAGGATGGCGATCAATCGACCCCGTGGATTCGTTTTGGCTTTCATTTTCATCTCTCCTGATCACTATGTATCCTGGTTACGGCGCTACCAATCCACGGCCCGAGCCCCTGGCGGTAAAGATGTCTTTTCGTGCCCGCCGGTGTTCGGATTGTACAGCCAGACTTCAATCATCCTTGCATCCTCATCATCTTGTGGGCCAGACGGATCCCGGTGGTAAACCAGCCACTTTCCATCTGGACTCCACATCGGACCAAAAGTAAATTCAGCCATCAACGCTCTTTGTTCTGGCTGGTTGGCATTGACTATCCAGACCTGGTAAAAATCGGTGGCAGAACTATCTCGGTGAGAATAAGCCAGCCATTTTCCATCCGGGCTCCACACTTGGACGTAAGTTGATTCGCCCAGGAATACTTCACTTTCCGGTTGGCTTGGCTTCACCAGCCAGGTACCGTTTCTCGCTGGGACCGGATCAGGAGGGTCAACAGCAAGCCACTTTCCATCCGGACTCCACCTTGCTGGCGGTGGATAGCCTCCATAACCATTGCCCTGGTATGGGTGGACGAGCAGGAGTGTTTTCGCTTTCAGGTCAAAAATGCCATACCCACGCTGATATTGCTCGCTGAAAGAACCCTGCAGGTGCCAGACGATCTTCTTCCCGTCCGGCGACCAGGACGGGCTGGAGATGAACAGGTCCTCGGGAAGGTCAGTGCTATATTCGCGTGGGTTGAACTTGCTGACGCCAGATGCCCAGTCGTACATGAAAGCAGTTTCCCCACCGCCGAAGGCGATCATTCGCCCGTTTCGAGAGACGGACACATAATAAGGACCATGCTCACGCTCAATGGCATGCAGGTTAGATCCATCCACGTCGACGACAGACAGCATGCCGTTGTATCCAGGCTCTGCTCCCTCACCCTCCAGAAAGGCCCGAAACAGGATCCTCTCCTGCGGTCTCGGTACCCACCAAAAAGTGGATTCTTGGATCTGCGGGGAATTCGTCAGGTTGAATTGTTCGCCCGTGGAGAAATCGACCAGGAAAAGGTCATTCTTCTCGTCATCCTTAAAAACCCCGTGCTTCCCGTCTGGCGAGACCCTCAAATCGAAGGGCGTCGACATCAAGAACTGGGCTCTTCCCTGATTATCGTAGCGGAAATAATTCACCTCATAGAGCCTGTACACCATCCCAGCCAGGCGCTCGTCTACCGGCGCCGGGTTGGCCGGGACGGTCTCCGGAGCGCTCCAGTCGCAGATATCGATCCCGTTCAGGGTCTGGCCAGTATCCACCGTGAAAACCACCGGATTGTGATCGGTGCAGCCAGCAGTCAACCCGCACGGCACAGCCTGCGAATACAGGCCCCCCTTCGCCTTTGCGTGTTTTTCATAGGCGTAGGCGATGTATTGGCCGGGATCCAGATCGAGGCTGTAACTGGATTGACCTTTTTTGATCGGCAGCGTGCTCAGCACCCAGGTTTCGACGTTTTCGAAATAAACCGTCATCGGCGGGATGTTCTCTTCAGGAGAACAGATCTCTCCGGTGATGGCGCCTGGCTCAGTCGGTTCATCGGGTTGCCTGGTCGGAGTTGGTGGCGGGGGAGGTTCTTGGTACGGAGTTGTCTCGCCCGCAGGCTGACCAGGGTAAGGTGGTAACGGTGTTTCGGTGGGGTAGGCTCCTCCGGGAAGTGGAGTCGCGGTGGGAGAGGGAGCGTGAGTGGCAGTAGCCGTTGGAAGTACTTTCGTGGGAGGAGGTTCCTTCGTTATCTCGCTCAGAGTTGGCTCGGTTAGGATACCAGCCTGGGTTGGCACGGTCCTCGATGTACAGGCGACGAGGGTGAGCGACATAATCGTGAGAGCAAGGGACAATCGATTAAGGGACATGATTACCTCCTCGGTTCATGCTGAACGAGCGCCCATGCTGAAGGACACGAAGCTCATGGCGTAACCCCCCACAAAAGCAGTATGCCGTCTTCGGAAGCGGTTGCTAACAAGCGCCCATCGGGCGAGAATGACAGGCCGCGTACGGCCGCATCGTGTTCGTCCAAAGTATGCAGTATCTTACCGCTTTCTGTCTCCCAAAGGATCACCAGACCATCCCGTGACCCCGTGGCCAGGGACTTTCCATCCGGGGAGAAGGCCATAGCGAGAATCCAATCGCGATGTCCTTGCAACGTTCTCAGCGCTTCGCCTGAGACCGGATCCCAAAACTTCACCGTCGCGTCCCACGAGGCGGAGGCCAGAAACGTTCCGTCGGGTGAGAAGGCCACTCGCCACACGGTCCCAGAATGGCCCCGCAGGGTTTGCATGGTCTCTCCGCTATCAACCTTCCACAAGCGGATCGTCTCGTCATCCGAGGCTGAAGCCAGAGTCTGTCTATCAGGAGAAACGGCTACATCCCATACCCAGCCTGTATGCCCTTTCAAAGTATTTAGTAACCTTATGTTGGTGTCAGCAGGATCTACTGGATCGAACGCTCCGCTCACGTCCCAGATATTCACATTACCATCAGATGAACCAGTGGCCAACGTCGCCAGATCCACAAAGGCTGAGCTGGTTACCTCTCCAGCCTGGTCGGCCAGGGGTGACAGATCACGAATAACCCAAGGAGAGGGATACATCGCATTCAATCTGACCATGCCATCCTTTGA
>DATDRQ010000322.1:0-8085 GCA_035291645.1 Anaerolineales bacterium
CGGATTTATGGATTCTCAGATCCTCAACCAGTCCCAATCCTAACAACAAATACGCGTATGGAATGGATAGCCAGAAAGTTTTTTTCGACAGGATCACCAGGCTGGTCAAGATTGCGAGAACGATCAAATCTGGCCACGATCTAAGAAGGTTCTCCCGCCGAGCCATAATAAAAACGAATAAAAACACGCTCATCGATAGACCCCAGGCATCGGAATTTACATAAGAATAGATGTAACTGACTTGCGGTAAGCACAGCAAGAGCAGGGCTATCGAGAGGGGCCAGGGATATCTTAGGCTAGAGCCAAACAGTATTAGCAAAGTAATCAGGTAAAGCCAGACGTTAAACATCCGGTAATTGGAATATATCTCGATCTGATTCTCGCAGACGGTAGAACCCAAGACACGCGCAGAAAAAAACAAATTTTCTACGGCTCGGAGTAGAGCAGGCGGGTCAGATACCTCTATGGAAGAAAGACGATCTACCGCCCGATTTAGCAGGGCTAGCTTCCCATATAACAGATAAACAAACTCGCCATCGTAAAGCCGGTTCCATCCATAGCCGCTGTAGATAATCCCGTCAGAATTCACATTCGGCATCCACCAGTGGGTTTCGTAATAGCAAATGGCATCGATATGTGCATATTCGTCCGGATGCACGTTAAACCCACCTCGGCGGGCAATTTGATAGACCATAAACATGGAAATAGCGATCGGGATCAATAGGAGTAGATATCGACGCGTACCCGGATCTCGCCAGAATTGGTCCTTCATATTCCGATCCACGATCTCCCCACTCATTTATAAACTTCCATTTCGAGGCGAACTCTGACGAAGCCTGAATATCGGATCAACGCGACCAGAGTAATCTGCGGGATAACCATGCCGAATCTCAGAACCTGAATGAGATCATACACCTTTTTCAAAGGAACCACCAAGAGCAGGTAATCGGCCCTCCCATCCATTGTTGCTAAGGATATCCTTACTGGTCGTCAGGAAGTTTCCACTAGGGAAATTTCTCCCTAAATCAGTAGGGAAAACCCTAACCAATGATCGGATAAATCCCCATTGTGGTCGGCTTCAATCGAACGTATAGTAGTTTCAGAAATACTGCGGAAACGCAGATTCAGACTCAGAGAGGAGAAAATAAAATGGTAGACGATATTCTGGCTGGAATGTGGAACCAAATCAAAGGAAGCGTCAAGCAATACTGGGGGGATTTGACCGACGATGATCTGCTGGAGATCGAAGGCCGGCGGGATCGCTTGACTGGAAAGCTTCAGGAACGATATGGCTATTCAAAGATGGAGGCGGAAGCCGAGGTCGATGAGTTCCTGCGTGAAACTGAAGCGAAAATGAAGAGCGGATAATTTTCGAGTAAGGAGAACCACAAGATGGGTCTATTAGCATGGATTATCGTCGGTTTAATCGCTGGTTGGTTGGCCGGCATGGTGATGCGAGGGAGTGGATACGGCATCCTGGTTGACATCATCCTGGGTATCGTCGGGGCTCTGGTTGGTGGTTTCCTGGCCTCAGCCCTGTTCAACGTCCAGAATCCCATATCGGGCTTCGACCTGACAACCCTGGTCGTCGCTTTCATAGGAGCTGTCATCGTCGTTGCGATCGTCCGGGCCCTGCCCGGTCGTTCCCCCGTATAAGTTGGGCGCGGTTTCCGGTCTACGCGTAAGGATTCGAAGGCCGTCGTATCAAAAAAGACTGAATAATAGTACCCGGTCGAAAATTGAAGGAGTAGGAGCACCCTACTCCTTCAATTGGTTGAACTAGGTAAATCCCTACCCCGTTTACAGGTGCATTCCCCATTGAAGGGAGTATTATTCATGATTATATTTTTTGGTATTCACATCGAAAGGAGTACAGGTGTTTATGAACGAAAAAACGACCCAAGTTCTTTCAGTTTCAGCCGCAATGCTCGTCGGAGCATTGATCGGAGCAGGTGTAGGAATCTTGACTGCACCGATGTCTGGCGAGGAAACACGGTCTCTTATCCGCGATAGAAGCAGAGAGATCGAAGAGCGAGTCTCTGAGGCAGTTGTTGGCACTCGCGATCGCCTCGGGCGCGCCTTGGAAGACATTACGATGAGCACCAAGGAGCGGATTCCTGTCTTCAGGAACCGCGCCCAGCAGATGGTCGGCGAGGCCACCGAAAAGGTGATCAAGAATTAATCCGAGATGTGGATTAGGAGAAAAACACATCTCCTAATCTGCCTAACAGAACGATATTAAAAAATATTAGGAGGTCTGATATGGCTAAAACGGTTGCAGCATTGTTTGATGATTTTTCAACTGCGAATAAAGCGGTGCGAGCGCTCCTGGAAAACGGTTACCTCAGCGAGGATATCAGCTTAGTCGCCAGTGATCAAACCGGTCGATACAGCCGGGGTATGGGCACCGGCGAGGAAGCTTCCGGCGCTTCTGAGGGGATGGCTGTTGGAGCTGGCGTTGGCGCGCTGGTAGGTGGCCTGGGCGCTCTGGTAATCCCAGGGATCGGTCCCGTGATCGCTGCTGGGCCGATTGCTGCTGGTCTATCTGCATTAGCCGGGGCCGGGGTGGGCGCAGTCGCCGGCGGAGTCGCGGGTGGTCTGCTCGGTGCACTTCTTGAAATGGGGATTCCTGAAGAGTCTGCCGGTTATTACGCCGAAGGCGTTCGTCGAGGAGGCACCCTGGTAACTGTACGTACTTCCGCTGAGCGGGTGAACCAAGCCGTGGAAATCCTCAATCGCCACAACCCCGTGGATATTAACCGGCGCGTCACGGAATGGAGGCAGACCGGGTGGACCGGATTTGACCCGAATGCCGGTCCGTACACTACTATGATGGAAGAGTCCGATTTTCCACGAGATACTTACACTTCACAGACAGGGAACTTCGGGGACTTTGATTCCTATAGTTCGAGTTTCCGGGACCACTATGACAATTACTACATGGGATCGGAATACTCCTTCGATCAGTATCTGCCTGCTTACCGCTACGGGTACGACCTGGCAACCGATGAACGCTACCGGGATTACGACTGGGACTATCTGGAACCGGAAGCGAGGCGTAATTGGGACGACCGTAATCCTGGGACCTGGGAGCGGTTCAAGGAGGCTGTCAAGGTCGCCTGGGAAGAGCTTAGATACGACGATTAATCAGGAGAATTTGGAAGCGCGAGGAAGATGAATTCCTCGCGCTTCCTCCGGGGGAAATCTGACTGTCCGAGTTCGACAACCCACGTTACTAATCCTCACGTAAATCCTTTCAAATCTGAATTATCGATCTCAGGAAACTTGAAAAAATGAACGACATTTTCAGGAAATTCGCCACAAAAGCTTCGATACTGGTAGGTTCTCCTGGAACGTTCGTCCTGGCAATTTTAGTCATTTTCGCCTGGGCAGTCACCGGTCCAGGCCTCCCCAGCCAGCCAAACCTCTTACCAGTACGAGTTCCACCTGCTGGCCGACGATCAAACCATTAATGCCTTCGCGTTACCCGGCGGTCAGGTCTTCATCACGAATGGCCTGCTCCGAGAGCTTCAAACCGAGGGCGAAGTAGCCGGGGTGTTAGGGCACGAGATCGGTCATGTGGTCGCGCGGCATTCCGCCGAACAGATCGCCAAGGCTCAATTGACCGAAGGATTGACCGGAGCTGCCGTTATCGCTTCCTACGACCCGAATAACCCATCCTCTGCCCAGACCGCTTGAATGGCAGTTTTGATCGGACAGCTGGTCAACATGAAGTATGGTCGAGAGGATGAATTGGAGTCAGATTTCCTGGGTGTGTGCTTCATCAATGATGCTGGTTATGATCCTGGCGAGCTGGTCCAGGTGATGAGGGTGTTGGCATCCGCCAGCCAGGGCCAGGCCCCACCCGAGTTTTTCAGTACCCACCCCAACCCGGAACGGCGAATCGAGCGGATTCAGGAGGCGATCCAAAACCTGAACCAATGTCCCTTAAATTAAAAGAGGCGGCTTATCACCTGCCGCCTCTTTTAACATTCACCGGTTCAATTTCGCATTGATTGGATAGCCGCTAGTCACACACTTCCAGCGCGACATCGTCGACATACATGGATGTGACTCCACCCCACCCGGTATTGTATGTCCCAAACTGGATCCGAATGGTCTTTCCGGCGTAGCGATCCAGGTCGAAGGAGTACTCCTTCCAGGACTGTGAGTTGCTGCGTTCCCAGAGGAGCGTATCGATCCAGTTGCCATAACGGTCCAGGATCAGCACGTATTGCACGTCACTGGCCATCGCCGCCGTTCCGAAGGTTGGTCCCGGCGGGATTTCGGCCAGCGCCAGTTCAGCTGCATCGCTACTGATCGGGTAAATCCACAGACTCAACTCGACATCATCTGCTGAGGCCGAAATAGTCACAGTCTGCGCAGCATCCGAATAGCTGTAACGATTGTGAGCCTGGGACGTGATCCCGGTGCGCATCGAGCGCTCTCCGGTGTGGTCGCGTACCGTCGAGTAGCCTGCCGAGAACTCTGTGAGCGGGATGAACCAGCCGGTGTCCTTCTCGAAGCTGTTATTGGTGATCTCGTCTGAACAACCGGGGGGCAATGAGGTCTGAGTCGGTCCGGGTGTAGGCGAAGAGGTGGGGGTTCCTGGAGTCGGTGAGGGGGTGGGTGTCCCCGGCGCCGTAGGGCAGATATCGAGGACCATATCATCCACGAACATGGCGGTTAGCCCGCTAACACCGTTGTTATAGGTGCCGAACTGGATCTTGATGGTTTTGCCCGCGTATTTCTTCAGGCTAATCTCGTCATAGACCCACCCACCGGTGTTATCGCGCTCCCAGATTGGGACACCGATGACGTTGCTGAACTGGTCGAGGATCAGCAGGTACTGGACATCGCCGGCAGAAGCTTCCAGACTGAACGCCGTGCCCAGTGGAGGGGGTTCGGGCAATGCCGTGAGACCCAGCTCGTTTGAGCGCTGGAACTTCCAAAATTTAAGTACTGCATTATCGTCATTCTTGGGGACGGTCACCCACTGCCCGGCATCTGAATAGCTCACGATATTAGGCTCATCTTTTATCAGCCCGGTCAGCATCGAACGCGAACCCGAATGTAATTCCTTTGTCGAATACCGCGCTGGACGCGCCGTGAGCGGGATATCCCAGGCCTTATTGTTTTCGAAGCCGCTGTTAGACAGTTGGTTTTCGCACGTGCCAGGAATTCCGGTGGGGGAAGGCACCGGGGTCGGTCCCGCCGGGCAGATCTCCAGGTCGACGTCGTCGACGTACATGGCTGTCCTTCCGCCGACGCCATCGTTATAAGTTCCGATATGGATGAGGATCGTGCGCCCGGCATACGACTTGAGATTGAACTCGTACAGCCGCCATTCCCTGGCGTCACTGCGTGTCCACAACAGCTGCTTCAAGATATTGCCGAACTGGTCCAGGATCAACACATACTGGACGTCGGAGGCAAGTTCCGTCTGTTCGAAACCAGCCTCGGTTGGTAGTTCCGGAAGCGCCAGATTGGCGGCCTCTTCACTTTGCGGGTAGAGCCACACTTTCAAGGTGGCGCTACTGGCATCGGAAGGGATGTGCACCTTCTGGCGGGTAGAGGAGAAACTATAGATATTCGAGTCGTTAACAATGCCGGTGCGCGCAGAGCGGTCCCCATTGTGTGCTTTGGCGGTGGAATATCCGGCGCTGTATTCTGTGGCGGGAAAAGTCCAGCCGGAATTATTCTCGAAACCCCCGTTTTCCAAACCGTTAGCGCACTCCGCCAGCGCCGTGAAGTCCAGGTTTTCGCTATTGGAATAAACATCAACCTGAGCTAAAGAAGGTTTAAATACCAGGCCGGGTTTGGATGGCGCCAGGGCGTGCTCGCCGCCGGAGAGCCCTTCCAGGGTATAGAAACCGTTGCTATCGGTTACGGCGCTGAGCCCGGTCTGGTCTGTTATCGTTACGCCTGCTACCGGGTGGCTGCCGGCATCCAGGACACTCCCGGAGACCGTGTATGTGGAACTGAATCCCATAATCAGCGGTATGTAGATGGGCGCCTCACCATTCTCACTAACCACAGTGGCCTGAGGAGGTCGATCGCCTTGTTGGATGATGTTCGCTCCCAATGAGATCGTGACTGTTCCTGTGAGGAGCAGTCCAAGGATAAGCAGTATGTTTACTAGGCGGTTCATGGCCCAACTCCCAACTTGATTTGTATTAGATGGATGCAGAAGTTTCAACAATCGCCTTAAGTGTATGTCAAAATCGAAAATCTTAAGTTTGCATTTTTATTATTAATCCTCCTCATGGGGTGACAGGCAATTTCAGCAAGGTTCCAACCGCGTAACCAACCAGGGCGCTGACCGTCCCGATGAGCGCCATTTCCAGACCGCTCTTTCCCTGATGGCCCACAGTGAGGCGAGCCTTATAAGCGCCAACAATGAACAATACGAGTGCCGAGACCAGGATAGACACCCATATTCCGGTTTTCACAGTCAGGAACATGAAAGGCACCAGTGGGATCAACGACCCGATGATGGCAGCCACACCGACGATGATCGCAGAACGCAGAGCAGCCTTGCGATTCGACGGGATCAACCGGTGTTCCTCTGACATCATCACAGCAACCCAGACGTCTTTATCGGCGGTGATGGTATCCACGATGCGCTCGAGTAAATCATCATGGAAACCCTTATCAGCATAGATTTCACGTATCTCCTGGCGTTCGAGATTGGGTACTTCCATGATGTGGCGGTACTCTCTTTCGCGCTCGCTTTCGTAGAAATCGGCGTCAGCCAGAGTCGAGGTATATGCCACCGCTCCCATCGAAACCGATTCGGCAAAAGTTGCTGCCAGACCGGCAACCAGGACGATCTGCGGGTCACCGGTGGCTGCGGCAACACCCAGGATAACCCCCAATACGTTGACCAGTCCATCCTGACCTCCCAGGATCACATCGGAAAGCGCAGAAGCTCCTCGATGAGGGTCTTTATGGGTGTGGTGGTAATGTTCCTCGAACTGATCATGCCTCCGAGTATGGATATCATACAGGGCCATTATGAGTTATCCTCGCAAACTTTGAAGAATTCTTCTTTCCTCCTGATCGAGCAGATCCATTAGCTCTGGATTCAAGCGGCGATACAGTCGTTGGGTAAACAGTTCCATCCAGATGAATTGCCTGGTGATAAACACCATATTTTGATTGTTCGTGATTGTCCCGGACATATTCTCACCTGTACTGGCGATCAGACATTCCTTCCTATCGATTACGACCACCATGAGATTTCCTAGCCCCTGCAGCTCGCTCTCCAGGGGTGGGTGGTGGGCGACATTCTCGCAGGCCAGATCCCCCATGCCCGTAAGCAGGACGCCGGTTGGCAATCCGCGTGCACAGGCGCTAACTATCCATTCTCGTAATCTTTCCAGTACGCGGTCATTCAAGACGAGCAGGAGCTCTTCGCCGGCTTCCTGGATCATCCTGGAGGCCTGGGAAAGAATCGAATTCTCCCCGGCGATTGTCCCTAATAGTTCTCCATGTGGAGATGAATAGACCGCCTGGAGGCGCACCCGCAAATTGCCAAGCAGGCGCTGGTATTCTTCCTCATATCTATCAAGCAACTGGTCAGGAGGGACCGGGCGGTAAAGGGTTGAGCGATCATTACCGGCCTTCAGAATCGCTCCGCGCGCATGCAGTCGCCCTAAGGCTTCATAAACCATCGAACGTGGAACACCGGTGCGTTTGCTGACCTGGTAGCCATTCGCCGGGCTCCCTTCCAAGAGCGAAAGGTACACCCTTGATTCGTACTCGGTCAGTCCTAGTGCGATCAAATCCGATTGCAGATCCATTCCTACTCTAGTAATTCGATTTCAAACTACTATATTGTATTACCTGGTGGAAGGTGAGTCAACCGTTTAGGCGTTGGTTTTCGGTTCGGTAAGCCGGTGATGCGAATAATTCGATTACATAAGTGAAGGATTCTTCAAAAGATCCTCGTATACAGAGACGATGCGCCTGGCGATAATGTTCCAGCTATATTCTTTGGCGAACTCGGCCGCCTGCCTGCCCAGGCGTTGGCTTAATTCGTGATCTTCGATCAAGACCATCAACCGATCCGCCAGCGCAGAC
>DATDRQ010000323.1:0-4051 GCA_035291645.1 Anaerolineales bacterium
GGATTGATTTCCACGATGGCCGGCTGGTTTTCAACCCCACAGCCACCAAACTACCTGCGCCACGGCGACCCCCAGCAGGGTGCCTGCCAACGCTTCCAGCGGGGTGTGCCCGAGCACCTCGCGCAGCTGCGCCTGCTTGAGCGGGTGGCCGCGCGCCAGATCGCGGATCATGGCGTTGAGCACCTCGGCCTGCATGCCCGCCTGCCTGCGGATGCCGGTGGCGTCGTAGATCACGATGATGGCGACCGCCAGGGCCAGTCCGAAGAGCGGCGTATCGAAGCCCACGAACAGCCCGATGGCATGCGCCACCGCCGCCACCAGGGCAGAGTGTGAGCTGGGCATGCCCCCGGCGCGCAGCAACAGCACCCAATCCCAGCGGCGGTTAAGCAGGTAATTCAGCGGGACTTTGACCAGCTGGGCGATCCCCCAGGCGGTCAGCCCGGCGGTCAACGCCGGGTTCGAAAAAATCCCGATCAGATCCATATCCCGCCCAGGGATTTTCTCTACTGCTGATCAGGGGGAGCGAAATCGACCAGGCCTTCACCGGAGAGCACCTGCACCCGCAGGTCGGCCTTGTCCAGCATCTCGGCGCAACAGCGCGCCAGCGCCTGGCCGCGCTCATACAAGGCCAGCGCCTCCTCCAGCGGGCGGTCGTTGGCCTCCAATGACGCGACGATGGCTTCCAGCTCGTAGAAGGCCTGCTCGTAGCTCAGCTGGTCCAGGGGAATGGGCTTTGCTTGCTTGTTAGATGAGTTCATAGTTCACTTTCCAAGGCCGGGGAGGGAGACAGGTACTGGCTGAGCGGCTCATCGGAAGCGACCAGATCCGCCGCCTGGTCATCGAACTCCTGGCGGGTCAGCTGGTGCTCGTGCAGGTAGGCCTCGATCTCGGGCTGCACAACCTTGCGGTAAGTCGTCGCCAGCGTGGCATTCCTGGCACGTCTCGCCAGGTAAGCCGCAACCAGGGTGGCAACCAGCACGGCGATCACGGTCACAACCCCCAGGGCGGTCCAGGCGCGCATCCCAAACAGGAACATGATCAGCAGCAACCCTACGATCAGGATCGTCGCCAGGGAACAGCCGACGCCAAAGGCAAACTCGGCTGCGCCGGTGCCGGACTTGAGCAGGGTCTGGTTGGCGTTCTCGACCAGCTGCGCCAGGTCCGCCTCGGCAGCGCTCGTCTGTTGCTCGGGGTAAGATAAGCGGGTGCCGCAAGTCGGGCAAAAAACGGCCTTTTCCGGCAGACCGGCGCGGCAGTTGGGGCACTGGTTCGGGGTTGTGACGAGCATCGGTTTCACCTATTTTCCGTGTGCCGGACGCGTACGCCGAACGAGCCGTCACTCACCTGCACCTGAAGGTCATCCCCGGCGGAAACCTGAGCCGTGCTGCGTACCAGGTTTCCCTCCGGACGGGTGACAATGGCAAAGCCGCGCTGTAACACCCCCAGCGGGCTGAGCGAGACCAGCCTTTGCTCCAGCCCGCTGAGGTGAGCCCGGTTGAGTTGCAGCTGGTGGGTCAAGGATCGATCGGCCCGGCGCAGCAGGTCATCCAGCTGCTGCCGGTCGCGGCGGATGCGCGGGGCAGGAGAAAGCAGGCGAAGGCGGTTATGCAAGGATTCCAGCCGGCCTCTTGAGCCTTGCAGGTAGATTTGTACGGCGCGGTCCATACGGCTTGTCTCCTCAGTGACCACCTGGAGCAGATCAATCCTGCTGGGGGTAGCCAGGTCGGCAGCCGCGGTGGGGGTCGGCGCCCGCATGTCTGCGACGAAATCGGCGATCGTATAATCCGTCTCGTGGCCGATCCCCGTGATTACCGGGCTGTGCGATGCGGCGATAGCGCGCGCTACCTGCTCGTCGTTGAACGCCCACAGGTCTTCGATCGATCCGCCGCCGCGCGCCAGCAGGATGGCATCGGGGTGGATCTCCTGGTTGAGCAGTCGCAACGCCCGGACGATCCCGCCCGGGGCCTCCGCCCCCTGGACCGGGGTGGGCGCCAGGATTACTTTCACCAGCGGGAAGCGCCGCCGCAGGGTATCGAGCACGTCGCGCAGCGCCGCCCCACTCGGCGAGGTGACGATCCCCAGAGTCTGGGGCCAGAGCGGAATGGGCCGCTTACGCGCCGGGTCAAACAGTCCCTCCGCTTCCAGGCGGGCTTTTAAACGCAGGAACTCCTGGTACAGCAACCCCTCCCCGGCTGGCCGGATCAGGTCCGCGTAGAGCTGGTAGGAACCGCTGACCTCGTAAAGGCTGATATAGCCATGCACCTCCACGGCTTCCCCCTCGCGTGGCAGGAACACCTGGCGGGAGGCGGCTGTGCGCCACATCACGCAGCGCAGCGCCGCACCGGCGTCTTTTATCGTGAAGTACAGGTGCCCGGAGGCGGGCCGGGACAGATTAGAGACTTCCCCCCGCACCCACAGGTCCTGCAGAAGATCATCGCCTTCCAGCAACTCGCGCAGGTATCCGGTTATTTCGGTAACTGACCAGGAGAGGGGCTTGAAAAGAGGCAGTTGCGCCATCGTAGATCGATCGTCCAATGCCGGGGTGTGCTCGCCAAGGATACTCCGCTTCAAAAGGCTTGTCAACTCCTCTCAGGCAACTATTCCGGCGGTCTGGATTCTCTGCTACAATAAAACCGCTCAGGGACTGTAGTGAAGACGAAGGTCCTCAGGCTGCCGTGAAATCCGGAATTATTAAACTCCATGAACCATCTCTGGTCCCCCTGGCGCATGACATATATCGAAAAACACAAGAATGAAGAGGGTTGTGTGTTCTGCACAGCCTTGGAGGCGCCAGACGGCCCGGACAACCTGATCATCGATCGTAGGGAGCGGACATTCATCATTCTGAACCGCTACCCTTACACCAGCGGGCATTTGATGGTGGTCCCCTACCAGCACACGCCTACACTGGAAGGATTGGACCACGACACGCTGGCAGAGATCATGGAACTCACGGTCCGCAGCACCCGGGTTCTGGGAGGAGTGTACCACCCACAGGGTTTCAACATCGGGATCAATCTCGGCGAGGCGGCCGGCGCCGGCATCACAGACCATGTCCACCTGCACGTCGTGCCGCGCTGGGCCGGCGATACGAACTTCATGTCCTCCCTGGGCCAGACCCGGGTGTTGCCCGAAACGCTGGAGGACACCTACCAGCGGGTGAAGGGGGAGTGGCACGCGTGAGGAATTCCGAAAAAAAGCCTGAATAAAGCGCTAGAAAAGAGGGAGACCTGACCATGAGCCAGAACGATCGTGAAGCTGTCATCTTGAGCGCTGTGCGCACACCTTCCGGTCGCTTTCAAGGCAGTTTGAGCGGCATCCCTGCCCCCCGGTTAGGGGCGATCGTGGTGCAAGCCGCCGTGGAGCGCGCCGGGATCAGCGATCCGGCCCAAATCGACGAGGTCATCATGGGAAACGTGGTTTCCGCTGGCCTGGGACAGAATCCGGCCCGTCAGGCGGCCATCTTCGCCGGGCTGCCCGCATCCGTCGGCGCAACGACAATCAATAAAGTATGTGGTTCAGGGTTGAAAGCGGTCATGCTGGCGGCCCAGTCGGTGCGCGCCGGCGATGGAAACCTGTTCGTCGCCGGTGGGATGGAGAATATGAGCCGGGCGCCTTTCCTGGTCTACGGGCGCGGCGGCGAGCTGCGCTACGGGAACGCCCAGCTAACCGACGCCCTGCTGCAAGACGGCTTGTGGGACCCGTTCGAAAATTGGGGCATGGGGAACGCCGCCGAGTTTATCGCCGAGGAGTACGAGGTCACCCGCCAGGCAATGGACGAATACGCCCTGCGCAGCCACCAGAAAGCCATCGCCGCCAGCGACGCCGGCAAGTTCAAGAACGAGATCGTGCCGGTCGAGGTCCCCGGCCGCAAGAGCCAGGTAACGATCTTCGACGCCGACGAGACCCCCCGGCGGGATACCACCCTGGAGGCGCTGGCCGGCCTGAAGCCAGCCTTTCAGGAAAACGGCAAGGTTACAGCGGGCAACGCTCCAGGACTGAACGACGGCGCAGCCGCCGTGATGGTCGCTAACCGGGCTCTGGCGGAATC
>DATDRQ010000324.1:0-6340 GCA_035291645.1 Anaerolineales bacterium
TTCGTTGTTTTACCGGCATCCAGATAATTAATCTTTTTCCATGGTTCCGTGAGATTCGTGCGCGGTTGCTTGCCTTGATCCTTGCGGCTCTCCTGCGCCAAAGAATTCCTCCGCCGTCGAGAAGCCCGGCTGGCTGATGCCCTCCCTGCGAATGACTTTCCATAATGTCAGCAATAGGATCTTGATATCCAACCAGAAAGTCCAGTGGTCGACGTACCAGACGTCCAGGCGGAATTTATCCTCCCAGGAGATGGCATTGCGACCGTTGATCTGGGCCCAGCCAGTTATCCCCGGCAGCACCTCGTGCCGGCGAGCTTGCTCTGGGGCGTATCGATCCAGGTATTGCATCAGCAGCGGCCGGGGACCTACCAGACTCATCTCCCCGCGCAATACATTGAACAGCTCGGGCAGCTCGTCCAGGCTGGTGGAGCGGAGGAAGCGCCCTAATCCGGTCAGGCGCTTGGCATCTGAGATAGGGCGGCCTTCCTTATCGTGGATATTCAACATCGTCCGAAACTTATAGTTAATGAAGGGCCTCCCCTTCAGGCCAGGCCTCGTCTGGCGGAAGAGGACCGGACTGCCATGATAGAAGTAGACCAGCAGGGCAACCAGCAGGATCAAGGGAGATATCAAAAGGCTCCCGACGAGCGAAGCGACCAGGTCGAAGAGGCGTTTTGAGTAGCGGATATCCGGGGGAAGAAGAGGCATACCGGGTATCCATTGTACCAAAATACGGTCTGGAAGAACGGTCTTTTAGTGGAAAAGTGGAAAACGCCCGCAATTAATCGGGCGTTTTCTATGGTTAGATCAGATGGCTGGGAGGGTTTTAAATGTTTTGGATAATATTGGAATAGATATTCCCTAATGCCGGCCCGAACAGGTAGAGAATGATCAGCACTACGATTGCGACCAGGATAAAGATGAGCGCGTATTCCAACAGGCTTTGGCCGGATGTTGCGTTATGGGATTCCATTTTTATGCCTCCTTTCGTTTTGATTTTACTCCTATCCATAACATAGTTGTAGAGAGAAGCACAATAAACAACTCATAAATATTCTATTAAGCCGCGTGGATTAGATCACAATGTCGGTTGCTTTTTTAGGAGATTTGGTTATAATGAGGTCAAGGTTTTATCGGTGGGGATATTGTTAGAACAAGTAATCTGATACCAGTTATCTCGGCTAACTAATTTAATCTGATCAGGAGCCTTATTTACAGGAGGGGTTCCATGAGATTATTCCCTCTGCTCCGGTCCGCGATCGCTTCCGCGCTGGTACTATTACTCTGTGGGCTCATCTCGAGCCTGTCGTTTGCGCGGAAATCTTCCTGGCTGGATTCCTTCTTGCCCCTGGTCCTGCATAACTCGCGCCCAATTCCTGTACCAACCTACCCGATCCTGATCAGTGAAGTCTATTACAACCCGGCGCTTACCGAACCGGAGGGCGAATGGGTGGAGCTGTTCCAGCCATTCGGGGTCCCAATCGATTTACACGAGCTGTGCGTTGGCGATGAAGAAAATTCCCAGGGGAGCGAGGGGATGTACCGTTTCCCAGTGGGGTTGTCCAGCATCCCGGGGAAGGCAATCGTGATTGCTAACCGGGCGGTCGTGTTCCAGGCACTTTACGGATTCAAACCGGATTTTGAATTCGTCGAGTCTGATCCGGAAGTACCAAACATGGAAAAAGAAACCTCCTGGTCGACAGGGGCGATCAACCTGAGCAACTCCGGGGATGAGGTGCTATTATTGGGTCAGGAAGGCGGGCTTGTGGATGCTTTTTCCTGGGGAAACTCGACATTCGCCTTCGATCCCTCCCCTAAACCGGTAAAAGATGGCGATTCGATGGAGCGAGTGCCCGCCAACGTGGATAGCGATATGGCCGGCGATTGGACCGAGCAGCCTGCTCCCAATCCTGGACAGGTCCATTTGTCTCTGCTCACACCTACCCCCACCCGGACGGCTACGCCTTCCCGGACCCCGACTATCACCCCAACCCTCACGCCCACTATAACACCCCGGCCCTGCGTTCCAGCTTTGTTACTCGTCAGCGAGGTTTATTACGATCCAGCTGGTCCAGTAGACCCATCGGGGGAGTGGTTCGAATTATTCAACCCGGGCGACGATCCTATTGACCTGTCCTGCTATAAAGTTGGCGACGAGGAAAGCGCGGGAGGCGGGGAAGGGATGTTGTTGTTCCCTCAGAATGCAGGTAATTCACTCTCTCCTGGGGGCCTCACGGTCATCGCATACCAGGCAAACGTCTTCTGGTCATCCTATGGTTTCTTGCCCGATTATGAGATCGTCGATTCAAATTCTGATGTCCCCAACATGGTCAAATACGCCAGCTGGGCGAGCGGCAGTGTCAACCTGAGCAACGGCGGCGATGATATCCTGGTGCTTGACAGCCCCGATCAGCTGGTGGATGCACTCTCCTGGGGAAATTCAGGATTCGCGTTTGCCCCCTCGGTTCCGACTGTCCAGGAGGGTCATTCGCTGGAGCGCCGGCCTTCGGACCGGGATAGAGACATAGCGGGGGATTGGATCGACCAGGCGAACCCAAACCCGGGAGTTGCCAACCTGACAATTCCGACTCCTACGCCGACCAGGACATCCACTGCGACATTGCTTCCCACCTTTACCCGCACTCCAACCCAGACCAGAACTGCGATACATACGCGAACGCCAACGCCGACCCGCACGGTGACTCCCACCCGGACACGTACGCCGACCAGGACAATGACGCCTTACCTCACCGCCACATCTACGCGTACACCCACTTCGACTCGGACACCGACGCCCACGCGCACCAGAACTCCGACCCGGACGCCAACCATGACGTCGACGCCATACACCGGATTGATAATTAATGAAATCCATGCAGAGCCGGCAGCCGGGATCGGAGACGCCAACCACGACGGGTATGCTCATCTGGAAGAAGATGAGTTCATCGAGGTGGTCAACAGCACCGGCGCTCCCCTCGACCTGACCGGCTGGCAAATCAGAGACGTAATCGCCGTGCGCCACCTGTTCCCGCCCAATACCCAGCTCCCATCTGGCTGTGCGGTGCTGGTCTTCGGGGGCGGTTCTCCGCAAGGCGACTTCGGTCACAGCGTTGTCCAGGTTGCCTCGACCGGGTACCTTAGCTTGAATGATATGAGCGACACCCTTACATTGCGCGATAGCGGTGGAACTGTATGGGCTTCCTATTCCTATGGAGAGGAAGCAAATGAGGACCAGTCGATCACCCGTGACCCGGATATCTTTGGCGCCGATCCACTCATCAAACACACCCTGGCGGAGGGCTCCCAGGGAGCGATTTTTTCGCCCGGCATACGGGTGAATGGGCTCGCCTTCACTGGTTGTCCGTAAATAATTGCATCGGGCTACCTTTATCCAAGGTAGCCCGATGCGTTGGGAGGAGGAGCCGGGCACTCGCCCGGTCGTACAGAAAGGAGGAGAAGACGCAGAAGAAGTGCTATCCTCAGGCGGGCAGTCCCTCCACCTGGCGAATAACCATCACCACCTTCCCGCGGATCTCGACGACACTCGGGTCGTCGATGTAGATCGGATCCATGGTGGGGTTGGCGGGTTGCAGGCGGACGCGCCCATTCTCCAAATAGAAATACTTCAGAGTGGTTTCGTTGTTTTCGCGCAGCCAGATAGCTACCATCTCTCCGTTGCGGGCCTCGTGGGCAGGCTTCATTATGACGATATCGCCATCATTGACCATGGCGTCGATCATCGAATCACCCTGGACTTCCAGGGCGAATAAATCGCTGCCCTTTTCTCGTGGAGGCAGCTGGCTGCGGACGATATCGATGCCGCTCTCCGGGTCATAATAAGGGAAATCCGATGAGGGGATGGGGGTGAGCTCACCGGCGGTGATGCGACCGAGCACCGGGATGCGCAGCAATTCGCTGACTGCCTGGGCAGCCTGTTTGATCGGCGCGGCGATGGCTGTGGCCACCTCTTCCAGGGGCTTCAGGATGCGCACGCCGCGCGACACACGCCTGTCGCGTTCGATATAGCCCATATCTTCCAACTGATCCAGGTAGTAATTCACCACTGATGTGGAGGAGATGTCCGTCTTTTCACAGATTTCCCGGATCGATGGGGGATAACCATTGTGATCCTGGAATCGCTCCAGCACTTCCAGGATGCGTTTCTGGCGGTCACTTAAGGTCTTACTACGTTTACGGGGCATTTGCTGGTCCCTCCAAGAAATAAATAAAGGAAACAATTGTGCTATAAATATAACACGAACATACGTTCTGTGTCAAGGAGGAATTTTGCCATTTTCCCCGGTTTTCTATGGGATAATTGGGGAAGAGTTGCATGAAGCGTGATTTCTATACGTCTCTAGTTTATGCTCGAGAAAATCGCCTGATCGGCCAGCTGGCATACCTGGCGTTAAAGCTGCTCGGGATTGAAATTCCTCGCTCGGTGCATGTCGGGGAAGCTTTCGAATTGGCCCACGGAGGATTTGGAGTGGTGATCCATTCCCGGACGCGCATCGGTAATCGGGTAAAAATATACCCTGGCGTCAATTTAGGACGGGCGGATATCTACCGGCCAGCGCACCAATCGAAATTCGAGGGGATTGTCATCGAAGATGATGTCATCCTGTCCCCGGGAGCGAAGATCTTGTGTTCAGAGGGGGTCTTATACGTAGGGCGCGGGACCGTTATCGGAGCTAATGGCGTGTTGCTTAATTCAACGGGAGAGGACGAGATCTGGGCTGGTGTCCCGGCTAGATGTGTGGGGAAAAGGGAGCCGGCAGCCCAACAGCTTCTCGATGCGCTCCAGGGAACTCCACGGGAATGACCATCCAGCTAAACGAACGGATTTGTGTGGTGCCCGAGCTTTCTGGGGTGGGAGGGATGGTCTCCTTTCGGGAGAAGCTGGTGGTTGGTCTGAACGCCCGCGGGATCGAAGTATGCCAGGGCCTTGCCGATCGACCATACGGGGCTGTACTTGTGGTTGGGGGCTCGCGCCGGCTGGGAAAACTGTGGCGAGCCAGGCGTGAGGGGGTCAGGATTGTCCAGCGGTTGGATGGGATGAACTGGCTGCACCACCGCTTACGAACTGGCGCCCGCCATTACCTGCGGGCTGAATATGGCAACCTCCTGCTGGGTTTGATCCGGGCTCGCCTGGCAGATCGGATCGTCTATCAGAGCCAGTTTGCCTGCCGCTGGTGGGAGCAGGCTCACGGGGCTGTCCGCAAACCGTACCGGGTAATCTATAATGGGGTGGATTTAGCGATCTATACTCCTGAGGGCCCTCAAACACCACCGCCTGATCGGGTGCGTTTGTTATTAGTCGAAGGAAGCCTGATGGGTGGGTATGAATTAGGCCTGGAACATGCCATGCGCCTGGCAGCAGGCCTGGCAAGCAGTGCCAGGGTTTCGCATAGCCACAGTAGGCTGGTTGAATTAATGATCGTTGGACGCGTCCGAAAAGATATTCGCCAGTGTTGGGATACCTGGGCAATCGAGAATGGTTACCGTACGATGCGAATCACGTGGGCTGGTTCAATTCCTCACCAGAATATCCCCGAGATCGACCGGTCGGCGCACCTGCTGTTCTCTGCCGACTTGAACGCGGCCTGCCCGAATTCCGTGATCGAAGCGCTCGCCTGCGGCACGCCGGTCGTATCCTTCGATACCGGCGCCCTGCCCGAGCTGGTGCCACCCAAAGCCGGCAGGATTGCTCTTTACGGAGGAGATCCGTGGAAACTGGACTCGCCGGACATAGATGCCCTTGTACAGGCTGGAGAAGAAGTCCTGTGGGGAGGGGAGCAGCTGCGCTCTGGGGCGCGCGCCCAGGCAGAAGCGTATTTTGACCTTGAAGACATGGTAGATGATTACCAACAAGTGTTATTAGGTGATTAACTACCTCGATGAGTAACTCCAACCTGGCCTTAAAATTAGCCGCCTGGACCGCGCGCATCCTGCCGCGGCCGGTGATACGAGCCTTATACCGCTCGCCTGCCCTGGCTGGTACCCTCCGATCTACGTTAAACCGGGCGGCGCCCCAGGGATTGACCGATACACGCGTGGCTGCTGGCGGACTCTCAGGGATGATCCTTTCCCTAGATCTTCAGAGTGAGAAGGATTACTGGTTGGGCACGTATGAGCCTGAAATACAGCAGGCGATCCAGGAATGGGTCAAACCAGGCATGGTCGCCTACGATGTCGGCGCGAACATCGGATATACCACCCTGCTTCTGGCCAATGCAGTCGGGGAGGATGGGCGGGTGATCGCTTTCGAAGCGCATCCTGCGAACGTCGCAAGGTTGGCACGGAACCTGGCTCTGAATGCGCTGGCTGGACGTGTGATGGT
>DATDRQ010000325.1:0-3111 GCA_035291645.1 Anaerolineales bacterium
CCTCCGGCGAGCGGCATCAGGCGAGGGTGAATAATCAATCAAGGGCATGCGCGGCAAGGTGATGCGCCGCTTGGCAGCCCTCCCCCCGAACATCCACAGGATCACCCAGATCCCCACGAAGGACATCGTCCAATCTCCATACATCGCCAGGCCGACGATAATCAGGGCCAGCCCAAGACCGATATCCAGCAGACCATCTCCCTGAAATTGGGAGGCTCTGCGTTCCAGTTCATACGAATGTGTGTCGACTTTCATGACCCGTCTCCACCCATAAAGTATCAAAAAAAGTTAATGAAAATATGAAGGATAGGGGAAATAAAGGAGCCGGAGTATAGGTCTCCGGCTCAGTTCATCGGATCAGGACTTTTTCCCTTACCTTCGCTTATCGAAAATCCCGTATAGCAGCACGCCGGCTGCCACCGCCATGTTCAGCGAGGTAACGTGCCCTTTCATCGGCAGGCGCAGGACTTCATCACAGATAACGGCCTGATCGGGGGCCAGGCCCTCCCGCTCGGAGCCCAGGAGCAGGATCAGGGGCTGGGCGTAACGCTCCACCTGCCGGTAATCCAGGCCGCCGCGGGCCGAAGCGCCGTAGATGGTGTAGGCATTCCTCTGCGCCCAGGCGCCGAATTCCGCAAAGGAGGCCGTCACGACCGGGCGCCAGAAGATGGCGCCCAGGCTGGCGCGCACCGCCGCCGGGTGATAGGCATCCACCCCGCCCTCCAGGAGCAGCAGACCGCTGGAGCCAACCGCGTCGATCGTGCGCAGGATCGCCCCCAGGTTGCCGGGGTCCTGGGCGGCGACCAGGGCCACAGCCCACGGAAAGTTCTCCGGATTTAAGTCGTGGAGTTCCACCCGGCGCTGGGCGACTACCGCCAGGAGGCCTTGAGGATTATCTTTATCGGCCAGGGAGTCGAACACCTCGGTGGTAGTTGCGTAACAGGGTACCCCTCGTGCGGCTTGAGACTCGACCAGGGTCAGGCCAAACGAACTTTTCAGGTAATCGGGTGCGTAGAAAATTTCCAGCAGCTCGGCCCCGGCCTCTGCTGCCGCGCCCACGTGGTGGATGCCCTCCACGAGGAAAGCCTGGTTCTCATCGCGCGCCTTGCGCTGCCTGAGGGCACGCGCCTGTTTTACCTTCGGGTTGTTGCGGCTGGTGATGGTCTCCATCTGCCCGCGTGTGGCTACCCAAGTGGACAGGCTGGAGTAGGGATCCGGCTCATTCTGCCTGGATGTTTTCCTTGCGCGGCACCCAGGCCAGGATGGTCGTCCCATCCCCGGGCTCCGCGGTTATCTCGACGTCTCCCCCCACCTTATGGGCGCGAGAGTGCATATTGGAGAGCCCGTGACCGAGAGTAACGCTCATCTTGCGCAGGTCGAACCCGCGGCCGTTGTCCACGACCTCCAGGATCACCCGTTCGCTGGTCGACCACAAGTGCACGATGACATCCTGAGCCCGAGAATGCTTGGCGACATTGGCGAGCGCTTCTTGACAGATATGGAACAATGCGGTGGCGTTCTGGGTGGGCAGGCCGACCAGCCCGTTCTTCGGGCCGATCAGGTTGACCTTGGCGTAGGAATTAGCCAGGAATTCGTCGATCAGCTGCTGCAGCCCAACCATCAGGTCTTCACCCCGAAACTGGCGCGGCCGCAGGTCGAGAATATAAGAACGGATATCACGGATGGTATTATTCAGCCCGTCGACCGCCTGTTCGATCTTTGTGCGGGCCATGCGCGGGTCTTCATCCACCGCCAGCTGGGCGTAATCCAGGGCCAGCCCGACCGCGTAGATCGACTGGATGATGCCATCGTGCAGGTCCATCCCGATCCGCTCGCGCTCTTCCAGGACTGCCAGGCGTTGGGCCTGGCGGTGCAGGCGGGCATTCTCGATCGATAACCCTGCCCAGGTGCCAATCGATGTGAGCAGATCGACGACGCGCTCGTCCAGGTGGTCGGACCGCCGGCTGACCAGGCAGAGCACCCCTACTACCTGGCTCCGCGAGGTCAGCGGGATGCACACCAGGCAGCAGAAGCCTTTCGCGGAGACCTGTTTCTGGAAGTATGGGATTTCTTTGCCCGGGTAGAAACTGAGCAAAGGCCGGCCGCTTTCTGCAACCACTCCGACCGGACCTTCACCTATCGAAAAGTGATCCTTGGAAAAGAACCTGTCCACCGCCTCGCCGAGGTGCAGGGCCAGGCGGAAGACCTGCCCGCTCTCCTCGCTCAGATAGATCTCACCCGTTTCGACCTCCAGGTATTCCATGATCCGGGCGAGGGTCTGCTTGAGGATCTGGTCGACCTCTAACGAGCTCGCCATGGCGGCTGCCATATCATCGACCAGCGCCAAATCCTCGTTGCGCTGGATCAGCACGCGATCGCGTTCTTCCAAGCCCTGGTACAGGCGGGCGTTGTTGATGGCGATGGCGGCATACGCTGCCAGGGTCTCTATGACGCGCTCGTCGGTCTTGGTGAATTCGAGTTGATCGATTTTATCGGTCAGGTAAATCAACCCAAGCAGACGTTCCCCCAACATGATGGGAACGCCCAGAAATGGATGCATGATCGGGTGATTTTTCGGGAAGCCTTCACTGCGCGGGTCATCGCCGATCTCCGGGATACGGATGGTTCGCCGTTCGCGCTTCAAGGCGCCGATCATGCCCCGTCCGACCGGTGGATGGTCCAGGCGCATGATCTCTTCGGATGCCATACCGACCGGGATAAATCGCAGCAGCTTTCCTTCGTCGTTGACGACACCCAGTGCGGCGTAGTGCGCGCCGGCTTGCTCACGAGCCAATTCGATGATGCGCTGGAGAACGACATCCAATGATAAATCGCCCACCAGCTCCAGGCTGGCCTGGTGCAGGGCAGCCAGGCGCTCTTCTAATTGTTCACGTGTGAGCACAACCATTCCGGGCCTTCACATCATAATTTTACCCCAATTCATTATAGGGGACAAAATTTATGATATCTGGTAACTACTCAGGCTGCTGACGCAGCCACTTTGGAAAGAGAAGGAGGAACAAAAGGTTGACCGGAAACTGCCATCCGCAGGGCATCTAAAGCGCGTAAGCCATTCTTACGAGCCGTGGAGACGTAGCTGCGGACCTGACA
>DATDRQ010000326.1:0-4642 GCA_035291645.1 Anaerolineales bacterium
CCTGTACGTGCGGGATGCCCTGCTGAATCACCCGGACCACCGGGCAGCCGGGCAGGCGACCCTGGACGCGGTCTTCCCGGCGGCGCGCGACCACCTCAATTTCATCGAGCTGTGGCGGGACGAGAGCCTGGAGCCGCACATAGTGCGCGAGGTGTGGGTCTCGTTGCCCAAAGAGCCGAACGTGCAGCTGGACGTGACCGAGCACTGGGAGACCAAGATCCAGGCGCTTTACGAGCACAAAAGCCAGATCGGCGAGCCGGAAGCGCTGGCGGAGCGCCTGCGCGCCCGGCACTCGCCGGACAGCACACCGGAAAACCCGCGCTATGTGGAGTATTTCAAACGGCTCATCTTGGGTTAGAAAGTTGGAAGGTTGGAAAGTTAGAAGGTTAAAACGGTTGAACGTTCGAACGTTCAAACGAATGGAGAAGGAGAATTATGGTGGATTTATTCAGTGAGGCGCAGGAGCTGTTCGAGTACAGCCAGGCGCTGCGGCGGGACTTCCACCGCAACCCGGAGCTGGGCTTCCAGGAGGTGCGCACGGCGGGCATCGTGGCGCGGGAATTGAACGGGCTGGGGTTGGAGGTGAGCACCGGTGTGGGCAAAACCGGGGTGATGGCGTTGATGGAAGGGGCGCGTCCGGGTCCGGTAGTGTTGCTGCGCTTCGATATGGACGCCCTGCCCATCCTGGAGGAGACCGGGGCCGAATACGCCTCGCAGAATCCGGGGGTGATGCACGCCTGCGGTCACGACGGGCATACGGCCATCGGGCTGACCGTGGCGCGCCTGCTGGAGAAGCACCGTGAAGAGCTGCCAGGCACGCTTAAGTTCATGTTCCAGCCGGCGGAGGAAGGCCTGGGCGGGGCGGAGGCGATGATCGCCGATGGGCTGCTGGAAACCCCACGCCCGGACCTGGCGCTGTCGCTGCACCTGTGGAATGAGAAACCGCTGGGTTGGATCGGGGTCACCCCCGGCCCGGCGATGTCAGCCTCGGAGCGCTTCCGGGTGCAGATCATCGGGCGCGGCGGGCACGCGGCCGCTCCACACCTGACCGCAGACCCGGTGGTGGCGGCGGCGCAGGTGATCGGCGCCTTGCAGGGGATCGTAGCGCGCAACGTGGCGCCGCTCAAATCGGCGGTGATCTCGGTGACCAGCGTGCAGGGAGGCGAGGCCTTCAACGTGATCCCATCGACAGTAGAATTGAGAGGGACGATCCGCTCCTACGAGGCGGATGTGCGCAGTCTGCTGCTCGAGCGATTGAACGAGGTCGTCACCGGGGTGTCTGCCGCGATGGGCTGCCGGGCGGAGATCGAGACCTGGCGGGTGACCCCGGCGGTGATCAACGATCGCCAGCTGACCCGGCGGGTGCAGCAGGTGGCTGGACAGCTGTTCCCCGGCGATGAACTGGATGAAAACGAGCGGACGATGGGTTCTGAGGATATGGCCTACGTCATGGAGCAAATCCCGGGATGCTACTTCTTCATCGGGTCTGCGAACCAGGAAAAGGGCTTGAACGCGGCGCACCACCACCCGCGCTTCGACTTCGACGAGGCGGCGCTGCCCAAGGCGGCGGCGCTGATGGCCGCGGCGGCGGTGGAGCTTCTAAACAACCCTCACCCCTAACCCCTCTCCCAGAATGGGAGAGGGGAATCGGATAGCACTCCCAAGCTGGGAGAGGGAATTCAGGCGGTACTCCCAAGCTGGGAGAGGGGAATCGGAAATCTATCTTTGACTCAACCTTCACATCTCACCCAAGAATCCAACCTGCCCCTGTTCCAACACCCGCCCAGGCGGGTGGTTTCATTGGTGCCCTCGATTACCGAGAGCCTGTTCGACCTGGGACTTGGGGGGACGGTGGTGGGGATTACGGATTACTGCATCTATCCGGAAGAGCAGCTGGCCGGACTGGTGCGGGTGGGAGGGCCGAAGAACCCTGACGTGCAGGCGATTCTGGGGCAGCAGCCGGACCTGGTGCTGGCGAACCAGGAGGAGAACACCCGGCAGGCGGTGGCAGGCTTGCAGGCGGCGGGAATCGCGGTGTGGGTCAGCTTTCCTCGCAGCGTGGACGAAGCGCTGGAAGTCCTGTTCGGGCTAGCAGGTATTTTCCAGCAAGAGGGCGCGGACGACCGGGTGCGATCTTTATCGGCGCTGGTGGAGCAGACGCGAGCCAGTCGTAGAGGGGAGGGTCGAAGGAAGTACTTCTGCCCGATCTGGAGCGAGACGCCCCCAGCAGGCCAGCGGTGGTGGATGACCTTCAACCGGGATACTTACATGCACGACCTGCTGGAGCTGTTGGGCGGGGAGAACATATTTGCCCTGCGGGAGCGGCGCTACCCGCTGGAAGCCGATCTAGGTCTGGCAGAACCTAAGGCGGCACCCGGCCGCGACCGGCGCTACCCGCGCGTCATCTTCGAAGAGATCCGGGGGGCCGGAACAGAGATGATCCTGCTGCCAAGCGAGCCGTACGCCTTCGGGGAAGCGCACCGGCGGGAGATGGCTGAGTTGTTCCCGGGAGTACGGATCGTCCAAGTGGAGGGGAGCCTGTTGACCTGGCACGGGACCCGCTTAGGGCGGGCGCTGCGGGAGCTGGCTGGACTGTTCGGGTAGGGGGCGGGTTAATCTCTTTGATAAACGGGGAGATTGCTTCGTCGGCTGGTCTGGCAAAGAACGCCAGACCAGCCTCCTCGCAACGACAGTTGCTTCTAGAAAGAAATGCGCGGAGTGCCGTGGAGATACTCGCAAAGACAGTTTCTTCCAGCAGGAAAAGCGCGGAACGCTGCCCCAGCATGACAATTCCGGATTTTGGGAAGGCTATATAATTTACCGGGAGCGGGCTTGACTTTGCCTGGCGAGGATGATATAATCATATTCGTATGAATAATCAGATTAATCGAATTTATTAGGCTGAGATTGAGATGGCAAGGAAACGGGCAACAAACGAATTCATCGAATATTTGCTGGCGCACCCGGTTATTGAGGGCGATCGCCTGCGCCTTCCACCGTTGAACGATCTCAGCCGGCAGCTCGGGATGAGCGTCTCTACGCTGCGGGAGCAGATGGAAGCGGCGCGGGCATTGGGCCTGGTCGAAGCCAGGCCACGCACCGGTGTACGCCGCCTGCCGTACAGCTTCCTGCCGGCTGTCTCCGAGAGTCTCTCCTATGCTATCGCCCTTGACCAGGATTACTTCCAGAAATACGCCGATCTGCGCCAAAAAATCGAGACGGCTTACTGGTACGAGGCGGTGCAGCTGTTGACCGATGAGGATCATATCCGGCTGCGCGCGCTGGTCAACCGGGCCTGGGAGAAACTACGCGGCAGCCCGATCCAGATCCCGCAAGGGGAGCACCGGGAGATGCACCTGCTGATCTACCGGCGGTTGAACAATCCCTTCGTGCTGGGACTGCTGGAAGCTCATTGGGATGCATATGAGGCGGTCGGTCTAAACCTCTACGCGGATTACTTCTATCTCGAAGAGGTGTGGGGCTATCACCAACGTATGGTGGATGGGATCCTGACAGGCGACCTGGAGGCGGGTTACCAGGCCCTGCTAGAGCACACCGATTTGCTCCACCATCGCGCCATCCAACAGGAATCTGGCGTCACTCTAATCAAGAACGGTCTGGAATAAACAGTACTCCCTGTCCGGAGCAGCTCTGGACAGGGGAAGAACAACCCAGAAGGAGTATGGATACGGATGTCAGCAGTTCAAGAGAATCTAAAGATGGAACCCGTAGTCGAGATTGGTTCTTTGGTCAATAATTTCTCGATCACCGTCGGCACGCCGAACGGTTCGGGCAGCCAGACCTCCAACCTGACGATCCTGCGGGCGCTGTTCAAGATGGGTATCCCAGTCTCAGGTAAAAACCTGTTTCCCTCGAATATCCAGGGACTGCCGACCTGGTATACCATCCGGGTCAACAAGGATGGTTTTCTGGCCCGGCGGGACGAGCACGAAGTGGTCGTCGCCATGAACCCGGACTCGTTTGCCCACGACCTGACGGAAGTGCAGCCTGGGGGAGCATTCTTCTACGCGGATGATATCCGCATGCCGATCAACCGGGAGGACATCGTAGCGTATCCGATGCCAGTCAAGCAAATCGTGAAGGAATCGGATGCACCGTCGAACTTGAAGAACTACATCGCCAATATGGTGTATGTAGGCGTGGTCGCCCAGATGCTGGGGGTCGACCTGGACAAGATCCACCAGGCGCTCGAGTTCCACTTCAAAGGCAGGCAGAAGCCGATCGACCTGAACTACGGGGTCGTGCAGAAGGCGGCGGCTTGGGCAGCCGAAATCCTGGAGAAGCGCGATCCCTACCGGGTGGAGCCGATGGACGCCACCGCAGGGTACATCATGGCGGACGGGAATACCGCTGCAGCCCTGGGATCTATCTACGGCGGCGTGCAGTTCGCGGCCTGGTACCCGATCACGCCGGCCTCCAGCCTGGCCGAATCGTTGAGCGAGTATCTGCCGACTCTGCGGAAGGACCCGGAGACTGGGAAAAATACCTTCGCGGTGGTCCAGGCGGAGGACGAGCTGGCAGCGATCGGTATGGCGGTGGGAGCCGGCTTCTCCGGATTGCGGGCCATGACCTCGACTTCCGGACCCGGGCTGAGCCTGATGGTGGAATACGCCGGGCTGGC
>DATDRQ010000327.1:0-30011 GCA_035291645.1 Anaerolineales bacterium
CCGGGTTTGAGTGATGGAGGCTATCCCCTGGCGCGCACAGCGGGGTTGCTGGTACTTTCCTACCTGGTCTGGCTGGCCTCCTCCCTGGGCGCCTCGTTCAACCGCCTGACGATCGGCCTGGCGTTAGCCGCAATGGTTCTGGCAGCCCTGCTCCTGGGTTGGCGGCAGCGCGCTGGCTTGCGCCTGGAGTGGAGGGAACGGCGCAACTACTTCCTGCTCATCGAAGTGCTCTTTCTGGGATTTTTCGTCTTCGACCTGCTCATCCGCCTGGGTAACCCTGACCTGTGGCATCCCTGGAAGGGGGGGGAGAAGCCAATGGACTTCTCGTACTTCAATGCAGTCCTCAAGAGCGACTCGTTCCCGCCTTACGACCCCTGGTTTGCCGGCGGTTATATTAATTACTATTATTATGGTTTTGTGCTGGTGGGTGTGCTGGTGAAATGGCTGGGCATCGTACCATCGGTCGCATACAACTTGATCATCCCAACCATCTTCAGCCTGATCGCCTTGGGAGCTTTTTCGGTGGTATGGAATCTGGTGGCTGCGAATGGAAGTGGTCGGGAGGGTAACGCCGGGAAGGAGGGGGCTCGATGGAAATTCCTGCGTTCTTCCCCATTCATTCCGGCGATCGCCGGCGCGTTCGGTATGGCGGTGCTCGGCAACCTGGGCACCGTGCGCATGATCTACCAGGGTTACCAGCGCCTGGCAGCCCCAGGCGGAAACATTGAAGACGCGTTCCTGATCGAGCGATTCATCTGGGCCGCTAAAGGTGCCTTGATGACCCTGATCGGGGCGCAGATGCCATACGGGTTGGCCGATTGGTACTGGAATCCAAGCCGGGTGATCCCGGCGCCAAACGAAGTCGAACCGATCACCGAGTTCCCTTTCTTCACAGTCCTGTACGGCGATCCACACGCCCACCTGTTCGCCATGCCGGTCGCCCTGCTGGCGCTGGCTTTCGCGGTCTCTGTCGTTTTGAGCCAAGCCTGGAGGAAGCCCAAATCCGAAGGGAACTCCAGGTCTCCATTCCAAATAGGCGCCAGCCTGTTGCTGGGCAGCCTGGCGATCGGCGCGTTGAGGCCAACCAACACCTGGGAATTTCCCACATACCTGGCGATTGGATTGGCAGCGGTTGGGTACGCCGCTTGGAGATATTATGAGCCGCGTGCTGCCCGAACAGGCTTGTTGGCGGACGTATCACCAGTAATGCGGCGAGCAGGAGTCGCCCTCGCCGGCGTGGCTGTTTTGGGAATCTTATCTTTCCTTCTTTTCGAACCCTACGCCAGGTGGTACGTCCAGGGATACACCAACATAGATCCTTGGAAAGGCACCCATACCCCGATCTGGTCTTATCTAACCCAGTGGGGTCTGTTCCTGTTCCTGATCGTCTCGTGGATGATCTGGGAAACACGTGACTGGATGGCGAGCACACCTCTATCGAGAGTGAGGCAGCTGGAGCCTTACCGGGGTTTGATCGGTGCAGGGATTCTCCTCTTGTTGGCGTGGGTGGCGATCTTGCTCTTCATGAAGGTCATAATCGCCTGGCTGGTCTTACCGTTGGCTGTCTGGGCCGGCATCCTGTTGTTCAGGCCGGGCATCACGGATTCCAAACGAATCGTGCTTTTCCTGGTCGGAACCGGGTTGGTCTTGACGTTGGTGGTCGAGGTGATCGTCCTGCGCGGGGATATCGCCCGCATGAACACGGTCTTCAAGTTCTATCTCCAGGTATGGACCCTGTTCTCGATCTGCGCTGCAGCCGGCCTCGGTTGGCTGCTTTCGGCGTGGCGCGAGTGGACTCCCTCCTGGCGGGCGGCCTGGCAAGCCGCCCTGGCCCTGTTGGTCGCTTCGGCGGCGCTGTACCCACTCTTAGGCGGGACCGCTAAGATCAAAGACCGCATGGCTCCGCAGGCGCCCCACAGCCTGGACGGCATGGCCTTTATGGAGTATGCCACCTACGATGACCTGAACCGGGTGATGGATCTGGGCCAGGACTACCGCGCCATCCGCTGGCTGCAAGAAAACGTCCAGGGGTCTCCGGTGATCGTCGAAGGGAATATGGTCGAGTACCATTGGGGGACGCGCAACACGATCTACACAGGTCTCCCAAATGTGGTCGGCTGGAACTGGCACCAGCGTCAGCAGCGCGCCACGACCGTAGAAAACCTGATCGAGAATCGCATTGGCGAGGTTAACGAATTTTACTTGTCGACCGATCCTGCCCAAGCGAAGGCTTTCCTTGACAAATACGATGTGAAATACGTCATCCTGGGCCAGCTGGAGCGCGCTTTGTATCCAGGATCCGGCCTGGATAAGTTTGAACAGCTGGATGGAGATTTATGGCGCGAGGTATTCCGGGAAGGAGATACGGTCATTTATGAGGTGACTGCCTAGACCCAGTCCCCCGGCAAACAGAAGTTCTTGGTTATTCGGGCTAACAACGCCACAGCATTGAGATGGAATCCATTCTCCCGTTTGTCTTCTGGTACTTCTTCATAACCCTGCTCGGGCTGCTCGCCTTCCCCCTGGTGTACTGCCTTTTTCCTGCCCTGGCGGATCGAGGCTATGCCTTCAGCCGGGTGGTTGGGCTGCTCATCTGGGGTTACCTGTTCTGGATCCTGGCTTCCCTGGGGGTGCTCCGCAACGACCTGGGGGGCTTGCTGCTGGCGCTGGCTGGGCTGATTGGTCTGGCTTGGTATGCGCTCCGGCGGACCGGACTGGAGCAGTTGCGCGCCTGGATGCAGGCCAACCGGCGCTCGATCTGGAGCGTAGAAATCCTATTCCTGGTGGCTTTCGCGGGGTGGGCATTCGTCCGGTCGACCAACCCGGAGATTTCCGGCACCGAAAAACCGATGGAGATGGCGTTTATCAACGCCATCCTGCGCTCCCCCACTTTTCCGCCCCACGACCCCTGGCTTTCCGGTTACTCGATCTCCTATTACTACTTCGGCTACGTCCTGGTCGCCATGCTGGCAGAGCTGACTGCAGTCCCGGGCAGCATTGCGTTCAATCTGGGAATCTCCCTGGTTTTCGCGCTGAGCGCGGTCGGCGCTTACGGGCTTGTGTATACCCTGCTGTGTGAACCGGGATTCGGGCGCGTTTCCGAGCGGTTTGCACGCGGCTACGCTTTACTGGGCCCGCTTTTCATATTAGTCATGAGCAATCTGGAAGGTTTTCTGGAAATGCTGCACGCCCGCGGATTGTTCTGGAGAAGGAGCCAGGAAGGTCAGCTGGTCTCTGCGTTCTGGCCCTGGCTTGATCTAAAAGAATTGAGCACGGCTCCAGCTGAGCCGTTCTCCTGGGTCCCAACCCGTTATCTGTGGTGGTGGCGCGCCTCGCGGGTGGTCCAGGATTACGATCTGGCGGGGAACTGGAAGGAGATCATCGACGAGTTTCCCTTCTTCTCCTACCTGCTCGCCGACCTGCACCCGCACGTCCTGGCGATGCCGTTTGCTTTGCTGGCTATTGCATTAGCCTTGAACCTGTTCCTGAGCGGAGCGAGCGGCTCGTTGCAACCCTTCGGTCTGCACCTGGAGATGAACGCCAGCTCGTTTATCTTCTCAGGGCTGGCACTGGGCGGGCTGGCTTTCCTGAATACCTGGGATTTTCCAATTTACGTGGCCTTATTTTGCGGGGCTTATACGTTACGGTCGATGCTCTATCCCAAGGTCCCAACCGGGGAGGACGATCCCAGGCGCATTACCTGGAAAGGGTATGTGAAGGATTTTCTATTGTTGGGATTCGCACTGGGCCTGACCGGCGTCCTGCTCTACCTGCCCTTCTACCTGGGCTTTTCTTCCCAAGCCGGCGGTTTGCTCCCTAACCTGGTCTACTCCACCCGAGGAGCACATCTATGGATCATGTTCGGTTCGCTCCTTTTGCCGCTCTTGGCGTTCTTGTTCTTCATCTGGCGGCGAGCCGACCGACCTTCAGCAATGAAAGGTCTCCTGACAGCGTTGGGGGTTATACTCGCCTTGTGGCTGCTGTCGCTGGCTTTCGGGCTGCTCATCTCCGGAATACCCGGCGTCAGAGAACTGTATTTCGGCACCCAGGGAGCCAGCAGCCAGGCTGGTGGGTGGTTGCTGCCGTCTATCTTGCGCCGGTCTACAGCTCTGGGATGGATAACGTTACTTGCCCTGCTCTCTCTTTGCTTTGGTTTGCTTCGTGAAAAGGAGAATAATCAAGCCGATCGGTCGGAATTTTCATCTCTTCCGGTCAGGTTTGCTCCGCCGGCAGCCTTCACTATACTTTTGACCATTACCGGAGCCCTTTTGGTCTTGACTCCTGAATTCTTCTACCTGCGAGATCAATTCGGCTGGCGGATGAATACGATCTTCAAGTTCTATTACCAGACCTGGCTGTTATGGGGCATCGCCGCTGCTTTCGGGACCGGTCTGCTCCTTAGAGAATTACGCGGAGCCCGGGCGATCCTTTTCGACATCGCCCTGGTGGGGCTGGTGCTGATGTCGTTAGCTTATCCGGTCTTAAGCCTGTGGAACAAGACCAGCGGATTCAATCCACCCAACCGGCGTACTTTGGATGGGGCGGCCTTTCTGGAGAACCAGTCTCCGGATGATCTGGCTGCCATCCGCTGGCTGCGCCTGGCGCCACAGGGTCCAGTGGTTGAGGCGGTAGGTTCGTCTTATTCCGAGTATGCCCGGGTGGCAACCTTTAGCGGGCAGCCGGCCTTATTGGGATGGCCCGGGCACGAGAGCCAGTGGCGGGGGGGTGGCGAGGAAATGGGTAACCGCCAGGCCGATATCGAAACCCTCTATCGAGTCAAAGATTGGGACCAGACCAGGGAGATTTTGGATCGGTACAATATTCGCTATGTATACATCGGTCCACTCGAACGGAATACCTATCCGGTCAGCGAGGATAAGTTCAACCGCTTCCTCACGCCGGTTTTCCAGCAAGGGGAGGTAACTATCTACGAAGTCCCCCAGGAAATCATCCAGTGAATCAATGGGGTTATAATACGCCCAATCCGTACCCATGGAACTGCAAAGAATCAGAACAGGAACCATAATCGCCGGGTTGATCCTGCTGCTGGCCATTGGCGCGCGCTTCTACCGCTTGGGCGCTGCACCACTCTCAGATTTCGAGGCGGAGCGGGCCTTGCAGGCGCTCCAGGTGGCGCGCGGAGAACAGGTCGCCTTAGGCCCAGGGCCTGCTTATCCCCTACTCACCGGTACTCTTTTCTCTCTCTTCGATGAGAGCAACTTTCTCGCGCGGCTACTGCCAGCCCTGGCAGGAAGCCTGCTCGTTATCTTACCGCTAATATTTGTGACCGAAATCGGCCTGGTTCCTGCCCTCGTGATAACCCTGGGTCTCGCCCTCGATCCTGGCCTGGTAGCGATCTCACGCCTGGCGGGAGGCCCGATACTGGCTCTCTCTCTCGAATTACTTGCGGTCGGGTTTCTGCTCCGCCGGAGGCTGATCCTGGCCGGGATATGCGCTGGCCTTGCCTTGCTGGCAGGCCCTGCCGCGGTCCAGGGAGCAGTCATCCTGGGAGTGACTTATTTTGCCGGTAAGTGGCTGATCCGGGGACCTGACTGGCTCCCTGGAGGGCATCCTTTAGAGCCAGTCTCCAGGTCTGATCGCAACAAAGGGTTGGTTGCTGGTGGGGCCGTCGTCCTGGCGGCTGGGACGCTTTTCTTCCTGTTTCCTCAAGGATTGAGCTCTATGGCAGCCAGCATCCCGGCCTATCTGAGCGGCTGGTTACAGCCATCCGGAATCCCGCCAATGCGGCTGGTCGCGGCTTTGATCTTCTACAATCCGCTGGTCTTGGTATTCGGCCTCTTAGCAGCCGGTCGCGGCTGGCTTGGCGGCGATGCGCGGATCAAGTGGTTAAGCCTGTGGGCGCTCATCGCACTCTTGCTGACGTTGGTCTATCCGGGCCGCCAGGTTAGCGATTTGGTGTGGGTCTTGGTCCCCCTGTGGACGATGGCCGGGATCGAGATCGTCAGGGATCTGTCAGTCGAAAAGAAAGACCGGCTACCTGTGCTCGGCCAGGCAGCCCTGATCATGATCCTGCTGGCGCTGGCCTGGATTAACCTGGCAGGAGTTAGCCAGAGCGCTGGCGACATTCAATCGATCCGTCTCAGGTGGGCGGTGATCGGTGGAACAGTTCTGCTAGGATTTGTGACTACCCTGCTCGTCTCACTAGGCTGGACCCGGCAGATCGCCTTGTCTGGTCTGGCGTGGGGTTTGGTCGCCGGGCTGGGATTGTTCGGTTTTGCCAACCTATGGAATGCCACGCAGGTCCACCCGAACGGGGAGCAGGAATTGTGGTACCCCGAACCTGTTACGGGTCAGGCGGATCTATTTGTTAAGACCCTAGGGGATCTTTCGATGTGGCGCACGGGAATGCGCGACACCCTGGATATTACGGTGCTCTCTTCTCAACCCTCTGTTCGCTGGGCTCTGCGTAACTGGCCGCAGGCGCGCTATCTAAGCGGTCCGTTGCCTGGAGAATTACCCTCGGTGATCGTCAACACAGAAGGGCAGCCAGAGCCGAACCTTTCCGCTGGATACCGCGGGCAGGATTTTGCCTGGTGGGTTTACCCAGCCTGGCAGGGCGCTCTGCCACCGGATTGGGCGCGCTGGCTGGTCTTCCGCGCCGCTCCCCAACAACCGGTTCACTTGATTTTGTGGGCGCGCGCCGATTTATTCCCCGGTGGTGTTCTAGGACCGGAAGGAGGGGCGCCGGCTGAGCAAGAGCAGGAAGCACCTCTGGATTCCCCGACTCAGTAGAGGCTTGGCAAACGTGGCAGTCCCACAGATCATCGCGATCGATGGCCCGGCTGGCTCGGGGAAATCAACGCTGGGCAGAATGCTGGCAGATCACTTTGGTTACCTTTATTTCGATACCGGGGTTATGTACCGGGCAGTTACCCTGGCTGCGCTGCAGCGCCAGGTGCCGATCGAAGATGAGTCCGCAGTCACGAGCCTGGCAGAGCAGGTGCAGATCGATGTCCGGGTGGCATCCATCGAGGATGGTCGCAGTTCGGATGTATGGCTGGATGGGATCGATGTTACCTGGGAGATCCGCCGTCTTGAAGTCGAAGCCCAGGTCTCGATCGTGTCGGCTTATCCCGGCGTGCGGCGGGCCTTGACTGGCAAACAGCGCAATATCGGCTTGCGGGGGAGGGTGGTCATGGTCGGACGGGATATTGGGACGGTGGTCTTACCCGAAGCAGATCTAAAAGCTTTCCTGGATGCCTCCGTGGAGGAGCGCGCCAGGCGACGGCACGATGAACTGCACCTGCGTGGACAGGATGTAAAATACGGTGAGACCCTGGAGGCTATGCGCCAGCGAGATCGGATCGATTCAACGCGAAAGTTTGCGCCTCTTGTACCTTCAATGGACGCGGTAATCCTGAATACCGATGGGATGAGCATCGAACAGGCCTTCGAGAAGTTAAAGAAGCTGATGGAGGGGAACCTTGCCGGATAACGGCGCGGGATATCAAGTTCCAGCCGGCGTGCGCTTCTTCCGGTGGACCATACGTCCGGTCTTCCGGGGAATTTTTCATCTCCTCAGCAGCGTGCGGATTTTCGGTCTCGAAAACGTCCCTGCGACCGGCGGGTACCTGATCGCTGTCAACCATATATCGATATTTGAGCCCCCGTTCTTGATAGCGTTTTGGCCGGTCTCCCCGGAGGCTGTCGGAGCCGTCGATATCTGGCACAAGCGCGGCCAGGCGACTCTCGCCCGCTTATACGGGGGCATCCAGGTACACCGGGGGGAATACGATCGCCAACTGGTGGATAAAATGGTGGAGGTACTCGAATCCGGGCGTCCATTGTTGATCGCTCCAGAGGGCGGCCGTTCGCATGTGCCAGGGTTGAGGCCGGGTTTGCCTGGCGTGGCATACGTCGTTGATAAGGTGAGAGTGCCTGTCATCCCGGTCGGGATCGTTGGCACTACCGAGGATTTTTTTTCGCGAGCCCTGCATGGAAGGCGAAATATGTTAGAGATGCATATTGGAGCCCCCGTCTGGCTGCCTCCCATTGAAGGTCGAGGCGAGGGGCGGCGAGCTGCCCTCCAGCACAATGTTGACCTGATCATGTACCATATTGCAGCACTTCTACCCCAGGAGTACCGGGGTGTTTACGCCGGTGATGAGCAACTCCCCCGCGAAACCACGCAGCCAAGCCTTCCATAAAGGCCTGACCCGCCTGCCTGTATTGACAAGGCGGCGAAAGATCACGCGTTGTGTCCTTCACGGGCTGGCGCGCTTCTTGGTGGCGATTTTGACAGATGTCGAGGTGAGCGGCCTGAAAAACCTGCCCAGGCGAGGTCCCGCAATGGTGGTTGCCAACCATCTGGGAGACGCCGATGTCGTGGTTGGATTGGCTTTTGTACCCTTCGAGATCGAGGCAGTTGCGAAAGTCGAACTTTATGAATTACCAATCTTGGGATTCTTGATGGATGCATTCGGCGTGATCTGGGTACACCGCGGCCAGCCGGATCGCCTGGCGATCCGCAGCGTGCTCGAAGGCCTTCAAGAAGGACGCGTGATCTACATCGCCCCGGAGGGGAGAGAAAGCGTTACCGGTTCCCTGGAAGAAGGCACGGAAGGAGCCGCTTATCTGGCCTTGAAGTCCGGCGTGCCTTTGATCCCGATGACGTTCACCGGGACGGAGAATAAGCGCGTGTTCGCCAATTTGAAGCGCTTGCGCCGTTCGAAAATATCTCTAACGATAGGGCTACCTTTCAAACTCGAACCTGGTCCGGATTGGCGAGATTCGGTCCAGGCGGGAACACAAGCTATCATGAAAAGACTCGCTGCACAGCTTCCTATAGAGTACCGGGGCGTATATAAATAGGATCCAGGGGAAATGGAGACCTGTCGAGGCCACAGCATTTTGTCCACTGAAAATACCAGCCGAAACACGTACGATCATGGTCGTTGGGAGGGCCGCCGGCGCTTCTTGCGTTTCTTGCTGCGCTATGTGGGTTTCACCTTGCTCGTGAAACTCGACCGGGTGGAAGGTTTGGAAAACATCCCCGACCAGGGACCGGCTATCCTGCTCATCAACCATATAGCCTTCGTCGATCCGATCGTGGCTTTGCACATCATCCCGCGCAACATCATCCCGCTGGCAAAAATCGAGGTGTATGATTATCCGGTGATTGGCGTGTTGCCTCGCCTATGGGGAGTGATTCCTGTCCGCCGGGAGGAAGTGGATCGCCGGGCGATCCAACAGGCATTGCAGGTGCTGCGGGCAGGCGAGATCATCCTGGTTGCCCCAGAGGGGACACGCGGACCGCAGTTACAGCGTGGCAAAGAGGGGATGGCTTATCTTGCCAGCCGATCGGGAGCGCCGATCATCCCGGTTGCGATCGACGGCACGGAGGGATTTCCATCTCCGCGGTTCAGTCGCCGCTGGCAAGAGCCAGGCGTTGTAATCAAGTTTGGAAAACCGTTCTATTACCAAACGGATCTAAGAAATGCCGGGAGGGAATACCTGCGGCAAATGGCCGATGATGCCATGTATGTGCTCGCCGGTATGCTGCCTTCGGAACGGCGGGGGGTCTATCAGGATCTCTCGCTCGCAGAACTAACAACTATCCAGGGATCGATGGAATCCCAGCTGGATAAGCAATCCACCTGATACGCGACGAACCGATGGCCGACCTGATCTTCCTCCTTAGCGGGACCCCTTCCCTGGAAACCCCCAGTGGCCTGATTGGCTGGGCGGGGTGGTTCTTCTTCTTAGGGGCAGCCGTGTTGTTTGTGATCAGAGGCCGGGAGTACCAGCCACCCTGGACGCGCCGGTCGATTGTGATTGTCCTTGTTCTGGTGTTCTTAGTCCCGATCACAAGCCTGCTGCTGCCTGGGATCCAGATCTCTGGTGCAGACACGCTTGCACATATGGGATCGACTATAGTATCTGAAGAGATCCCGTTGCTAGTGTTGGCTGCCGTGCCCTGGTTCCTGGCAGCCGGTCTGTTGGGTCCGGCCCCTGCCTCGGTCCTGGCAGCCGCATCCGGGCTGTTGATCGCCGCCTGGTCGACGCACAATTTCTTTTTACCTGTAGAACTGGCTGCGCTCGGGGCTGCTTTGGGAGTGGTCCTGCGACAGCCTTACCGTACTCCCTTTTTCCGGGCCGTACGCCATCCCGTAATTTCTGCTCTCCTCTTCACCGCTGCCTATCCGATCGTTTACATGCTGGAGTCTGCTTTTCTGGCGCAAGGCACCCTGATTGCACGCCTGGATGATCCGATGGGTTCCCTTATGCCGGCCTGGCTGGCGGTAGGAGGTAGCCTTTTTATCGCTGGTCTGATCGCCGAGGGGTTCCGGTGGTTATTCCCGGTCTGGTGGGTTGAAGTCTATCCTCTTAAACCATCTCCACCCGAACGGCGGCTGCGCTCGCGCTTCTTATACGGTCTGGTTCCGCTGGTGGGTATTCTCATTATCCTATTGGTCCTGGCTGCCTGGATGGTTGCAAGCCGAGCTTCCCGCCAGATGCTTCAAGGGAGAATGTCCAGCGCGGCGGATATGTCGGCCCAGAGTATGCCATTCTATCTGGAGACCGGACAGAATCTGCTTGCGCGCCTGGCAGAAGACCCCCAGTTAATCCAGCCTGGATCGGCGGAGGAAGTCCAGCGAGTACTGGATCGAAACCTGGCGGAGATCCCATTTTTCGATAAGTTGTATTATTTTGATGTCGAGGGACAACTGGTTGCGGTGTCTCCTCCGGGTGATTTAGCTTCTCTCTCGTTTTCTCCGGATGAGCTGGCCGGGCTGGAATATGCCCGCAATATCCCGCTCCAGATCCATTCCGTACAACCGGAACCGGGAAAACCGGCGGCACTGATTTCATTTATCTCCGCAGTCCGGGATGTCACGGGCGGCTATCGAGGGGCTTTGATCGCACGAAGCGATCTGGCAACCAACCCGCTTGCCAAACCTCTGTTGGCCAGTCTGAACAGTCTGATCCCGGTCGGCGGGGAAGGTATGCTGCTAGATGAATCCGGGCGGGTTCTCTACCATCCAGTTGCCAGCCGGATCATGAGCACCTTCCCATTGGACCGGGGTACTGGATCGCTCTTTTACGAGGAACAGGCGGCAGATGGATCCCGGTGGCTGGTTTATTTTCAACCGGTCGGAGGTCGTCCCTGGTCCGTTGTAATCCGGGTTCCAATGCAATATGCCCAGCAGCAGGCGATCGCGTTTGTCGCCCCTCTGCTGGGTGTATTCTTCCTTTTCTCCTTACTCGCCATAGGTTTTCTGCTGGTCGGCCTGCGCGCGGTAACCGAATCGATCCAAAAACTGGCGGATCAAGCGGATCGGATGGCCCATGGACAACTGGACGAGCCGCTGGAAGTTCACGGGGAGGATGAGATCGGTCAGCTCAGCCAGGCCTTTGAAGAGATGCGCTCGAGTTTAAAGGCCAGGCTGGACGAGCTGAACCGCCTGCTTTTGGTGAGCCAGAAAGCGGCCGCTTCGCTCGAGATCGAGGATTCTCTCAGCCCTGTTTTAGAATCCGCCCTGGTGACCGGAGCGACCGCAGCGCGGATAATCCTGGACCCAGAGCTGTTTACGGACAGCGGGGGATCTGCGCCAGGAAGGCGGTCTTTTGGGACCGGACCTGGTGCGGAATCCTACCGCGATCTGGACGACCAGATCATGGCCCTTTCCCGGCAGCAGGAGCGGGTGCAGATTACCAACCTCACCCGGCCAAGACTGCTTACCCTTTCGCCAGATGCCCCGCATCCACAGTCACTACTCGCCATAGCTTTGCGCGAAGAGAATATATTTTATGGAACCCTTTGGGTTGGCTTCAGCCAACCCCACCAGTTCAAGGGTGAAGAAATAAGGTATCTCACAACTTTGGCCGGACAGGCGGCGCTGGCTGCCGCTAATGTCCAGCTCTTCCAAACTGCCGAGCTGGGCCGGCAACGCCTGGAAGCCATCCTGGCCTCTACTCCCGATCCGGTCCTCGTAACGGATCACCAGGAGAGATTATTGCTCACCAACCCGGCAGCGGACGAAGTCCTTGGACTGGGGGAGGAGGGCGGGAAAGGCCAGCGGATTGGGGTAATCCAGATTGAAGAACTGGTAAATTTATTACGCTCTTCGGCGAACGAAAAACTATCGGCGGAGTTGACCTTACCGGACGGCCGGATCTACCTCGCAACCGCCTCTGTGATCAGGGCGGAAGACCAGCGGATGGGACGGGTGTGCGTATTGCGGGATATCACTCATCTCAAGGAGATCGATTCCCTCAAGTCGGAGTTTGTTTCTACGGTAAGCCATGACCTGCGTTCACCGCTTACATTAATCCAGGGTTACGCCTCGATTCTGCAGATGGTTGGAGACCTGAACGACCAGCAGAGCAACTATATCGGCAAGATCATTACCAGCGTCGAAAGCATGTCTCGTTTGGTCAACAACCTGCTCGACCTGGGGCGGATCGAAGCAGGCATCGGATTGCAGCTGGAGCTGCAACCTGCCCAATCAGTCGTCGAGAGCGTAGTCGATGCGCTGCAAGTTCAAGCCGTCCAGAAGCGCGTCCAGCTGACCTGCGATATCCCGGATCAGGATCTTCCTAATATCGAGGCCGACCACGCTTTGATACAGCAAGCGCTTTATAACCTGGTCGAGAATGCCATAAAATTTACCGAGGTGGGTGGGAAGGTGAGCGTTGGTTTGATCGTCGATTCCGTGCGGGTCGTATATTTTGTTCAGGATAACGGCGTTGGCATCGCACCGGCAGACCAGCAGCGCTTGTTCGAAAAATTCTACCAGACCAGGAGTGGGGGAAAGAAGGGCAGGCGCAGATCTGGTCTGGGGTTAGCGATCGTACGGTCGATCGCGGACCGGCATGCAGGCCAGGTCTGGGTGGACAGCCAACTGGGGAAGGGAAGTACCCTTTACCTTGCCGTTCCTCTCCGCTATTCAAACCGGAAGATCTAGTCAGGAAGAAGTACCGGACAAGGCACTGGCCGAATATAATCGAAAACTTTAACCCTTGACCAAACCGGATAGTCCCAGGTATAATTCTGTCAAATGCCAGAAAAGATAAATTGATGCTAGCAAGCGTTTGAGAGAGAATCTCATTCGCTTATTTTTGTTTGCTTGTTAAAGATCCCATTATTCTAAATACCCCCGCTCCAGGTCTGGACAACCTGCGCATCCTAATAAAATTCAGCCTTCATTGTCGCTGAGAGGGGTAATGTTGTCTAAGATTCGGGAACCTTGGATGAGATGGAGTGGAAGGAGGCACTTGAGTGGAAACTAAGGGATTGACATCTCTTCGAATCAGTTTGGCCTCACCGGAAACAATCCGGAGCTGGTCATATGGCGAGGTATTGAAGCCCGAAACGATCAACTACCGCCGTCTTCGACCGGAAAAGGACGGCCTCTTTTGTGAGGCGATCTTCGGACCCACGCGGGACTGGCAGTGTTATTGCGGCAAGTACAAGAACATCCGCTATAAAGGGATCGTCTGTGATAAATGCGGCGTGGAGGTCACGCGTTCCTCCGTGCGGCGTGAACGTATGGGACATATCGAACTATCCGCGCCAGTCGCACACGTCTGGTACACACGGCGCGTCCCCTCCTACCTGGGTTTACTTTTGGATATCTCTCGCCGCAACCTGGATCGAGTTCTGTACTTTGCCCAGTACGTTGTCACTTATGTTGACGAAGATGCGCGCCAGAAGGCACTTAAGCGGCTCGAGGAAAAGATCACGCTGACCGAGCGCGAGCAAGGCGCACGCATCAACTCGAAGATTCAGGAGATCAAATCGGCGCGTGATCGCGGGTTGAACGAGTTCACACACCGGAAACAGGAGATCGAGCAGAGTTATGAAGAAGCCATCTCTGAGAAGCTCGATCCAATTATCAAAGGCGGGCAGCGGCTCGAACAGACTCTGCGGGAACGGACTGGCGAATCTCCACGTACGGCGATCCATTTCCCAGATACGGAAATCGTCGTCGTTGAGGCGGGCGAGGCAATTACGAACCAGCATATGTCCAACGTCCAGCGGATTGTTAAGGAACAGCTGGAGGGGATCGAGAATGAGTTAAAAGGCCAAAAGCAGCGCGACATCGAGCATATCAACCTGGAAGTCGAACAACTGCGGGCTGAAGCCGATCTTGGCATGGAGGATCTGCGCAACCAACTCGACGATCAGGCCACGGCGGCGCGTGACGAAAATACCCGCATGCGCGATGAAATCCTGGAATTGCGGCCTCTCACCTTCATGGGCGAAAGCCGTTACCGCGAGCTGAAATCACGCTGGGGCCAGGTATTCCGGGCTGACATGGGAGCCGAGGCTTTCTATGACATCCTGCGCCGCCTGGACCTCGAGAAGCTGGCCGAAGAACTGTGGCACGAGGTGCGCACCTCCAAGAGCAAACAGAAGCGCAAAAAAGCCACCAAACGGCTGAAAGTCGTAGAAGCCTTCCGCCGCTCGGGGAACCGTCCCGAGTGGATGGTCTTAACTGTTCTACCTGTCATCCCACCGGACCTGCGACCGATGGTGCAATTGGATGGCGGCCGGTTCGCAACATCTGATTTGAACGATCTTTACCGGAGGGTGATCAACCGCAACAACCGGCTGAAGAGATTGCTCGAATTGGGAGCGCCAGACGTCATCGTGCGCAACGAAAAGCGTATGTTGCAAGAAGCGGTGGACTCGCTGATCGATAATTCCCAGCGGGGTAAGGCGCTCTCTCGCCGCGGTCGCAGGGAGCTCAAGTCCCTGAGCGATATGCTCAAGGGAAAGAAAGGCCGCTTCCGCCGCAACCTGCTCGGTAAGCGCGTCGACTACTCCGGGCGCTCTGTGATCGTCGTCGGCCCGAGCTTGAAGTTGTTCCAGTGCGGCTTGCCAAAGACAATGGCTCTTGAACTATACCGGCCGTTCGTCATCTCGCGCCTGGTGTCACACAATTACGCAGCCAACGTGCGCGGCGCCAAACGCTTCATTGAACGCAACCGGCCTGAAGTATGGGAGGTGCTGGAAGAGGTCATCAAAGAGCGTCCAGTGTTGCTCAACCGTGCACCAACCCTGCACCGCCTGGGCATCCAGGCGTTTGAGCCCGTGTTAATCGAGGGCAGCGCTATCCAGCTCCACCCGCTGGTAACCACCGCCTTTAACGCAGACTTCGATGGCGACCAGATGGCGGTACACGTGCCACTATCCCAGAAAGCTGTCTGGGAAGCGCGGCAATTGATGTTGTCCTCCCGTAACTTACTCAAGCCGGCTGATGGTGAGCCGATCATCAGCCCTTCGAAGGATATGGTCCTGGGTGTGTACTACCTGACCAAGCTGGACAGCTCTCGCCCGCATAAGGGCGATGGACACGTATTTGGCAGTGTGGAAGAAGTGGATCTGGCTTACAGCTTGAAAATGGTCGAAATTCACTCCCAGGTCAAATTGTTGGCAAAGACCTGGTATGACGATGAAAACGATCGCCTGCCCGAGGCGGAAGAGCGTGTGATCGATACCACCGTAGGCCGGGTGCTCTTCAATCGGATCCTGCCAGAGGAGATCCAGTTTGTCAACATGGTGCTAGAGAAAGGCGCGCTGAAAGACCTGGTCGCCGAGGTATACGAGATCTGTGGTGAAACCGTCACCCCGGATGTAGCCGATGCGATTAAGGATATCGGTTTCGAATTCGCCACCCGCTCCGGGTACACCCTGGCGGTCTCGGACATCACTGTTCCAGCCAATAAGGGCGAGATCATCGCTAAAGCCTTGCAGGATGCGGAAGGCATCCAGCGTGACTTCCGCCGTGGTCTGCTGACCGAGCAAGAGCAGAACGAGCGCTTGATCGAGATCTGGCAGCTGACCACCAACGTGCTGTCTGATGAGGTCAAGCGGAATCTCGACCCGCACGGCAACCTGGCCAGCATGGCGAACTCCGGCGCAACAAAAGGTGGTTTCCAGCCGATTTCCCAGCTGGCGGGTATGCGGGGCTTGATGGCTGACCCCTCCGGCCGGATCATCCCGCTGCCGATCCGTTCGAACTTCAGGGAAGGTCTCAACGCCCTGGAATACTTCATTTCGACGCACGGCGCCCGCAAGGGTCTTGCCGATACCGCCCTGCGCACCGCAGATGCTGGTTACCTGACCCGCCGCCTGGTGGATATCGCCCAGGATGTGATCATCAACGACGAAGACTGTGGCACCCTGGAGGGGATCGCCATCCGGCGCTCGGATGATGTCGCCGGGCAGTCGATGGGCAACCGGCTGTATGGGCGCTTAATCGCGGAACGAGTGATTGATCCGCAGACCGGCGAGATCCTGGCCGAGCGTGACGAAACACTCAACCAGATAAAGGTGCGCACAATCGTATCTTCCGGTGTTCAGGAGGTAAAAGTGCGCTCGCCTTTCACCTGTGGGCTGGTGCACGGAATCTGTGCCAAATGTTACGGCATGGACCTAGGCCGGGGCAGAATGGTCGAGGTGGGCTCGGCGGTCGGTATCGTCGCCGCTCAGTCGATCGGTGAACCTGGTACGCAGCTCACCCTGCGCACCTTCCACACCGGAGGTGTGGCGGCGGTGGGCGATATCACAACCGGCTTACCGCGTGTAGAAGAGCTGTTCGAAGCGCGCAAGACCCCTAAGGGTGAAGCGGTCGTCTCGGAGATCGCCGGGGTGGCGCATGTCGAACAGTCTGACCGATACAGCGACCTGCGCGTAGTGCGAGTCGAGCACAGCGAGCTCGTCAGCGATGAATATAACATCCCGGCGGGCTGGGGCGCGGTCGTAGAAGATGCAGGGGAGGTCAAGGAAGGAGAAGTCCTGGCGGCGAAAGAAGGTGCGACGATGCTCGCCCAGAATCCAGGCCGGGTGCGCATCGAGGAGCCCGATGGGAGCGGTAGTCTCAAGGTGGTTGTCTCTCGTGAGATCCGCCAGGAGGCCGAATACGAGATCCCCAGCAATGCTCGCTTACTGGTCAAGGATAACGACCGGGTCGAGCCGGGCCAGCCCTTAACTGAAGGCTCGTTGAACCCGCATCAGATCCTGCGCATCCAAGGTCGCGATGAATGCCAGATGTACCTGCTCTCCGAGGTGCAAAAAGTCTACCGGTCGCAAGGCCAAAACATCAACGACAAACACTTCGAGGTCATCGTCCGCAAGATGTTGTCCAAGGTGCAGATCCTGCGCCCGGGCGATACAGAGCACTTGCCAGGCGACCTGGTTGACCTGCTGGAGCTGAAGCGGGAGAATGAACGCCTGTTGGCCGAAGGTAAGCGCCCCGCCAAGTCGATCGAGGTGCTGCTGGGCATTACGAAAGCTTCCCTCAGCACCGAGTCCTTCCTCTCGGCTTCATCCTTCCAGCACACCATCAAGGTCCTGGCAGGAGCAGCCATCGCGGCGACTAACGACCCGCTCTATGGTCTGAAGGAGAACGTGATTATCGGCAAGCTGATCCCGGCGGGCACCGGTTTTGTGCCGGGCCGGTTCACCGAAGTAGAACTTCTGGGCTTGCAGGAGGGCGACGTACCGGACACATCGCTTCTCACCGAGGCTTTACCGGATGACGACAGGTTGGCCATGGAACCTCCGCTGGCGGGTGATTAAAATGCGGACGCCAAACCGGCCTCCGAATGCTTAGTTTCCGAAACAAAACCCCCCTTCTCGGCATCGAGGAGGGGGGTTTTTTATAGGCGATTACCTGATTGCGGTTAATTTTCTTTCAAGATTTATTTTTACAGCCGGCCATTCCGAATCCAGGATGCTGAAGTAAACCGAATCCCGGATTGTGCCCTCCGGGGTGACTATATGGTTGCGTAAAATCCCTTCCTTGATCGCTCCGATGCGTTTCAGTGCTCGCTGAGAGCGCAGGTTGCGCAAGTCGGTTTTGAATTGCACCCGGATGCAACCGAGCCGCTCGAAGGCATGGCTCAGAAGCAGGTATTTACATTCGGTGTTGACTGCGGTGCGCTGGAATTCAGGAGAATACCAGGTACCGCCAACCTCCAGGCCACGGTGTTGGGGACGGATATCCAGATACCTCGTTGCTCCGATAGCTCGTCCAGATCCTAAATGGATCACGGCAAAAGGCAGGTCTGTTCCCTGAGACTGCCGGTCCAGTAGGTCTGAGATCCAGTTGCGCATGTCCCCTTCTGACTCGATGTTGCCGTAGAGCATATAAAGCCAGATCGATTCGTCACGGCCGGCGATGGTCAGATCGGGCGCATGGGTCAGCGAGAGCGGCTCTAGCCTGATCACGCTGCCATGCAGGGTGAGAGGGATTACTCCAAGCATAGACAAGATAATAATGGAAAGCGAGCACTTCGGCAAGCAAGATTTTGTAATAGAATAAGCAGAATCCCCTTGTTTCTGTAGAAACGACAGGCGATTGTTTGGGCCGTTCGTTTATGCAACCAAATCCTTCTGTGTGCGTATACTTAATCAAAAGGGACCCGGTTTGAGCGTCTGGGTGATGGCGTTCAGGAGCTGTGGCGTGCAGGAAAAAGAAGTCGAGTGGCTTACGAAAGCGCAGGCAGGGGATGGAGATGCATTCGGGCAACTGGTCGAAACATATCAGATTCCTGTGTTCAACCTTTGCTACCGCATGCTGGGAAACGCTCAAGAAGCCGAAGATGCGGCTCAGGAGACGTTTCTGCGGGCTTATAACAGTATGAAAAGCTACGACAGGCAAAAACCGTTCTCCACATGGTTGCTCTCGATCGCCGCACATTACTCTATCGACCAGATCCGGCGCAGACGAATGACCCTGGTGCCGTTTGAAGCGCTGCCTTATCAGGATCTACCTGATCTTGCGCCGACACCGGAGGCGGCCGTCACCAAAATCGAGGAACAAAGGCGCGTCCGCGATCTGCTTGAGACGCTCAGTCCAACCGACCGGGCGGCTGTGGTGATGTATTACTGGCATGATCTGTCCTACACGCAGATCGCGGAGGCGCTGGATTTGACCGAAAGTGCAGTTAAGAGCCGCCTCCATCGCGCCCGGGTGGAGATGGCGAAATCCTGGACTTACCAGTCATCCAGGCATTCTATCCAAGAGAGGTCGCAGAATGGGTCACCAGCCTTTTAAGACGTGGCTGTTCTCCGAAGAGCCACTGGAACCTGACCAGGAAGCAGCTCTACAGGCTCACCTGGATAGCTGCGAATCCTGCCGCAGTTTGTCTGCGGATTGGGTGGAGGTGAGGAATTTATTCACTCGTTCCGGGCCGGTAGGGCCTGCTCCAGGTTTTCCCACTCGCTGGCAAGCCCGGCTCGCCGTCCAGGAGTCCAAAGCCCGGCGCGAGATAGAGCAGGAAGTAAACATACTCTTCATCGGTGTGACCTCTGGGATTGCATTAATCTTGTTAATGGCCATTCTTGCGGCCGGAATAATCATTTTCGATTCACCCTCACAATACCTTATGACAGGGTTGTATTCGTTGGGAAATATTATCAATTCCTTGAAGGCATTCGAGAATATTCTGGTTGTAATGGCCCAGGTGTTGCCGGGAGTTGTACCAGCCAGTGGATGGATCGTCTTTATCGTTCTGGTTAGTTTGCTAGGTGTGGCCTGGACGTACGTGCTCCAGAAAATCCTGGTTCCAAGGAGAACCACATCATGAAACACACGCTCTTCATTATGGTGCTTCTCGTCCTTCTACTAGCCTTTGCCCTTCCAGATGTCGCGTTGGCGCAATATGGAACGGAAGATAAGATCGTTCTTGGAGGGACGTTCGCTCTCGAAAGCGGTGAGACCCTCGATGCTGACTTGATTGTTTTTGGGAGTTCGGTCACGTTGGAGGAAAATTCAACCGTATCAGGCGACGTAGTGGTGTTTGGGGGTAGTCTGTTTTCTGGTGGGACCGTTGAAGGGAGTCTGGTTTCCATCGGCGGGAACCAGACGATAAATGGGACTGTTCAGGGAAGCGCCCTGATCCTCGGTGGTTCAGTACTAATTGATGAACAAGCCGTCATCGAGGGAGATTTAACCAGCATCGGCGGTTCAGTCCAGCTGGACGCCGGTGCCCGGATTGAGGGGGAAATGGTGAACGGTTTTCAAATTCCGCCCATCTCTCTTTTCGGGGGTGGAGAGCAGCCCAATGGGCCTGATTTCGGTGTTCGCCTCTCGCCGATCTGGGCAGGCATGTGGTTCCTCTTTCGGTTGTTCCTCTGGGCTGCCCTGGCTGCTCTGGTGACCCTGTTTGTCCCGAATCCAACCAACCGGATTGCTAGGACGATCGTCGAACAGCCGCTATTGTCTGGCGGGGTAGGGTTGATAACGGCAATCGTGGCGCCCCTCGTATTAGTCGTCCTTGCCATCACTATCATTCTGATCCCAGTCAGCCTGCTTGGCGGACTGGCGCTGGTGATCGCCTGGTTCTTCGGCCGGATAGCGCTGGGGATGGAGATCGGCCGCCGGATTGGACAGATGTTCAACCGGGAATGGCCATACGGCCTGGCGGCTGGAGTAGGAACCTTCGCTCTCGCTCTGGTGGTGGACGGGGCCGGGGAGCTGATCCCGTGTGTGGGATGGCTGCTCCCATTTCTAGTGGGTGTCCTTGGATTGGGTGCGGTCATCCTGACCCGCTTCGGAACACAGACATACCCTCCTTACCAGTCGGTTGGGATTTATACTGCCCCGCCTGGACCGCCCGCGCCAGTGCTAGCGCAAAGCAGCACTCCGGAATCTCTGAGTGTGGAGGAAAGTCCGATCAATCCGGAGACCTGATCATACTCAGGATTGGCTTGCCAGCAGGGTAAAATTCACGACGACCCCCACAGCGATGGCGATCTGGGCGAGATGATAGGTAACCATCACCAGGAGATGACCCAGCGGAATCGGAGAGACGAACCGGTTCCATGCCAGCAGCGCATCGGAGATGAAGAATAGGATCGCTCCAGATGAGACTAACCACGAAGGGATGGTTAGCCATCTCCACTCGGGCTGCACCAGGGTCAACAGGGCTGAAACCACCATCAGGCTGATGCCCAGGGTGTAGACCAGCACTGGTAACCTCAGCCGATTATTTTCGCCAGCTGCGAGACTTTCTGATATGCGGCGGTAGAGCTGGGTTGCTGGGAGGATTACCAACACCATGAGGATCGGGGTTGCCAGATTTACCGGGAAGTTACGGTAATTAAATCCCAGGGTGTAGCTGATATTGGCCAGAAGGAAAAACACCAATCCGAGAATGAACCGCTCCCGCGGCAGGAGCAAGAAGATATCACCCGCCAGGGAGAAAACCAACCCGAGCAGGAACAGGTAAACCGGATAGCCCAGACCAGCAACGGCCCACATCCAGCCGATCAGCAGGATCAGTACGCCTGGCTTGGAAAAGTACCGGACTGTTTTCCAGTCGTTGAATAAGGCAAGCCAGTCAAGCGCGGCGATGAGCAGAGCGATCCACAGGGGGGTGAAGGACATGACAGGATAAACCTGGGTGCTGAATCGGGTGGTAGAGGGTCAGTGGATGGAATCTGTTCAGTCTTTCGGGGTGGAGAACCCGAACAGTTTTAAGGCAGATTCATCATTTCGCCAGTTCTTGCGCACCTTCACCCGGATTTTGAGATAGACATCGCGGCCGTTCATAGCCTCGATCTTTTGCCTGGCGGTTGTCCCGATCTTCTTCAGCATGTCGCCCCCCTGCCCGATCACAATCCCTTTCTGTGATTCACGCTCCACGAAGAGGGTCGCGGCGATGTAAGCGCCGGTCTGCTCCCGTTCCCGGTATTCATCGATCCGGATAGCGATGCTGTGAGGTACCTCGGCCCTTAAGTTTTCCAGGATGGCCTCACGGACCAAGTCCGCGGCGATCTCACGTTCGTACAGATCGGTCAGCTGGTCCCCGGGAAAGAAGGGAGGGCTTTCGGGAAGCCGGTCGCGGATCTCGGCGACCAGCTGATCCAGATTTTCTCCGTTCGTCGACGAAATCGGAACGGATTGCACCCGGGGCAGCAGCTCCTCAAACGCGGACCGGTGCTCTTCCAGGGTTTTCTCATCCACCAGATCGGCTTTATTAAGCGCCATGAGGATCGGGATGGAACGTTTCAGAGCAGACAGTAGACCGACGATCAAGCGATCTTCTCCGGCAGGAGGCTGGCTGATGTCCACCAGGAACAGGATCATGTCGCTCTCTTCGAGGACGTCAACAGCTTCCTGGTTCATGAGTTCGCCAAGCTTGTGAAACGGGTTGTGAACGCCGGGTGTGTCGACAAAAACGATCTGCGCCTCCTCCAGGGTCAAAATACCCATCTGCCGCTTGCGGGTAGTTTGAGGCCAGCGCGAGACAGCTGCTACCTTGGTGCCTAGCAGGGCGTTCATTAAAGTCGATTTTCCGACATTCGGTCGGCCGATCAGGGCCACGAATCCTGATCGGAAAGAATTTGAAGATGTTTCGATCATGGTTGCATTCTATCATTTCCAGATCGATTTGAATACTAAAATGGGGAAAAAAAGAGAAAATTGGGTATTGACAATTGGTATTAAAATCCGCTATAATGTTCTTTTGTCTACTGGACTGATTTATTCATTAAAGTTTACAACACTTGCCGGAAAGCACCAATAGCCTTGCGTAAAGCGGATAGGAATTCCCCTGTCACGTTTTACGCATTCTGCGTGTTCGTCGCCACATAAACAACTGATTCTAGTTTAGGAGAAACTCAATGGCGTCTGTTTTACCCACCAAGACTTACGCCCGAATCGAAGTTACCCTCCCTCTGCCCGATCTGATCGAGGTACAGTTAGAATCCTTTAAGCGTTTGAAGGATGAGGGGCTTTCGGACCTTTTTCACGAGATCTCGCCGATCGAATCCTATAACAAAGGGATGAAGCTGTACTTCCCAAGCCGGACGCCCGAATCTCAGCAATGGGGTTTAACGTATTGGTTTGACGAACCGAAGCACTCGATCGAAGAGTGCGTCGAGCGGGATCTCACTTTTGCCAGCCCTTTGTACGTTTCTGTGCTACTTGCCGGGCCGGACGTACCTGAACCGATCAAACAGGATATTTTCCTGGGCGACTTCCCTGAGATGACCGAGAAAGGTACCTTCATCATCAACGGGACCGAACGCGTGGTTGTTTCCCAGTTGATCCGTTCCCCAGGCGTTTATTTCGAAGCGCCGATCGACCGCTCCACCGGGCGCCCTCTGGCGATTTCCAAGCTGATCCCGGACCGGGGCGCCTGGATGGAATTCGAAACCCGCAAGAGCGACTACCTGACCCTGCGCTTCAACCGCAAGCGGACCATCCCAGTCACGATTTTCCTGCGGGCGCTGGCTGCAGTCAGCGATGGGTTGCCCGTCTCCCCCCTCCATGACGGCACTGACGAAGAACTGTTGCAGCTGTTCGGGGATGTAGATAACAACCCGGACCGGATGTTCATCGCCTCGACCTTAGCCCAGGAGCCCGATTGGGACCTCAGCCATAAGCAGACGATCGCCGAAGCGGCTCTGCTCGAGTTCTTCCGGCGCATGCGCCCTGGTGATCCAGCAACTCTGGACAATGCGCGCGAGTTCCTCGAAGAACAGCTCTTTGACCAGCGCCACTACGACCTGGAACGCGTGGGACGTTATAAGCTCAACCAAAAACTTGAGCTGTACGAGCACGTACCGATTTCTAACCGCACGATCACTAAGTGGGATATCGTTCGGCTGGTCAAGCGCATGATCGCCATCAATAACGGAACAGAAGCTGCGGATGACATCGATCACCTGGGAAACCGCCGGGCGAAAACGGTTGGTGAACTGATCCAAAACAAGCTGCGCATTGGCCTCCGCCGCATGGAGCGCGTGATCAAGGAACGCATGTCGATCCGTGACCAGGACCAGCTCTCCCCGATCACTCTGATCAATATCCGTCCGGTGGTTGCAGCGCTGCGCGAGTTCTTCGGCTCGAGCCAGCTGTCCCAGTTCATGGACCAGACCAACCCGCTGGCAGAGCTGCGCCACAAACGCACGCTTTCTGCCCTGGGACCGGGAGGTCTGCGGCGTGAGCGCGCCGGATTTGACGTGCGTGACGTACACCACTCTCATTATGGGCGGATCTGCCCTATTGAAACGCCTGAAGGTCCTAACATCGGTCTGATCGGACGTCTGGCTTCCTTCGCCCGGGTAAACGAATACGGCTTCATAGAAACGCCATACCGCCGGGTGCGGAAATCCCTTGCCCCGAAGGATACTCGCCTGGTCGACCGCACACTGCGAGAGGATGTTGCCAATCCGAAGAACGGGCAAGTGATCGCGAAGAAGGGTGACCGCATCACCGAGAAGATGGCGAAGGCCATCGCCAAATTCGACTTGAAAGAGATCCCGTTGAAGCCGTTCGTGTCGGAGGAAATGGAATACCTGTCTGCCGATGTCGAGGATAAGTTTGTCATCGCACAGGCTAACACCCCCCTGACAGAGGACAGCGAGTTTGTGCGTACCCGGGTTTCCAGTCGCTATCACTCGGGATTCCTTTTCGCCAGTCCGGAAAATATCGATTACATGGACGTGGCGCCGCACCAGATTGTTGGAATTAGCGCGGCGTTAATCCCGTTTCTGGAGCATGATGATGCGAACCGGGCGCTGATGGGCTCGAACATGCAGGCGCAGGCCGTTCCGCTTATCCGACCGGATGTGCCTCAGGTTTCAACCGGGATGGAATATCATGCGGCCCGCGATTCAGGACAGGTGATCGTCTCCGAAGAGGAAGGGGAAGTCGTGTCAGTCACCGGCAGCCGGGTGGTTGTGCGGAACGGGAAAAGCGAGCGAGTCTACCAGCTGCGCAAGTACCAGCGCTCGAACCAGAGCACCTGCATCGACCAGCGCCCGGCAGTCGTCAAAGGACAGCTCGTGCACAAGGGAGACGTGATCGCTGATTCGTCTTCCACCGAGGCAGGCGAACTTGCCCTCGGTCAAAACGTGGCGGTCGCCTTCCTCTCCTGGGAAGGGGCGAACTTTGAAGACGCTATCGTGATCTCAGAACGGCTGGTCCAGGAGGACCTGTATACCTCGGTCCACATCGAGAAATATGAAGTCGAATCACGGGACACCCGCCTGGGCCCCGAGGAGATCACCCGGGATATCCCCAACGTGGGCGAGGACGCGATCAAAGACCTGGACGAACATGGCATCATCCGCATCGGTGCAGAGGTAGGCCCGAACGATATCCTGGTCGGAAAGATCTCACCCAAAGGTGAAAAGGAATTGACCCCGGAGGAGCGCTTATTGCGGGCGATCTTCGGTGAAAAGTCACGCGATGTGAAAGACACCTCTCTGCGAATGCCGCACGGCGAGCGCGGTAAGGTGGTGGATGTGAAGGTATTCACCCGCGAAGACAACGCCGACCTCTCCGCAGGCGTCGATACGATGGTGCGGGTGTCTGTCGCCCAGCGGCGCAAGATCACGGCTGGGGATAAGATGGCTGGACGCCACGGAAACAAAGGCGTCGTCTCTCGTGTCGTCCCGGTCGAGGATATGCCTTTCCTGGATGACGGCTCCTCGGTGGACATCATCCTGAACCCGACCGGTATTCCGGGTCGTATGAACCTCGGACAGGTGCTCGAGACGCATTTAGGCTGGGCAGCCAGCCGGCTTGGGTTCCGGGCAATCTCCTCGGTGTTCGATGGCGCAACAGAAGAAGAGATCGCGGCCGAATTAGCGCGCGCCTGGATGATCGAACAGGCCTGGAAAGAGGCCAGCGAAAGGGCGTGGAAGTGGCTGCACGAAGAGGTAGAGGAGGTCTCCCCGGAGAACATCAAAGATGATGGAGAAGTCCGTAACCTATACCTGGAGAACTGGTTGGGAGACCTGGGATATGATGTTTACCAGTTAATCTCCGACCAGGTGTATGCCCGGCGTTCGGTATTGGCTGAATGGCTGCGCGAGCACGGCTTTAAACCTGAAGAAATCCTGGCATTCGAGAACGGGCAGATCCCGATCGCCCAACGACCACCTCAGGACAGGCGGGCGATCAACGCCTGCCTGAGATTGTGGATTCATCACCAGGGAGAAGACGTTGAGGGTATCCCGGATGAGGATCTGCGGGAAAAAGCGGAGCAGGTCATGGTGGCGAAGTCTGAGCCAATTCCAGTCCTCGGAAAGCAGATACTCCATGACGGTAAGACAGGCGAACCTTACGATCAGCCGGTGACGGTCGGCATCATGTCAATCATGAAGCTCCACCACCTGGTCGAGGACAAGGTTCATGCCCGGTCGACCGGTCCGTACAGCCTGGTCTCCCAGCAACCACTGGGCGGTAAGGCACAATTCGGCGGCCAGCGCTTCGGCGAGATGGAAGTCTGGGCGCTGGAGGCATACGGCGCGGCCTACACGTTACAGGAAATGCTCACCGTTAAATCCGACGACGTACAAGGACGGGTGAAGACCTACGAGGCGATCGTCAAGGGCGAGCAGATCGAAGAACCGAGCATCCCGGCTTCCTTCCGGGTGTTGGTTAAAGAGCTGCAGAGCCTGGGTCTGGCGGTAGAAGCGGTAACAGATACCGGCGAAACCATCCGGTTTGGGAAGGATGAAGAGCGGGCGCGTCCGCCGAAGGTCAGCACCGGCCTGCTCGGTCTCGGTGAGGACTTCTAAACTGTTAAAATGCCGTGCGGGGAATGTCTTGACGACATTTCCGCTGCATGGTAACATTGCAGTTCGTTGCCCAATTCAACGGGCAGGTAAGCGCCTGCCCAACTGGATATTCAATTGACAAGATAGGCGAGGCCATCGCGCAGGTTAGATGGCCTCACTTCTTGCGAAGGGAATGGATATCCTGGAATTTGAATCGTAGATTGTTTGATCGAAAGAACTTTTTCTGGAGGCGAACTTGCCAACGATCAACCAGCTGGTCCGCAAGGGCCGAAAATCAAAGAAAGTAAAGAGTAAGGCGCCAGCCCTGCTGTACACTTTCAATTCGAACACGCAACGTCGCTTTCGGCAACCGCTGGGCGCGCCGCAGAAGCGCGGCGTATGCACAGTTGTCCGTACGATGACCCCGAAGAAACCGAACTCGGCCTTGCGGAAGATCGCCCGTGTGCGGTTAACCAATGGCATCGAGGTGACGGCATATATTCCGGGGGAGGGGCACACTCTCCAGGAGCACTCGGTCGTGCTGGTGCGCGGAGGCCGCGTGAAGGACCTTCCGGGTGTGCGCTACCACATCGTGCGCGGTACCCTGGACACCGGTGGTGTGAACAAGCGCCGCCAGAGCCGCTCCAAGTACGGATCGAAAAAGCAGAAGTAGTCTGGATGGAATCGCCGGAAAACCTGCCCAAGAAGTTGCAGCAACCGGCGGTTCTTATGGATAGGGCATTCTAGCCAAAGAATGGAGAAGTCGGATGCCGAGACGATACCGACCTCAAAAGAGAGATTTACCCCCTGACGTGCGTTACAACAGCGTCCAGGTGGCATCGTTTATCAACCGGGTGATGAAGCGAGGCAAGAAAAGCCTGGCAACCACCCTGGTTTATGATGCCCTGGAATTAATGGAGGAACGCACCAAGAAAAACCCGCTGGAGACTTTCGAGCAGGCGTTGCGCAATGTATCGCCGTTAATGGAAGTCAAACCGCGGCGGGTCGGTGGCGCGACTTACCAGGTACCGATGGAAGTTGCACCTGACCGCCGGTTTGCGCTGGCCACGCGCTGGATCCTGACCGCAGCCCGTTCTCGCTCCGGCAAATCCTTTGCGGAGAAACTGGCCGGCGAGCTGATGGATGCAGCGAACAATTCCGGTTCTGCGATCAGGCGGCGCGAAGAGACCCATAAGATGGCTGAGGCAAACCGGGCCTTCTCCCACTACCGCCTTTAGTCATTCAAACTATTTGACAGGTATCTTGTAATGGCTCGTCAGTATCCGATCGAACAGTACCGAAATATTGGGATCATTGCCCACATCGACGCGGGCAAGACTACCACGACCGAGCGTATCCTCTTCTATACGGGGAAAACGCACCGGATCGGTTCTGTTGACGAGGGTACTACCGTGACCGATTGGATGGAGCAGGAGCGCGAGCGCGGCATCACCATCGTCTCGGCGGCTGTCTCTGCGGAGTGGCGTGGCTACCAGATCAACATTATCGATACGCCCGGGCACATCGACTTCACCGCCGAAGTCCAGCGCTCCTTACGGGTGCTGGATGGCGGGATCGTGATCTTCGATGCCGTCCAGGGCGTCGAACCGCAGAGCGAGACCGTCTGGCGACAGGCCGATCGTTATAACGTCCCACGCATCTGTTTTGTGAACAAGATGGACCGTGTGGGAGCCTCCGCAGAGCGGACGGTCGACATGATCCGAGAACGGTTGGGCGCCAACCCGGTGCTCGTCCAGATGCCGATCGGCAGCGAGTCCAATTTCAAAGGGGTGATCGACCTGATCGCCCAGAAGGCGATCGTGTGGGGGGACGACCTGGGCCGGGAACCACTCGAGGTGGAAATCCCGGAAGAACTTCGTCTGACGGCAGCGGAGTTGCGCGAGCGGATGGTCGAGCAGATCGCGGAGACCGACGACGGCCTGACCCTCATGTATTTAGAAGGCGAGGACATCCCCTCAGCGGATCTGCGAGTGGCCTTACGAAAAGCCATTATCGCCGGTGAGGCGACTGCCATATTCTTCGGGAGCTCTCTGCGCAATAAAGGCGTCCAGCCCTTGTTGGATGGCGTGGTGGATTACCTGCCATCCCCGGTTGACATCCCACCGGTGCATGGCTATAACCCCGCAACCGAAGATGAAGTGGAATACAGACCGAGCGACGACGAACCGCTCAGCGCTTTGGTATTCAAGATCGTCACCGACCCGTACGTCGGGCGGCTAGCCTACCTGCGTGCCTACTCTGGGAAGATCACCCAGGGGACCATGGTGTACAACTCGACCAAGGGGAAGCGCGAGCGCATCGGGCGGCTGCTTCGCATGTATGCCGACCGGCGCGAAGACGTCACAGAAGTGATGGCTGGGGATATCGGTGCTACCTTGGGTCTGAAGGACTCTTTCACCGGCGACACTCTGTGCGAGGCCAATCACCCCATCTTGCTCGAGGCAATTTCTTTCCCAGAACCGGTGATCTCCGTGGCGATTGAGCCGAAGACCACCGCAGACCAGGACAAAATGGGAGAAGCCCTACGCAAGCTCTCCGAAGAAGATCCCACTTTCCACGTACGCACTGACCAGGATACCGGCCAGACTCTGATCGCCGGCATGGGTGAGTTGCACCTGGAAGTCCTGGTCGACCGCATGCTTAGGGAGTTTCGCGTCCAGGCGCGGGTCGGAAAACCCCAGGTAGCCTACCGCGAATCGATCACCCGTCCAGTCGAGCGGGCTGAGTACCGTTACGTCAAGCAGACCGGCGGGCGCGGCCAGTACGGGCACGTCGTCTTAGAGCTAGAGCCGGCTGAGCTGGGTGAAGGCGTCACTTTTAAGGATAATGTCTTCGGCGGCGCGATACCGAAGGAATACATCAGCGCCATCGAGAAGGGTATTCGCGAAGCCGCCGAAGCCGGCGTCCTGGCGGGTTTCCCCGTGGTAGACATTCGTGTCCGGCTCTATGATGGCTCTTACCACGAAGTTGACTCGAACGAGATGGCTTTCAAGATGGCTGCCTCGCTGGCCTTCAAAGAAGGCATCCAGAAAGGCAAGCCGGTCTTGCTGGAACCCGTCATGAGGGTCGAGGTCGTCGTTTCCGAGGATTTCCTGGGAGATATTATTGGCCAGCTGAACTCCCGCCGGGGGATTATCTTGGGCACCGAGATGCGCCCGGGAACCACCCAGGCCGTGCGGGCGATGGTCCCACTGGCTGAGATGTTCGGTTATGCGACGGATTTACGCTCAGCGACCCAGGGCCGCGGCGCATTCACCATGGAATTTGATCATTACGCTCAGGTATCGGAGAGCGTAGCGAAATTAATCATGTCTTAGGCTGAGCACAGCCTGGACATCCGTAACGAATTCATTGCAGGAGAAGCGCATTCATGGGCAAGCAGAAGTTTGAGCGGACCAAGCCGCACATGAACGTGGGGACGATGGGGCACATCGACCACGGCAAGACCACGCTGACGGCGGCCATCACCAAGTACTGCTCGTTCTCGAACAAGGGT
>DATDRQ010000328.1:0-3996 GCA_035291645.1 Anaerolineales bacterium
GCCCCGCCAGAATTCGACGAGACCGAGCTGGTCTTCATTTTTCCCATCGAAGGCTGCGACTTCCCGGTCGAAGGCCAGCTGTTTGCTACCTTGAAAACCTCCGTCCATACCGATCAAAACGGCGATTTCAAGATGCTCCTCGAGCGGGTCTTGGACCAGCACACCTCCTACACCAACCTGGCAACCGGGACCACGATCACCTCGACCAAGGGCGCCGGCATCGATAAGTTCGTCATGGATGAGGACGGCTCGGTTCTATTTATTGTGATGGGGTTGATCGACATTGTTACGCTGCCCGGTCAAGGCCTTGTGCTCCAGGATGTCGGCCATTTTATCTTCAACTTTACGACCGGGGAATTGCTCTTCAGCGCCGGTCAGTACTCCGTTCACGGCCCCCTCGGCAGCGTCGAGGCGCTCTGTGCGGCGCTGGAGTGATCGGCTACTTCGACGGACCTGCTGACTGCGCATGACACTGAAAGGAGGCTCACAGATGCGTAACTTTCGGGATTATCTATTAGCAATGAGTCTGTTCACCCTGGCGATCGTCTTGGTTGCGCTCGTCCTGGTTCCTTCCATGTCGACTGAAGCCCAGGAACCCGGGCTTGGCATCGGAACCAGCGTCGTTTTAACCCAGGAGCACCTGGCCGGCGTGAGGCTGGCATGGGCCTTTGTCGAGACCGGATCAGACTCGCCGCTCGTCCTTTGCACCTTCAATGAAAACGCCCCCGGTTTTGGGGCTGCCCGACTGTCTGGGCTCACGTTGTTCTGCCGGCAAAGAACCGTGGACTTCGGGGACGGTCCAGTACAGGGCGTCGGGGTAGCAGTAATGTTGCCCGGGACTTTTCAGCCGCCTAAGGGGTTTGCCCTCCAGATCACCGTCTTTCACGAGGGCGCCCTATTCTACGGAGATCTCCGCCCTTGCCCTGGAGATTGCTAAAATGCCCAAGCGCCTCGGCAGCTGTGTGGAGGCGTTCTGCGGGGCGCTGGAGTGAGAGGCAGGGTCGAGGCAAGAGAGGGGCTGCCGGATATCGCCTTGAGCTTTCTCGCCTCGCCCCTACAACAACGTCCCCCCTGACGCCCGCTCCGCCAGGCCGGGATCGCCCAGCGCGGCGCACAGTTCGCGGAAGCCACGGGGCGGCCCCTTCCATTCCAGGTCGGCGGGTCTCTGTCCGAGCGGGACGTCGCCGCGCAGCGTTGCCAGGCGGCGGAACAGGTATGCTTCCTCCCGGTGGGCTGTGAGGCTCTCGGCCAGGCGCAGGGCGCGGCCGGTGGGCAGCCCCCATTGGCTAAGATCGTCCGGGATGGCTTCCAGGTGTCCGTACCGGGAGAGCACGGCGGCCGCGGATTTGGCCCCCCAGGCCGGCACGCCCGGATAGCCGTCGGCTGCATCCCCCACCAGCGCCAGCCAGTCGGGGATGGAGGCGGGCGGGACGCCGTACTTCTCGATCACCGCCCGTTCGTCATATAGGATATCCCGGCGCCGGTCCCAGCACACCACCCGCCGCCCAGAGACCAGCTGGGCCAGGTCCTTGTCTGGAGAGCAGATGATGACCTGCTCTACGGCGGGATCATCCTGGAAGCGAATGGCGGCCGTGGCGATGGCGTCATCCGCCTCGAACTCGATCATCGGCCAGACCACCAGGCCTAAGGCGTCCACCGCCTCCTCGGCCAGCGGGAACTGGGCCAGCAGGTCCGGATCGACGCCCGCGCTCGTCTTATACCCGGCGTACAGGTCGTTGCGGAACGACTCGATGACGTGGTCGAAGGCGACGCCGGCGTGGGTGGCCGGTTTCCCGGCGGCCCCATCCCTGGTGAGCAGGGCGAGCAGGCTTCTGAGCAGGCCGAGCGTGGCGCCCACCTGGCGGCCGTCCGGCGCCTGCTTCCCGGGCGCGCCGTAGAAGCTGCGGAAGAGCTCGTAGGTGCCGTCGACCAGATAGATTTTCATGCACACTTCAGGCCAGCCTGGATCGCCCTTTCTGTTCAGACTTCTTCAACCAGATCGAGACATGCTCGGGTTGGAGTGATTCATCAACAGCCGCGATTAAAGACTTCATCAAAGTCTTTAATTCGATCTCGTCCCGCACGATGCTCGAGAAATTCTCCAGGATCTTATCGGCGTTATATTTTCGCTGGAAAAACCGGCGGTCGATGAAGCCCTGCACCCGGTCGCGCAGCGGTTTGAACAGCGCCGCGATGGTCAGCGTCGAGATAACGATAATGCCCGAAGAGACTTCCTGCCGGCTGATCAGCGGCTGGACCAGGCTTTGCAGCAGGATAATGCTGCTCAGGTAAATCGCCGCCAGTAATCCGGACAGCAGGCCGTAGATCAAGGTGCGCCGGATCAGCCGGTCGATGTCCCATAACCGGTAGCGCAGGATGGCGATGGTCAGTGCCAGCAGGCCGATGCAGGCGAAGAGCGCCCCGAACGTAATCGTCGCCAGGACATACCCCAGCGTCTGCAGGCCGGGTGGAATACGCCCGGGCAGGAACATGCCGGGCAAATTGATGACGACCGAGACGATCAGCGCCAGCGAGAAACCGTAGACGACCCACTTGGTCTGCTGGCGCTGGCTGGGACTGGCGAAAAAGCGGTAGCGGTAGACCTGGGCGCCGATCACGCTGGCGAAGATCAGGATGGTGAAAACGATCGCATAGACTGTGAAACGCGAGCCTGCCCTGAGAAAAAGGTTGTCATCAAAACTTGAAACGAGGTACACGCCCCAGGCGATCACCAGCACGGCCAGCCAGCGCATCCAGCGCGGCACGAAGCGCCCGTCCGGAAACACGTAAAAGAACACCACGTACAGCACGACCCCGCAGAAGAAATACAGGAAACGGGCCAGCAGGTTAAACGGATCGTCCCAGATGGTGAAGGCGGACGGCGAGATGACGTAGAAATAGCCGGTCCCGTAGGCGACATAGGTCAGGCTGATCCACAACACCAGCCAGTCGTCGAACTTGCTGCGCACGATCAGAAAAGCGGTGGCGAGGCAATACAGGGCGAAGGCGACGATCACCGTGATGATAAACCAGGCGTATTGGCGGGCGGAAATCCCGGCCTGCTCCAGGCCCATAATGATGTTCAGGGCGTCGATGCCAATGGCCGGGGATACAGTACCGGTCTGCTCGCCGAGCAGGTGAAACAGCCTGGGCAGGCCGGCGAGGAACATCCCGATGCACAGCAGAACCAGCGCCAGCCAGATGGCCTGGGCGATCCCCCGCCAGGGCTTCTTCAGTACGGTCTGTGGACTGGTCAGGTTGCTCATCAAGGGCATTATAGATAGAAATTATCCGGTTGTGTAGGATAAATGATACTCTAATTTTGACGAAAAAACCTGGAAATTTGTGGGTTACCTCGTGCGCGCCCGGAAAACCTTTCGTACAAGGGGCACGGCAAGAACACGATTATGGGTCTGAAATGAGCTCTCTTGCCGCGCCCCTACACCTGCCCTCGAACGCCCAAACATGCCTCCCCTACGCAATATCCTGGTGTATCATTAGGCACTGATCCTACCGGTATTTAATGGAATTAAACACAAAGGAGAATCGACATGCGAAAAGTCGTATCAGGGCTGTTCATTTCGTTGGACGGCGTCACAGAATCGCCGGACAAATGGCAGTTCGATAACTTCGACGAAGACATGGGCGCGGCGATGGGAGCACACCTGGCTGCGGAAGACGCCATCCTGTTAGGCAGGGTGACCTATCAGGAGTGGGCGCCGTACTGGCCAGCTTCCGCCGACGAACCATATGCCAGCCACATCAACAAGACACCCAAGTACGTTGTCTCGACCACCCTGGACAGGGTCGCGTGGGGCGATTGGGACAATGTGACGCTGATAAAAAGCAACCTGGCGGATGAAATCAACCGGCTGAAGCAGCAGCCTGGCAAGAACATTGGCGTTGCGGGCAGCCCCACCCTGGTGCGCTCCCTGCTCCAGGCCGGCCTGCTCGACGAGCTGACCCTCATGGTCCATCCCGTCGTGGTGGGCGGCG
>DATDRQ010000329.1:0-6441 GCA_035291645.1 Anaerolineales bacterium
GGTTCGCGTCGTGCGGAGAGGCGCTGTGTTGGGTCGGGCTGATGGATTGCAGTTCTTCCAATGTCAACCGGTGGATTGCGCCTGGTTTCCGGGGGTTGGGTGGCTGGTAGGCGTCGATCAGGATCACCCGATCGTACCCGATCATATTCTCCATCAAAGTCAGGCCGCCGACGCTCACTTCGGCTAAGTCCACCGGCGTATCCGGTGGCAACCTCGATCTTAGCGCCTCTACGACCAGCACGCCGATCCCATCGTCGGTCAAGATGGGATTACCCAGCCCCAGGACGAGCGTTTTTTTGATCCTCGACATTGAAGATATCCCCGGTTGGCAGAATAAGCGGCTGCCAACCGGGATTTCTAGCTACGTATATTGACTCAAGTGTTCGATGACGTTGCCATCCGGGTCACGGATCACCACTTCCAGTGGCATCTGCCCCGGGAGTGAATGGGTTGCACAGGACATGCACGGGTCGTAGTTGCGGAAAGCCATCTCGACCCGGTTGAGTAATCCCTCCGTGATCACAGTGCCGTTGTGAATCAGGTGCTGGGCGGCTTTTTTCACCGACATCGTGATCGGGGCATTGTTGTTGGTGGTACCCACGATCAGGTTGACTCCGGTCAGGATACCTCGCTCGTCTGTCCAGTAATGGTGGGTCAGGGTGCCGCGCGGGGCTTCCACGCTGCCTACGCCTTCGTCAGGTGTGTTCTTGACCACCACCCGGACGTTGGGATCGGTGATCTCCGGGTCGGTGACCAGCTCCAGCATCCGCTCGGCGGCGTAGAGCAGTTCCACCAGGCGCGCCCAGTGGGTCGCCAGGCGCTGGTGGACCGGCTGGTAGCGCCCATTCACTTGCTGGCTGCCCAGGGTCTGGTAGAACCTCTCGAACGCCTCCTGAGCGAGCGGTGTAGCCATGCCATCCGAGGCGTTCAGGCGGGAGAGTGGGGTGGCGCAGTAGACGCCGCTCTCCGGTCCATCCACGAAGCCCTTCCAGCCGACTCCCTTGAGATAAGGGAACTTCAGATAACTCCAGGGCTCAACCCGTTCGGCGACGTGCTTGGCGTAGTCGCGCGAAGGGTATTTGACGAACTCCTTGCCCTGCGGGTCAACGACGCGAATCAAGCCGTCGTAGAAGTTCACCTTGTTATTGGAGTCCACCGTGCCCATGTAGTAGGTGCGGTGGGTGAAGGCATCCGACAGGATCAGGTCGACATACGCCTGGTTCGCCAGGACGATGTCGTCGAACACCTTCAGGCTGAACAGGGCGAAGTCGACGTTCTTGCGTGCGATGGCCTCGAACTCCTGGCGCTCTTCCTCGCTGATCGCCTTGCTCCACCCGCCCGGCATGCCTGCCACCGGGTGCACGCCACGCCCGCCCACCTGCTTGATGACGTGGTGGTTGCGCATGCGGGTATCGATCACGGCTTTGCCGATCTCGAGGCCAACCTTGTGCACCACCCCCAGGATGTTACGCTCCGCGGCCGGGGCATCCGGTCCCAGGACGAAGTCTGGTCCGCCCAAAGCATAGAAGTGCGTGGTGTGATCGGTGACGTAGAAGGCGGAGTAAAAGAACTCGCGTAACTTCTTAACCGCCGAGGAAGGTTCGACGTGATAGAGGGCATCCAGCGCTTTGGTGGCTGCCATGTGGTGAGCTTCCGGGCACACGCCGCAGATGCGGTTGGTGATGCGCGGCATTTCCTCAGCCGGGCGCCCGACACAGAACTGCTCGAAACCGCGCAGTTCAGGGATCTGCAGGTAAGCATTGGCGACTTCACCGGCGTCGTCCAGGAAGATCTCGATCTTCCCGTGTCCTTCCAGGCGGGTGATAGGGTCAATTGTAATTCGTTGCATCGGTTTAATCCTCCTTATGCCTGCTTACCATTAACTTTGGCGCGCTGGAGGAGCGAATGGGCCATGCTGAAGCGGTAGAAGGTCCCGGCAGGATCGACCAGGGTGCTCATCACCTCGTCCAGCTTCTTTGCCATCTCTCCCTCGTCCTCGCCTGCTGCGCCGACCCCGACCACCGAGGCAATCGCCGAGAGCATCTTGGCGCCCTGGTCTTCGACGCCGTCTAACGGTCCGTAGCACCCCCGGCAGCCCATATTAGCCTGCGGGCAGAGCGCCCCGCAGCCGGAGCGGGTAGCCGGTCCCATGCAGACGATGCCCTGCTCCAGCAGGCACAAGCCTGGTTGTGGGATCAGATCATATGGCCGGTAGAACTGGTCGATCGCCTTGACGTTCTTCTCCAGCGGGCATTCTTCACATACCGCCACCTTTCCGGCCCCCACGATCGAACCTCCAGGCGGCAATGGTCCCCCGTTGAGCAGGGCGTTGACGACCACTTCCAGGACGGCCCAGATCTGTTCGGGTTCTGGAGGGCAGCCCGGGATGTAGTAGTCGACTGGCACGACCTGGTCCAATGCTTTTACCGTCTGATAGAAGTACGGCAGGGTCAGTTCCCCCTCCGCGACTCTGGTCTTCACCTGGGGCAGGGTCATCTCCGGGTTGTCGATCGAGGGGTTGTCGAAGTAGACCGTTTCGAGCGTTGCCTGGCGGGAGGTCAGGTTCGAGAGTGCCGGGATACAGCCTTCATACGCGCAGGAGCCGAAGGCGACCACGAATTTCGACTTCTGGCGGAGCAAATGCGCCATCTCCTCGTTTTCGGAGTTGCGGATGGCGCCGTTGAACAGGCACACGTCGATATACCCGTCCGGGTAGCCCTGGACGTCTTTGACTTTAAAGTCGGCGATGCACGGGAAGAAGGCCAGGTCGAAGACGTCGTCGACGACCAGGATCTTTTCCCCGATGTTCAGCGTGGAGATCTCGCAGCCTCCACAGGCGGCAGCCCAGTACATTGCCAGCTTAGGTTTTTCGGCCATGTTATACCTCCTCCACCGCCGGGACTTCTTCTACCGGGATAAATTCCCCGTGCCCATTTCTCCCCAGGACGGTTTCCTTCCAGCGCAGGGGACCGAGGGGGCGCAGCTGTTCGGTCATGCGGTCGACCGCAGCCGCCAGCAGGTTACCTTCCGAGGCAGATGCCCACACCAGCTGGACGCGTTCGTCTTCGACGCCCCACTGGCGCAGGAGCTGCTTCAGCAGTGTGAAACGGCGTAGGGTTTTAATGTTTCCATCGACGTAATGGCATTCTCCTGGGTGGCAGCCGGCGATCATCACCCCATCGGCGCCTTCCCGCAGGGCTTTCAGCACGAACTGGGGATCGACCCGCCCGCTGCACATCACCCGGATGGCGCGCATATTGGGGGCGTACTTGATGCGCGCCGTGCCGGCCAGGTCTGCCGCCCGGTAGGAACACCAGTTGCACAGGAAACCGACGATAACAGGTTCGTATGGTTCGCTCATTTTCTCTTCTCCTGCTCAGGCAGATACGGCCAGCTGTTCGCTAACGTCCCACAGGAGGCCTTCGATCTCCGACAGGACCTGCTCGTTGGTGAAGTGAGCCCCGGTGATGGCTGCGCTGGGGCAGGCCGCCACGCAGGTCCCGCACCCCTGGCATAAGGCTGTGATCACTTCCGATACCTTGCTGTCCTCGTGGAAGACGATGGCGTTATACGGGCACATGTTGTTGCAGATGCGGCACCCGGAGCAGGCTTCAGCTTCAATGTGCGCCCGGACGGGTTCCATCATGATCGTCCCCCGGCTGATCAGGCCGGCGACCCGGGCGGAAGCTGCCGCTCCCTGGGCGACCGAGTCGGGGATATCCTTCGGTCCCTGGCAGGCTCCGGCGATGAAGACGCCCTCCGTCATCGTCGCCACCGGGTCCAGCTTGGGATGGCGCTCGACGAAGAAGCCGTCGAAGTCACAGCCCATCCCGAACAGGTGCGAGACCTCTTTGGAGTCCTGCCGGGCTTCGATCCCGGAGCTCAGGATCACCATATCGACTGGAATACGCCGCTGCTTCCCGATCAGGGTGTCTTCGGCCTGGACAATGAGCTTGCCCTCTTCCCCCGGCAGTCGGGCTGCGTCGGTGACCTCTGCCACCCGGCCCCGGATGAAATGCGCACCTTCATGCAGCAGCCGGTGGTAGAACTCCTCATACCCCTTTCCGGGGGTGCGCATGTCGATATAGAAGTTGTACACCTCGGCATTGGGCAGGCGTTCGTGGACCAGGTGAGCGAACTTGAGTGAGTACATGCAGCAGACTTTCGAGCAGTACTCGTTGTAGTGCTTATCGCGCGAACCGACGCAGTGCACGATCGCCACCGATTCGGGCTGAGTGACCCCATCCCGCAGGACGATCTTGCCTCCGGTCGGGCCGGCCGCGTTCACCAGGCGCTCGAATTCAAGCCCGGTGAAGACGTTGGCCAGGCGCCCATACCCGTACTGCGGGATGCGGCGAGAATCGAACAGGTCATAGCCGGTCGCCAGGATGATGTTGCCGACCTGGATCGTGATCAGCTCGTCCTGCTGCTCGAAATCGATCGCCCCGGTCGGGCACAGGATCTGGCAGGCCTTGCATTTGCCGCGCTCGAAGTAGGTGCAGTTCGCCGGATCGAGGACCGGGTACTTGGGGACCGCCTGCGGAAACGGCCGGTAAATGGCCTTCCGGTAGGATAGACCCGCTTCGAAGACCTCGTCGATCACTTTACGCGGGCACTTCTCTTCGCAGATCCCGCAGCCTGTGCACAACTCTTCGTTGACATAGCGAGCTTTCTTGCGTACGTTTACCGTAAAGTTACCAATGTAACCGCTGACGTTTTCGACCTCGCTCCAGCTCCACAGGGTGATGTTGGGGTGTTGACCAACCTCGACCATTTTAGGCGTCAGGATGCACGCCGAGCAGTCCAGGGTCGGGAAGGTCTTGTCGAGCTGCGCCATGTGACCGCCGATGGAAGGCTCCCGCTCCACCATGTAAACATGGTAACCGGCGTTTGCCAGTTCGAGCGCAGCCGAGATACCGGCGATCCCGCCGCCCAACACCAGGGTGTTGGGGTTGATCTCGACAGGCAGCGGCTCGAGCGGCGTGTGATGGACCACGCGCTCGACGGCGCCCTTGACCAAAGCCTTGGCTTTTTGGGTCGCGGCGGCCTTGTCGTTGGTCGCCCAGGAGTTGTGCTCCCGGATGTTAGCCATCTCGAACAGGAACGGGTTCAGCCCGCCGCGTTCGGTCGCACCCCGGAAGGTCTTTTCGTGCATATGCGGGGAGCAGGCTGCCACCACGATGCGGGTCAAGCCCTGCTCCTTGATATCCTGCTCGATCAGCTCCTGTCCCAGGCTGGAGCACATGAATTTATAATCGCGGGAGCAGATCACATTTTCCTGGCTCCCGGCCCATTTGGCGACATCCTCGACGTCGACGGTTCCGGCGATGTTGGTCCCGCAGTGACAAACGTATACGCCAACACGTTCTTCGCTCATGGTCTAACCCTCCTCCGGCATGCGCGGCATTGGAAGCCCCTCTTTGCTGGGCTTCTTCTTCTTTTCAACCTCTACCGGAGGCACCTCGACTCCGATCTTGGCGAGCGCGGGACGGGCATCCACGAATTCTTTCCCGATCCCCAGTTCTGTTGGGGGTAGACCGAATGCCAGGCCCATCAGCTGGGTGAAGTACAAAACCGGGATGTGGAAGTTAGTGCCTTTGAACTTGTTCATCCCATCCTGGTAAGCATCCAGGTTAAGCTGGCACATCGGGCACAGGGTGACGATCATGTCTGCATCGTAATCCGCCGCGCTTTTTATCAGCCGCCAGATAAGGTCATACGCCACCGGTTCGCTGATCTGGGTCATATGTCCCCCGCAGCAATTCGCCTTCAGGGGGTAATCGACCACCTCGGCCCCCAGAACCCCCATCAGCTTATCCAGGCTGGTCGGGTATTCGGGATTGTCGAAGCCGCCATTGTAGCCGGGCCGGACGATCAGGCAGCCGTAGAAAGGAGCGATCCGTAGCCCTTTGAGGGGTTTGGTCACTTTTTCTGCGATAGCCTCGTATCCGAGATCGTTGACGATCACGTCCAGCAGGTGGCGGACGCGCATTTCACCGGGTGTATAGCTCAACCCGCCCGCGTTGAGGGCCGTGTTGATATCTGCACTGAACTCCGGGGATCGCCGCATATACTCCTCGGTCTTCGCCAGGTTTAAGTAGCACAGGCTGCAGGAGGCCACCAGCTGGTGTCCGTTGCCGGCTTGCTTAGAAGCCAGGGCCAGGTTGCGAGCAACCAGGGAATAAGCGGCTGTCTTGTGGAGAGAGATGTACTCGGTTGCGCCACAGCAGTTCCAGTCTTCTACCTCTTCGAATTGGATATCGAAGGGTGCTGTCGCGGCCATAGCCGACGTGTGGTAAGCGCGGGCGTTCCGCTCTGCGGCGCAGCCGGGGTAATACCCGTATTTCATAGCTCACCTTCCATCTGTTTGGCCTTCGCCAGGATCGCTTTCAGTTGGTCGATGTTCTTGATCTGCTTGGGGGTGAGGTCCATACGGCCTTT
>DATDRQ010000330.1:0-4266 GCA_035291645.1 Anaerolineales bacterium
GTTCACCGACAAGGAATGGATGGAGATCGACCTGAACGCTCCCGCAGACAGCCCGTGTGCGGGCAACGTATACGTCGCACACACCAACTTCCACGGAGCCGGCGGCAACTCGCCGATCATGTTCAGCCGGTCGAGCGACGGTGGGGCGACCTTCTCGCAGCCGAAGACTATCTCGACCGGGGGACCCTCCGGTACGCCCTACAACCAGGGCGCCGACATCGCCGTCGGGCCAGATGGGTCGATCTATGTTGCCTACGCCGCCTTTCAGAGCGGCGGCAACGCCTTCAACGGGATCGCCATCGTCAAGTCGACCGACTGCGGCAGGAAGTGGAGCCAACCGGTATTGGTCGGGACGATCAACGACCCCCAGGCGCCTGGCGTCGCCTTCCGCACGCCGGCATTCGCCTTCGTGTCTGTCGATGACACTGATCCTGACACTGTCTACGTCGCCTACCAGAGCCTGGCGGGCGATTACGACATCTACGTCCAGCGCTCGACGGACGGCGGGGCGACCTGGGGCGCGCCCGAGCAAGTCAACGAAGACCCTGGCGCACGCCACCAGCTCTTCCCGACGATCGAGGTGGTTGACGGCGTCCTGCACGCGGCCTGGTACGACTTCCGCAACAGCACGACGCCCGCCAACGAGGCCCTGGACGTATACTACGCCTCCACAACCTCGACCTCTTACCCCGCCTTCTCCGCCAACGAGCGCGTATCCGACGTTTCGCACGACGGCAACTGCCTGATGTTCGGCGGCGGCACGGCGGCCTTCCACGGCGACTACATCGAGCTGGACGCGCGCCTGGACGGGGCGAACCACGTCGTCCACGTCGCCTGGGCTGATAACCGCGACGTGAGCCCGTGCGACCTGGACCCGGCCGCCGGCCCCGCCTCGAACAACACCGGCAACCGCAACCAGAACATCTACACCAGTACGCTGATCGTGACTCCGTGAGGCGCGATCGCTAAGTAACCTCAAGAATAGGGGGTGGGGTATTTTCTGCGGCAGTGCCGCAGAAAATACCCCTATTCACATCAGTATGGAAGCAGAGGTTTATCGTGCGGAGGCAGCGTACGGACGGATTTGCCGCGCGGCCGGGTTGGGCGGCTTCAGCCGGAAGCGGTAAACCATGCGGTCGTTGCTGACGGCGTACAGGTCGTTCTGCTCGCCGAAGGCCATCCCAAAGACGACCCCCGGTACGTCGAAACGGTCTAAGTAACGCCCATCCCCGCCGTCGAAGACCTGCACTCCGCGCATGTCGCTGACCAAAACGCGCCCGTAGCCGTCCACAGCGATGGCGTTGGCGGCGCGGAACTGCCCGGGCTGATCCCCGTCGCTGCCCCAGCGGTTTAGATAGCGCCCGGCGGGTGAATACTTGAATACCGCCGAATTGAAGATACCCAGGGCGTAGATGTTCCCCAGCCCGTCCACCGCCAGGCGGGCCTCCAGCTCAGCGTCTCCTGAGACGCCCGAGATCGCTTCTGGGACCATCCACTGAACCTGCCCTCGAGAATCCATCCGCACCAGATCCTCCCCATCGACCACTGCTACCAGACCGCCATCTGGGGTGAGCACGGCGTAATCGAAATACAGATCTCCCGGATTGGGCAGCGCACCTAAGGTCTCCCCGCTCTCACCGTCGAAGCGCACGATCTCCCCCCGGTAGGCGGCGTACACCCGCCCGGTGCGGTCCACCACCAGGCTGCCGAGGTAAGGCTCCTCCCGGGTGAACCACTGGTTGAGGAACTGCCCCGCGCCGTCGAAGCGTTGGATGCGCCCGTCGACGTAATCGCCCACATATATGCTTCCGTCCGCGCCGGCTGCGATGGCGCGCGGGTCGCTGAACAGGCCAGGACCGGTGCCTTCTCCGCCGAAGGAAGATTCCAGCCGGGCGTAGGAGACCGGATTGATGCGCTCCCAAGTCCTGCGCAGCGGCCCTCCGGCCTGCGCCAGACCGACCAGCAGCGGCAGCAGGATCGAGGCGATCATGAAGATGGCCAGGCCGGCGAACAGGCAAGAACCGGCCCTGACCTTCTTTTCTATTTGGGTGACCGGGAGCGGGCGGCTGGCTGCCAGGTTTGCCTGCACCTGCGCGACGATCCATTGCGGATCGCTTTCCACGTCCTGCTCCAGGCGCTCGACGACCGCCTGGGCTTCCTGCAGGCTGGAGTCGAATGCCTCCCGGTACATCTGAATGGCAGCCTGGCGGTCACCCTGCTGGGCCAGGCGGGCGACTTCTGCCAGCGATCGGGCGGCGACCGGGTCAGAAGGATTACCCGCCTGCCCCCAGCCGGTTGGGACGCGCAACGGCTCGCCGTCTTCGAAGGCATCCACGGCGTCTTTCGAATCGCTCAAGCCCTCCCCAAACCCCTCCCGGTAGCGCTTGATGGCTTCGATCTTCCTGCCTTCCTGGAGCAACTGGCGCAGTTCCGATTCGAGCTCGGTCAGGTCGACCGGCGGCCGATCCTCAGAGCGAAGCACGCCCTGGGTGATCTGCACCGGCTCGCCGCGTTCGATCCGTTCGATGGCGTCTTGGGATTCTTTCAAACCCACACCGAAGTGCTGGTGAAACAGCTTGATCGCCTCGATCTTGTTCCCGGCAGACAGCAATGCGGAAACCTCTTGCAGGGCAGCGGTCACGCCCGGCAAGTCGAAGCCGTCGGCGGGCACCGGGGAGCGACCCGGCCGCAAGGATTCCGGTAGGATTACGGTGGAAGAACAATACGGGCAGCGTAACGTCACCCCTGCCGCGCCGGTATATACCAGCGGCGCGCCGCAGTTTGGGCATTCGAAGGTCTGGCTCAACTTCCCCTCCAGGATTATGGAATTGGGGGATATTTTATCCGCTTTTATCGGATCAGGGGATGTTTCAGAGAAAATCGCCAGGCAGACCGCCTGACGATTTTTATACTGATTATTCAATCTGTCAATCACGCAAATTGGATATACAATTCCATCCTATTCAGCCGGCCATTTGCTTAAAATTAAGCGCAGGTAAGACAATGACTTGCCAGATTCAAGCATCAGTGAGTAGGATATGGATTATTCTACAAAAACCGGTTTTATCTTCGACATGGACGGCGTGCTGGTCGACAACGCCCGCTTCCACACCCAAGCCTGGCTGGCTTTATTCGAGCGGCTGGGGGTCACGGTCGACCCGCAGGCCTTCCACCTGGAGAACGCCGGGCAGACCAACGCCGCCATCCTGCGCTGGAAGCTGGGGAATGAACTAAGCGAGGATGAAATTAATGGCTATGCGCAGGAGAAAGAATCTCTTTACCGGGACCTGTACCGCCCGCACGCCCGCCCGCTGCCAGGGCTGGTAGCCTTTCTGGAGGAAAGCCAACAGCTGTGTGTGCCGATGGCGGTAGCCACCTCCGCTGACAAAGACAATATCTCCCTGGTTTTGGATGGGCTGGACCTGCGCCGCTATTTCAAGGTGATCGTCGGGGCTGAAGACATCCAGCACAGCAAACCCCACCCGGAGATCTTCCTGACCGCGGCCGCCCGGTTAGGTCTGCCGCCGGAGCAGTGCGTTGTGTTCGAGGACTCTCTCGCCGGGTTGCAGGCAGCCGAGAGCGCCCGGATGCGCCTGGTGTTGATAACGACCTCGCTGGACGGTAGCAGCCCTGGAATACCCCACCAGGCAGATATCACTGCCCCAAATTTCACCCGGCTCGATCCGGCCGAATTATTGAATGAATCATCTGAGCGGTAGTCGACCCGGGAAATCCTTTTTCGCCGATGGTAAAAAGCATCGCTAGCAACGGCGCAGTCAGCGACGGCCCGGCGGGTACGATGGCCAGCGGTTACACGGTTGTCAAGGCGGATTCACTCGACGCGGCCGTTGGTTTGGCCCAAGGATGCCCGGTATTAGCCAGCGGCGGGCAGGTTTCTGTCTACGAGACGTTTCCGGTCATGTAGCCAGGAATTCAAGCAAACAGCCCCAGGAACCTGGGGCTTTTTTTTTGATCGGTCGCGCCGGCGCTCTGCTGGTACAGGCTAACCTAACTACCGCCTTTCACTTCCTCTTTGAGATAGGGCGTGCGCAGGTGGACCGGCTCGGTCGGGCGGGCCCGCACCCGCAGGTTGAGCATCTCCACTAACACGGAGAATCCCATCGCAAAGTAGATGTATCCTTTGGGGATGTGCAGGTGCAGGGCCTCGACGATCAGCGAGAAGCCGATCAGCAGCAGGAAACTCAGCGCCAGCATCTTCACCGTCGGGTGGCGGTTCACGAACTCGCTGATCCCCCCGGCGGCGAA
>DATDRQ010000331.1:0-3925 GCA_035291645.1 Anaerolineales bacterium
GGCGGCATTCCCAGCCCATTCGACAAGAACAGCCCGGCAAACGGCGCGGCCAACCAGCCGCTCGACCTGACCCTGGACTGGGACGCGAGCGGCGGCGCATCGAGTTACGAGTACTGCTACGACACCACCAACGACAACGCCTGCAGCGGCTGGACCAGCAACGGCACCTCCACGAGCAAGAACCTGAGTGGGTTAAGCCAGTACACCACCTACTACTGGCACGTGCGGGCCTTGAACGCGTTCGGGACGCGCTACTCGAACGGCTCCAACACCGCCTTCTGGTCGTTCACCACCGGCGGCGTGCCTGCTGCCTTCAATAAGACCAACCCCCCGGATGGCGCGACCAACCGGCCTTCGAACCCGGTCCTGCAGTGGGGCGCCAGCAGCGGAGCGGCCGGCTACGAGTACTGCTACGACACCAGCGATGACGACGCCTGCAGCGGCTGGGCGGACAACGGCACCGCCACCAGCGCGCCCCTCAGCGGGCTCTCGCCGGGAGAAACCTACTACTGGCAGGTGCGGGCGCTGAATAGTTTTGGGACCCGCTTCGCCAATGGCTCCAGCACCGCCTACTGGTCCTTCTCGACCGGGAACCTCCCCGGGGCGTTCGACAAGAGCAGCCCCGCCAACGGCGCAACCGGTTTGCCAACGGAACTGACCCTGCATTGGAGCGCCAGTAGCTCCGTGACCGACTACGAGTACTGCTACGACACCAGCGACGACGACGCCTGTGGCACCTGGATCAACAACGGGAACAACTCGACCGTCAACCTGAGTGCACTCTCACCGTTGACAACCTACTTCTGGCACGTGCGCTCGGTGAACAGCTTCGGCACGACCTACGCCAACGGCTCCAGCACCGCCTTCTGGTCTTTCACCACCGGGGATGTCCCCGGGGCTTTCAGCAAGCTCAGCCCGGCCGATGGTGCCACCGACCTGCCTACCAGCCTGACCCTGCAATGGGCTGCGAGCAGCGGCGCGGCCAACTACGAATACTGCTATGACACCAGCAACGACAATGCCTGCAGCGGCTGGACGAATGTCGGTTCCTCCACCAGTGCTCCATTGAGCGCTCTATACCCTGGCGTGACCTGCTACTGGCAGGTGCGGGCAATTAATCCTGAAGGTACCACTTATGCCAATGGAAGCAGCACTGCCTATTGGTCGTTCACAATCAAGGGTTTCGTTGAACATTCGATCTATGTGCCGATCATTCTACGTAAGCATTGATGCCAGTCTTCCATCACCGAAAATGTAACGTATGATCCGATTTACCATGCCTCACCCTTGCAAAGAACGCAAGGGTGAGGCTTTCTTTAAACAGCCATACAATCTTTCATAGCTATCAGCTGGTGAACGTGTGATCCTTAAAAATTCGGATAAGTTTCAGTATAATTAGCCCAATGCAATCCAAGGAGGAGCCAGCAAATTTCGTGTCCGCTGCGGCGGTGGATTGGCGGGAAGTTGCCCGGCTCGTTCTCCTATCCCGCGCGCTCGACCAGCTGGAGGAGCAGCACCTGGCCCCGCAGGGCCGGGTGAAATACCAGTTTTCCGCCATGGGCCACGAGCTGGCCCAGGTGCTGCTCGCACTCCAGTTAGATCAGCCTCACGACGCCGCCGCGGTCTACTACCGCTCGCGCCCTTTCATGCTGGCCTGCGGGTTGACTCCCGCCGAAGCCCTTGCAGCCGGCATGGCCCGCGCCGGCAGCCCCAGCCAGGGCCGCGACGTGGGCGTGGTCTTCAACCTGCCCCGTCGAAACGGCCCGACCATCTTGCCTTCCTCCGGCGACGTCGGCGCCCAGTACACCCCGGCCTCCGGCTGGGCCCAGGCCATCACCTACCGCCAATCCGTGCTGGGCGAAGCGGGCTGGGGGAACGCCCTGGCAGCCGTGCTGGGAGGCGATGGCAGCGTCGCAGCCAATGGCTTCTGGTCTGCCCTGACCATCGTGACCACTCTCCACCTTCCCCTGCTCTTCTTTATCGAGGATAACCAGTACGGCATCTCGGTCCCCAGCCGTCTGCAGACCCCTGGCGGAGACATCGCCGCCAACCTGGCCTCCTTCAAGAACCTCCATGTGCTGCAGAGCGACGGCACCGACCCGCTCGAAGCCTGTGAACGGATCGCCGAGGCGGTCGCCCACGTCCGTTCCCGCGCAGGACCCTGCCTGCTGCGCCTGCGTGTGCCGCGCCTGCGTGGCCACACCTTCATCGACGACCAGGCTTATAAAACCTCCGCAGAGCGCGATGAGGAGGCCGGCCGCGATCCACTCGACCGCTTGCAAGAGTATTTATTCGAACAGGGCTTCTCCAACCAGGCTGCCTGGCAGGCTCTCTCCGGACAGGTCGACCAGGCGGTCGCTGGCGCTTTGGAAGAGGTCGAAGCCTCCCCAGATCCGGATCCTGCCCAGGCGACCCGCCACATGTTCTTCGAGGGCAGTCCACCAATCCAAGGCGGGCTGCGCCCTGAAAACGCCCAGCTGCCCACCGTCTATTCCGAACCGCAACCCTCCGGGCCGCGCCTGAACTTTCTCGACGCCGTCCGCCGCACGCTCGAGAGCGAGATGGCCCGCAACCCGCGCCTGCTGGTATTCGGCGAAGACGTCGGGGTCAAAGGCGGCGTCCACGGCGCCACCCAGGGCATGCAGGCTCACTTCGGCGCCGGGCGGGTCTTCGACACCTCGCTCTCCGAGGAGGGCATCATCGGCAGGTCCGTCGGGTTGGCCTTAGCCGGGTTGTTGCCCGCGCCGGAGATTCAGTTTCGCAAGTATGCCGATCCGGCCCATGAACAGATCAGCGACCTGGGCACCCTGCGCTGGCGTACAGCCAACCAGTTCGCCGCCCCGGTCGTGGTGCGCATCCCCGTCGGCTACGGCAAACGCACCGGGGATCCCTGGCACAGCCTCACCGGGGAGGCCGTCTACGCTCACACTCCCGGCTGGCGCATCGCTTTCCCCAGCAACGCCCAGGACGCTGTCGGCCTGCTGCGCACCGCCCTGCGCGGCGACGACCCGACCTTCTTCTTCGAGCACCGCGCCCTGCTGGATACCCCCGAAGGCCGCCGCCCATACCCCGGCGACGATTTCTGCCTGCCTTTCGGGAAAGCCAGCCTGATCCTGCCGGGCGACGAGCTGTTGGTCGTCTCCTGGGGCGCCTTGTTACACCGCTGCCTGGCTTCGGCCAAAGATTTTCCCGGCCGCGTCGCCGTCCTGGACCTGCGCACCATTATCCCGTGGGACCGGGAGGCGGTCCTCGAACAGGTGCGGCAGACGGGCAAAGTCCTGCTCGTCCAGGAAGATACCCTGACTGCTGGCTTCGCCGCCGAGATCGCCGCCACCATCGCCGACCAGGCTTTTAGCGACCTGGACGCACCCATCCGCCGCCTGGCGACCCCGGACATACCCATACCCTACAACGTCACCCTGATGGAATCCGTGCTGCCCAGCGTGGCGCGCATCCGAGCGAATATGGAAGCCTTATTAGCCTTCTAGATCTGATTAACCTCTCTATACAACCATGTCCACAAAATTCGAAGACGAATACCTCGACGTCCTGCAAAACATCGAGTTTGCCCTCGCCAACGTCTACCGCGTCCACGCCGAGATGACCGACTATGACGCTTTGAAAGCCCTCGATGCCCTCATCCGCGCATATAAGGATGAAGCAGCCAGCCGTCCGGCGCCCGAGCTCCGGCTGCAAGGGCTGGCGCTGGAAGCCTTTGTAGAAGTCCAGACCATGTGCGAGTGGCGGCTCGGACGCCGCATTCCGCTGCAGGATAGAAAGAGCCGACCCCATCAATTGGAATTGGAGCCGAAGACTGTGGATGAAATCATTGCCTGCTTGAAGCGAGTCCGGCGCTCCGTGGAGAACTGGAACAAAAGAGGCGGGCGCAGGGGCTACTTCGATTTCATCGATCAGTTCATAAAGT
>DATDRQ010000332.1:0-4115 GCA_035291645.1 Anaerolineales bacterium
ACGCTCCTGCGCAGGCGGGCGATTTCCTGTTCCAGCTGGTGGGCATCGCCCCGATCCCACCCATCGCTGATAATGATGACCACAGCGCCACGCCGAAGCATGCGCCGGGACCACTTGAAGTTAAATTCTTTCAACGATTCACCGATGCGGGTCCCTCCGGACCAATCCATCACGACCCCAGCCATCTGCCTGATCACCGCATCGAGATCGCGGTAGCGTAGTGCAGGCGTGATGTAGGTCAGTCTGGTCCCGAAAACAAAGGTCTCGATCTGCCTTTTTTCCTGAACCAGAGCGACCATGAAGTGCAGAAAAAGCTGCGAGTAGCGCTCCATCGAACCGCTGATGTCACACAGCACAATGATCGGGCGGGGTTTTTCCTGCCTCTCACTCCAGGAGAGTTGCAGAATTTCCCCTCCGGTCTTCAGGTTTTGCCGCAGCACCCTGCGGAAATCCAGGTATTCGGCGCGCTTAGGGGCGCGTACTTTCCTGCGCGTCGAACGTTGCTCGAACTCGAAGATCAGGTTTTGGATGGCCTGCCTGGCGGTTTCCAGCTCTTCCTGGGTGAGGAATGCGAAGTCTTTTTCGCGCAGGATTTCCAATGCATTGTAGGTGCCTTGAATACTGCTGTCGGCAGGTCGGTCCTGCGACCCTTGATCTGGCTCTGCGGGAGAGTGCTGCAGGCTCCCCAAAGTGGTCTGATCGCTCTCCGCCAATCCATCCTCGCCTGGTTGGCTTCGAACAGGTCTGACCACCTGGTTGAAATCGACCAGCCACTCCTGGTAATGGAGCCAGAATAACCGAAAAGCCCGGTCGAACAGACCAAACTGAGTCACGTTTTTGACCAGGATGCTGCGACTGGCCTGGTACACATCCTCTTTACGCGCCAAATCCAAGAATTCGAATGCGCGCGCCAGGTCGATGATCTGGATGCTGCTCACCGGGATGCCGGTTAACCGCAACAGCCTGCCAAAATGCAGCAGGTTGGCAAGCAGTATGTTTTTCTCAGGTGGAGGTTCAGAGCGCACGGGTCTGCGAAACCAGCTGCCGGGCTACTGGTCCCTGGATGCGTTGGATATCATCCTGGTACTTGAGCAGGACGCCGAGTGTGTCGGTCAAGGCGTGTTCATCGAGCTCCTGCTGGTCCATCGCCAATAAGGCGTGCGCCCAATCCAAGGTCTCAGCCACCCCAGGCGACTTGAAGAGCTCGAGCTGGCGCAGTTGTTGGACCGCAGAGACGATCTGGCCGGATAGTCTTTCCGGAATCCCGGGCACCTTCAACTGCAGGATGCGGTACTCGGCCTCGAAACTCGGATAGTCGATCCACTGGTAAAGGCAGCGACGCTTCAAAGCGTCGTGCACCTCGCGCGTCCGGTTGGAGGTGATCACGACCAGCGGCGGTTTCTCCGCCCGGATCGTGCCGATTTCCGGAATTGTTATCTGGAAATCCGATAAAAGTTCCAGCAGGAAGCTCTCGAACTCCTCGTCTGCCCGGTCGATTTCATCAATCAACAATACGGCGGGGTGCTCGCCAGGGTGCTCGATCGCCTGGAGTAATGGCCGGGACAGCAGGAAGTTCCGCTGGTAGAGATCCTGTTCCATCTCACCCCGGCCGGCCTGGCTGGCTTCCAGCAGGCGAAGGTGCAGAATCTGCCTGGCGTAATCCCACTCGTAGATCGCCGTATGTACGTCCAGTCCTTCGTAGCACTGTAAACGGATCAGACGTGTATCCAGCATGCTCGCCAGAACTTTCGCCAGCTCGGTTTTCCCCACTCCCGCCTCGCCTTCCAGGAAGAGCGGTCTCCCCAATTGGATGGAGAGGTACACAATAGTAGCCAGGCCCCGGTCAGCTACGTAATTATTAGCTAACATACCTTGCTGAACAGTTTCGATAGAATTTCTCATAAATGCATTTATTCTCGGGCTTCTGCTACCTGCAACTGTCCTGTTCGATTTCGCACCTGGATGATCTCGCCCAGGATGCTGACTGCCAGCTCTTGCGGAGTCTTCCCGCCGATATCGAGCCCGATCGGGGCGTGTAGATTCTGGATCTGCTCCTCGGTAATCCCGGCTTTCCGCAGCCGTGCGAGCCGCTTGTTATTCGTGCGCCGGCTCCCCAACGCCCCAACGTACCGGCATTCACTGGTCAGGGCAATTTGCAACGCCGGGTCATCCACCTTTGGATCGTGGGTCAGGATTACGATATATGCGGAGCTATCCAACGCCAGTTTGGGCAGAATTTCTTGCGGCCAGCCTACGATCAGCCGGTCTGCATGCGGAAATCGTTCATGCGTCGCAAATGCTTTGCGCGGGTCTATCACGATGGTCTCGAATCCGGCCAGTCCAGCCATCGCCACCAGCGAATCGGCCAGGTGAACGGCTCCAACGACGATCAGCCTGGGTGGTGAAGTGTAGGTTTCGATGAATACGGTCAGGTTTTCACCGATTTCGACCACTCCGCACTGCTCTAGATCGATCAACTCGAGTGCTTTTACCTGGACTTGGTGTGCATAATCACCCAGCTCCAGGTCTCCCATAGATTTACCGTTCTTTGGCAGCAGGAGCTTCTTATTTTGCTGGTCTGTTGAACCCTTCAGGGTACTTACGATTGCGAAGGATTCTCCCTCTTCGAGGTAGACCTTTGCTTCGTTATAGATAACATCGAGGGCGCTACCCGGTTCGACGAAGACCTGGATCGTTCCGCCGCATGCCAGCCCGACCCCCCAGGCCTCCTCGTCTGCGACGCCGAAGGTCATCAGGCGCGGCTGGTTGGTCTTGATCACCTGCTGGCCCTCATCGATCACCGCCCCTTCGACGCAGCCGGCGCTTACCGAGCCGGCGATCCCGCCCCGGCTGGTCGTGACCATCTTCGAGCCGACCGGGCGCGGCGCAGAACCCCACGTGTTCACCACCGTGGCGACTGCCAGCCGCTCCCCCGCCTGCCGCCAGGCCTCCAGTTCATCGATAACGTCCCTCATACCAACCTCACCAACCTGGGTAGTGTTACCTTTTCTTCTTCTGCCACCTGCATATTCTACTCGATGATGATCTTTTCCTCCGTAAGTAAGTGCACCCGCGCCGAACAATGTGCCGCCGCGTCCTCTGCGGCGGCTTTTCCTTCCTGCGTGGAGAAGGCTGCCAGGCGGGCTTCGTTGTCGTCAAACCAGAACTCGGAAACAGCCTCGTACGGCAATTCCGGGTTCTCCTGGAGCAGCACGCTCATGCGGTAATGGCGAATGCCCGGGAGTTTCTTTCCCAGATGGGGATGATCTTCGAGCGCCCACTTGCGGAACTCTTCGAACGAAATATCTTCTTTTTTCTTTAATAGCGAGATTACCTTGAGCATTGTTTTACCTCCGCGTCATAATAGGGATATAACCAACCGGGCCAGTACAAGCCATCCTGGCCCGGCGGTCGCTTGTCTTTTTTGCTACGACGGTCTTCGAATCCGTGCTTGCATGCAAACACACTTGCATACAAGCGTGCTTGCGCGCAAGCCTGCCTGGTCCGGAAACCGCGCCCAACTGATTCCAGGGAAATCAGTCTCTCCCCTTATCCTTCTCGTCCAGCGCCTGAAGGATTTCCTCAGGCTTAATCGGGATCTTGGTGAGACGTACGCCTACAGCGTTATAGATGGCATTCACGATCGCCGGGATGGGCGAATTGGCTGTCATCTCACCCACGCCCTTGACGCCGTAAGGACCGTTTACCGAGGGGTACTCTAACACCACGCTTTCGATTTCCGGAAGCTCCAACGGTCCCGGCAGCAAGTAGTCGCTGAAGCTGCCCGGCATGTGCTCGACAGATGGGTAATAGGGCTGCGTCGTTTCATAGAGCGCGTGCGCCATCCCCATTACCGCCCCTCCCCGAATCTGCCCCTCGACCAGGGCCGGGTTGACCTGCCTGCCCACTTCGTAGGCGCTTTTCAAGCTGAGCACCGTGACTTCCCCGGTCTCGGTATCCACTTCCACCTCGGCAACCGTGCAGGCATGCGCCTCGGTGGAATCAGGGTCCATCTTGCCGGTCTCGGGATCGACCTCGCTCTTCGGCTTGATATATATACCGCGCCCGGAGATCGTCCTGCCGTATTTGAAATGCGCCGCCAGTGCGGTGTCGAT
>DATDRQ010000333.1:0-8581 GCA_035291645.1 Anaerolineales bacterium
CGACAACATCGCGGCGAACGGGTCGAAGACCTATTTTCCGTTAAACCAGGTAGCTGAAGGATTTAACGGATCGGTGGTGATCGCCTCGGAGAACCGGGTGGCTGCGGTCAGCAACATCCACGGGAACAACTTCTCGGCGAATGCTTCCTTCGTCGCCTCCAGCAGCGGCAGCCCGGAAGTCAACATCCCTCTCCTGATGGCGGATAACTCCGGCTACGATACCTGGTTCAACGTGCAGAATACAGCCTCATCTGGGGACGCCTCTGTAACCGTCGATTACAGCGACGGCACATCAAGTGGTCCATTCTCGATTAAACCTGGCGCTGCACGAACCTTCGACCAATCCACCGAAACCCACCCGGCGAACGTGTTCTCCGCAACCGTTGACAGCTCCCAGCCCGTGGCGGTAACGGTGATCGAAGAGAACCCGACCACCATGTTCGCCTACAACGGTTTCCTGACTGCCAGCACGAACCCGGTCATGCCGCTGGTCAACACCAACAACAGCGGTTATACGACCGGTATCCAGATCCAGAACACCGGCGACCAGGCTACCAACGTGACCGTTTCCTACACACCGGCCAGCGCCGGGCAGGCCTGCACCGAGCAGCAAAGCGTTCCTGCGGGCCAATCGCGCACCTTCGCCCTGCGGGCCTTCACCGGCAGTGCTCCCGGTGAAAACTGCGCGATCGCCCGCTTCATCGGCTCGGCCAGAGTAACCGGCAACAGCAACGACCAGCCCCTGGTGGCGGTTGCGAACCAGCACATTCTCGGGCTGAACGGAGAAGCCTACGGCGGTTTCGACCCGGATGCGGCCACAGGCAAGGTCGTGATGCCTTTGATCATGGACCGCAACAGCGGTTATTGGACGGGCTTCAACGTGATGAACGTTGGAAGTGCACAAACCACAGTAAATTGCACCTTTACGAATACCGGTTACACGGCCTCTGCCACACTGGCCCCGGGGAAGGCGCTCAACGCTCTGCAGAACGGCCAGATAAGCTCTGGCTACGTCGGCTCTGGAACCTGCACGGCCAGCGGGGATGGCAAGATCATTGCGGTGGTCAACGAGTTGGGCCCGAGCGGCTCATTGGACCAGCTCCTGGTTTACGAAGGGATTAACGTCACACCAGCGCCTTAGTGAAGCAGAATTTGCTCAAGTATTGCGAGAGGGGCGATCCATCGTCGCCCCTCTCGCATGTTTGATAACGATCTTACGAAGCTGAGTGAATACCTCTAATGAAATTTATTTACTTCATCATCCTGACTTGTGGCTTCTTCCTGGCAGGTTGCTCCGGTCTTCCCCTGCCAGACCTGTCCGGGACAGATGTCCCGGTCACAACCGGACCGGCAGGGAGTGGTTACCCGGCGCCATCCGAGGTGCCACCGCCCGATGACGCCTACCCGGCTCCAGGCGGTTCAGACCTGGCCTTCAATTATGCTACACCTGGCCCGGTCCCAACTCCCAAGCCGGGTAGCGGGGGTGTGGTTGGACTTATTCTGGTCAATGAAAAACCGGTCTCGGACCTGATGATCTATCTGGCGGAAGTGATGGTGGATGACGAAGGTCAGGAGAGGGTTGCTTCCTATGACCGGTCGAACTCGCCACGCGCTTACACCAACGGAGAGGGACAATTTGTGTTCTCGAACATCCAGCCAGGCCGGTATGGCTTGATCCTGGATACAGTGCTCAGCTCCTTTCTGTTATTCGAGCCGGATGGTGAGAATCCTTTGTTGATCGAAGTGAAGGCAGGCGAGCTGGTCGAACTTGGAGAGATTAATTACGATGAGCTGCCCATCCCTGAAAATCCATGAAGGGATCGGTCGGTAAGACATATCGACAGCACCCATGTCAAGGCACGCAGCCAACTCTGCAATTTCCCCCCTCGCAGTTGTTATCCTGAATTGGAATTTACCATACGATACAATCGCCTGCATCGAATCGCTCCAGGTGGGATTGCCAGAAGGTGTCCGCATCGTCGTCGTCGATAATGCCTCCACCGATGGCTCGGTCAGGATCTTACGTTCTCGATTTAGCGAATTAGTCGAGATCATCGAAAATGACCGCAATCTCGGTTTTGCCGGGGGAGTCAACGCGGCTATTCGCCAATTGTTGGTGGATGGCGTTCGATCCATTTTCTTCTTGAACAACGATACGGTTGTTTCCCCTGACTTACTCAAGCAATTAATTCGTACAGCAGAAACGAAGACTGGCGCGGGTATCGTAGGCCCGGTGATCTATTACCACGCTGATCCGGGGAGGATCTGGCGCTTCGGCGACCGGGAGCATCCCTGGTTGCCGTTTATCTACCCGCTATCCGCAAGTTTCCTGGCCCGGCATTCTCGGGAGCCTTTTCAAGTCTCCTATACGACCGGCTGCGGTATGCTGGTGCGAAGCGAGGTGTTCGAGCATGTTGGATTGTTCGATGAACGCTATTTTATGTATTTCGAAGATGCCGACTTCTGCCGCAGGGTCAGGCAGGCGGGCTTCGAGATCTGGGTGGACCCTCTGGCGGATATGTGGCATAAGGTCTCGCTGAGTTCTAAAAATGAAAAACCCCAGATGCGTTACTATCAATCCTGGGGACGAGCGCGCTTTTATTGGAGCGATCCTTCCATCGTAAGGCGATGGTTCTCGGCGATCTATATATTCGCCCGGGCTGTGTGGATAACTACCAAAGATTGTTTCAATCGAGAATGGAGGCTTGTCCAGCCTACCTGGCTTGGTACGACCGAGGGTCTATTCGGGCGGCCTGTCAGGAACCTTGCTTGAGTTCAAATATTAACGGACGATAGGTACATTAAGGTTATACAAAGCCTGGTAGGCGATGTTCTTCGAGGTTGGGGTAGCATTAATACTCCCTCCCATCATGTAAGAGGTGGTGCCTAAGGGCGCCCCACTTAAGAACGACCAGGTTTGTTCTATGGGAGGCTCGACTTCTCTCCAGTTATCCGTCACGTTGTTATATTCCAGGTTGCTGATAATCTCGTCGTTTTCACTCACGCCGCCTACAACCAGGATTAAATCGGCGATGGTCAATGCACTGAAACCATAACGGTTTTCGGGCATCGGTGAAGCGGACGTCCAGGCGAGTTCACTTCCAGTCTCCTTAAATGGGACATAGACTTCGTTCACATCTAAAGGTTGCTCCCCGTTAAGGCCCCCCATCACGAAGATTTTTCCACCCGCTACCGTCGCCCCGGTATAGGCCCTTGCGGTCGGCATCGGGGTTTTTTCAGTCCACTGATCCGTTGTGGGATTATATTCGAAGACCGTGCGGAGATAATTGACGCCGTCCCAGCCTCCGAATAGATACATATTCCCCTCGTAGGCGACCAAGCTATAAGCGGATATGGCGTGTGGTAATGAGGCGCCCCTGGTCCATTTATCTGTACCTGGTTCGTAGATCTCGAGAACATCCGTCGTTCCGCCCGAGCTGAGCCGGCCTCCCGGTACGTAGACTTTCCCACCCAGGACAGCGGCGCCGATCTCTGTCACGGGTTCAGGTTTGGGAGACAGTTCAGTCCAGCGGTCCGACGCCGGATTGTATTGCTCGAGAATGCCTGTGACTCCCTGGGCTGTTTCTCCACCTATTGCGAATATTTTCTCGTCATAAGCTGCAACCGCTAAACCTTGCCGTGCGGTTGGCAAAGGTGATCGTTCTTGCCATCTGGGAATGGTCGATAAATTGGGTGAACCGGCGGAAATCTGGTTTGGCTGACGGAAAAATCCGAGATAAAGAATAAGCACTAGAATTCCCAGGCTTGCAATGATCGCTAAAACAATTCTTGTGGATCTTTGTTCGAGTAAAACCCGGTATTTAGATCTGGGTTCTACGTACCCGCCCAATGCATGGTTAGAATTGTCTTCATTACTCTCTCCGTGTTCGATTCGGTCCACATCCACTAATCTTGTACTGATGGCGATCATCGCCGCTTCGGTCCTGGAAGTGGCGCCAGTTTTTGAAAAAATATTCCGCAAGTGAACTTTGACGGTATTCGTACTGATATAGAGCTGGTTGGCGATCTCTTTATTACTGGCCCCCGTCGCCACCAGGTTGAGAATTTCTCGCTCGCGCTCGCTCAATTCATCTTTATCAGCCATGACAAGCTCATTTGCTGGTTTGGTTGACTTTGAAGATCCAAACTCTGTCCTGGTGATAGATGGGCGTGAAATGAGGGGAGGCAAGCATGATCTTAGGAATTAAGAGCGGCACTGGATTATTTACAGTGCCTTGTTGTTGGCCGATATAAACGTGGGTAATATTCCTCGATTGTAGAGATTCTAGCACATCTGGGTGGTCGATTCCTTTCGCCATGATCTCGGCCGTCAAGTCGTTGACCCATTCCCGGTAATCCGGCCTGGGACCGCTTTCGGAAGTGTATGTAAGCGGAGGTAATGATGTAGCATGGCCGGTCAATAAGGGGAGCCACCAGCCAGCATCGGAACCTACGATAGATGTCTCGCCATATGCGAAGAACGAGTTTACCAGGAAACGGGCATCCTCAGGGACATTTTCTCGAATCCAGGCTGCCGCGTGCTCATCCGGCCAGGTTACCAGGGCGAATTCGGCTGGCTGGACCTCCCGGAGCCGCAGGCGTGCTCCCCACAAGCTGGCGAGCAGGACCGCCAGCAGGACAATAATCTGGCTCCATCGGAAAAAAAACTCTCGGAACGGCCGATTATCAAGGGAATCTGATTCATGACCAGTCTGGGATGAGTCGATGGTTTCCATAGCCCAACCACCGGCGGAACCCAGGATCAGGCTGACCGGGATGTAGGCGGCGATTAACACGGCGAAATTACTGATCGCCCCGCTGCCAGGCAGGTTGAACCACTGGGGATTTGCAGAAAGGAAGATCAGGAACCACCACAGGCTCACCAACGCCAGGCTTCGCTCCCTGCGCCAGAACCCGAAGGCCAATGCGACCGGCAGGAGTAGCCACAAGAACGCCGGAAGGTAAGTGAATAAGTTTCCGATCGAATTGTACTGCTCGGTAAATACAGAGATCTGGCTGGCAGGAGTGGTGAGCTGGGCGCGAAAGATTAACGGCAGCTTTCCCCCGAACACACGCACGAACCAGGGTAAGAACAGGAGCCCGGCTCCGGCTGCCTGGAGGAAAGCCGCGCGCATGAATTCAAAAACTTCCATGCGCCTGTAATTCAGGATGAAATAAGCAACGAAGAATAAGACGGCGAAGATCAGGATGCGATAATGGGTAAGCGCCAGGCCTGCGAAAACGACCCAGGCGAGCAGGTAAGGACGCCAGCCACTGCGTGGCTTTTCAAAGATATCCCAGGCTATGAGGACCGCGGCCGGCAGGATCGCCTGGCCAGCGAGTTGTGTATACCGTCCCCAGTTGGTGTAAAACATCGGCATCTGAGAGAGTGACCCTGCCAGGAGGACGGCGAAAACCCCGGCCCAGGGGCTGCGACCCAGGCGCGCGGCGAGCGGGTACAGGGCTAAGACAGCCAATGCGTTAATGATCTGGCCAGTCCATAAAGTAGCCTGGGCAAGTGACAGGCCGGTCACCCAATGAAAAACCGCGACCAGGGAATGGAAGCCGAAATGATAGGTAAAGGAAAGCAAATCGGCGTACGGTTGCCAGCTTCGGAACAGGCCTTGATTGTCGACCAGTAGCTGGGAGATCATGGTGTGTTGGTAGGAATCACCCCACATGGGCGCCGTGAGGGTGCGGACCGGCCAAAAACGTGACAGGAAGATTCCTCCCGCCAGCAGCAGGAAGGCCAGATCGGCGATGGGGAGTGCGGCAGGCAGAGAAATGGGGGTAAACCGGAGCGGATCATTGCGCATAGCCATAATACGGCTGAGTAAATGACTTCGATATCGAATAATGATGGCAACGATCGCCGAGAGCGGGGGAAGCCAGGCATACGCTGCGCCTGGATGCACGCCGATGGTATCGGTCCACAAGAACAGCACAGGGTAGATCGGCAGGCTAACACCAATCGACCAGGTGAATTTTACCGCCCAGGTATTCGAATCCCAACCGGGCGAGCACCAGCTTAATATGGCCCATCCAGGAAGGATGAATAAGAATAGCCCGGCAAGGAGGTAAAAAAACCAGCTTAAACCTTCAAAGAGTAGCCCTTGGAGCAACGGAACCGGGTGATATACCAGGCGAAAAGAGGTCTGTGCGTTGACCGCCAGGTCGTTCAGGTATTGGGCACCACTCAGGTAGCTATCCTCTCCGGCAGTGCCTACTTTTATTCCATCGCGGCTATCGCTGTGAAGGAAAAAGTAATAACTTTTCAGGCCAGAATCTGGAATGGGCTGAAACTCGAAACGGTGGAAACCAGGCCGGGTAATGCCCGGCATCGGCAGGCTCACGGTGCGGATGTCTTGCTGGCTCTTCGAATCCTCTTTCAAGTGGAAGAACAAGTTTCCCTGGATCTGGTCCTGGGGATCGAGATAGACCTCCACGGCCGCCAGACCATCATAGCGGGAAAGAAAAGACTGGCCAACTGACTGCCTGGCCCCCAAGGATACCAGATCAGGGCGTGCTGGCTGCTCGCTGCGGGTCACTGGAGCGCAGGCAACCAGCGCCGGAAGGAGCAGGACCAGCCAATAAATCCATCTTGGATAGATCATGCGTTGTAGCTGCCAGGTAGGGAAGTCGTTGTCAGAAAATTGTTGGCATTCGATGGAGCCGCTACGGGTACACTTCCTCCCCTTCCTCTTCAGGCGCCCGATGGTTAAAATGCTCACCTTCCAGTTCGATCCGCCGCAGGCGGTAGAGCAAATCCTCTAGAATCTTACGGTTAAAGCCGATCAGGTCTGCCACCAGGCCGATCAGAAAGACCTGAAAGCCGACGATCAACAGCACGGCAGCCAGGATAACCGACTGGATGTGACCAGAGCCCTGCCCGATCAGATAAAAGTACAGAAAGCGCAGGCTCAAGACCAGACCACCCGAGATCAATACCAGGCTCAGGATCGAAAACACCCGCAGCGGGCGGTACATCGTATAGGAGCGCAGGATGGTGGCGCCGGAGTTTGCCAGGTAATCCGGCATGCTGCGCATCAGGCGGGAAGGCCGGGTCTGGGCATTGGTGCGCACCGGTATGTATTCGATCGCCATACGGTGGGCGCCGGCCTGGATCAGGGTTTCCAGGGTGTAGGAATAATCGCTCAGCACCAGAGTGCGCATGGCGGCTTCCCGTGAAATCGCCCTGAATCCGCTGGTAGCATCCGGGGTATCCAGCCCGGACGCCCGGCCGATCACCCAGCTCCCCAGCCGCTGTAACAGCCGTTTTAATGGTGAAAAAGACGCCAGCTTAGCCACGCCCCGGTCCCCGACGACGATATCCGCCCGGCCTGCCAGGATCGGGTTGACCAGGTGCTGGATATCCTCGGCGTTGTACTGGTTATCGGCGTCCGTGTTGACGATAATATCCGCCCCCAGCTTCAAGCTGTTCTCTAAACCTGCCATGAACGCGGCTGCCAGACCGAGATGACGATGGAGCTGGAGAATATGATGAACGCCAGCCTGCCTGGCGGCCTCGATCGTATGATCCTGGCTGCCGTCGTCTACTACCAGGTATTCAAGTGTGTCCACGCCGGGCAATCGGGTCGGTAATGCCTGTACGGTCTGGAGGATATTCTGCTCTTCGTTATAGCAGGGGATCTGGATGATGAGTTTCAAGGGAATGGCGGGGCCTTATGTGTATCCTTTAACCAGGCAGGCAAAGTATACCATCGTTCCCATCGGGCTTGTTTGCAGGTCAACTGTCGATCAATGGGAGGAAGAGGGAAATCATTTCCCTTACGCCGAGCAGATAAGCGACTGCATTCCCGATCACCCGACCATCCTGATGGCGGGCGCGCAGATAAACAATTCCGTCCTGATCCGCGGTCCATTGTACTTGGGTCGGGCGGCCAAACCCGGTTGGTTCGGCGGTAATAATCGGGGCGGCGCCATCTGAACCGTACAGGTCAAGGATGACTGCCGTCATTTCCGCAGATGGAACGGCTCGCAGGTTGTAAGTATGGCCTGCCTGAACAGAGAACTTGATCCAGTCCTCGTCGTTATTACGGTCTCCAACCAGAGGATTGCAGAAATTATGGGATCGAGACGGTGAATTCAGGACAATGGAAACCGCAGCACTGGCTGAGTTGTCGTTCCTGCCTTTGTCCCAGGTATCCGGCGAGGAGCACAGGGCGGCCGCTGAGGGGATATTCGTCCGGGTTTCAGCCGAGGCCGGATAGGCTTCGGCATTATCGGCTTGATCTACCCCGCGAATGCGGAAACCATAGTTCACCCCTGGTATTCCGATGAACCACAAATCCGAGCTTGCACCAGCGGGTTCCGGGGATACCTTTTCCCACGAACCGCTCCCGATCTGCCATTGCAGGTCAAAATGGTCCACCCCGGAAAGGTTGTCACTCCCCGTCCATTTCAAGGGGACCGCGCTGCTGGCTTGCTGATCCTGCAAGTCGTCCAGACCGGTCACCGGAGGGGTGCGATCGATCCCCAGATCCCAGGCGCCGGCTCCCGTCCAATTCCCCGCCAGATCGTAAACATTGGCGTAAAAGGCGACATCTTTCTGTTCGGGGAG
>DATDRQ010000334.1:0-5780 GCA_035291645.1 Anaerolineales bacterium
CCGACCCTGGTGCGCGTGCTATTCGTGGTCGGATCGCTGCTCGGTTTTGCCGGGGCGTTCCTGCTCGGCTACCTGATCATGCTGATCGTCGTACCGAACGAGCAGGCCCAGGCCATCACCCCATTGCAGCCTGTCGAGTAACGGCTCGTTCCGGTTCCCAGGCACACCCAGATTTAATCCTGGTCGGGAGGTTCCAGGTGAACGGACACCTCCGCCACCTCCTCGATGCGCCGGCTGAGCTCCAGCTCCAGCTGCGAGGCCAGGCGGTGAGCCTCCACGACCGGCGTTTCCGGGGCAATGGTGCACTCCAGGAAAAGGTAGATCTTGTTACCGTCCGCCGGATTACGCCGCAGCCATAAATTATGCGGCCGGGACAGGGCCGGGAACCCGGCGATGACCTCATCGACCACCAGGCGCACCTTGCGTTCCAACTCGAAAGGCTGCGGGTCGTCCGTTACCACTTCGGTCGTGGCGAGTTCGATATGGGTGTGTACTCCTGTGACCTGCGGGAGGCGCTCTTTCAGCACCTGCTCTAACCGGTCTACGCGCTCGTGCGCCTCTCCGAGGGTCAATTGGGGGTCCACTCCGACGTGCATCTCAAGGTACAGGTTCTGCTGGCGGCGGTGCGCCCAGACCTCGTGGATGGTCAGGCCGAGCTCGTTGGCGGCCAGCTTCACCGTGGCGAACAGGTCCGCTGCGTCCGGCTCGAGCGGGCGCTGCGCCTCGAGATGGACAGTCACGTCGCTGATCCCTTCCAGGGCCAGCAGGCGGCGGCGCACCTCGTCGGCGATGGCATTGGCCTCCTGCAGACTCTTTTCAGGGGAAACCCGGATATGCAGATCGACGGCGGCATCCCCCGAGGCGCCCCGGCTGCGCACCCGGTGGAAGGATTCGATCCCACCCACCTTCTCCACCTCCCCGGCGATCTGTCGCGGGTCAACCGCCGCCCGATCTACCAGCACCGGCAGCGTCTCGCGCAGGATGTCCACACCGATCTTGGCAATCATCAGGGCCACAAACGCCGCCAGCAGCGGGTCGGCTTTCGGAAAACCCAGGCGGACCAGCGACAGCCCCACCAGCACCGAGAACGACACCAGGATGCTGGCACGCGTGTGCAGGGCGTCCGCTACCAGCACTTCGCTGTGCAGACTGCGCCCCTGGCGCAACTCGTAGACGCTGACAAAGCCCTGGATCAGCATGCCTACCAGCATGGCAATCCCCGTCCAGATATTCACGTCGGGGACTGCGGTGCTGTTCCAGCGCTCCCAGGCTACCTGCAACAGCTGGAAGACGGTCATAAAAAGCAGGAAGGCGATGCTCAGCGCAGCGATCGTCTCGAACTTGCGGTGCCCGTAAGGATGGTCGGCATCCGGGGGTTTGGCGGCCACGTACAGCCCGGCTAAACCGATCAGGTTGGAAAGCCCGTCGAACAGGCTGTCCAGGCTGTCGGCGATCACGCTCAGCGCGCCGGTCGCCAGCCCGGCAGCCAGTTTGACCGCCGTAGCGGCGAAATTCAGCAGCATGGTCAGGATCAGGACGCGGCGAATTTCGCGCAGGTCACGGCTCTCGGTCACGTAATATCCGTCATCCACCCACTTCATGGCAGCCATTTCAAGAATTATAGCCGAGATAAGCGGAATGGGTCCGCTCGCATGTCGAACCCGGATCGTTCCGAGTCCGACAGCCAATCTGGCAGGCCGGGAACACCGGGATTAGTAGTTCAGGATGAGGAGCTCAGAGATCGGGCCGCGCCGCTCCGGATTGCTGTTGATATTACGACTGGCTCTCAGGCGCTCGATGCGAAATCCGTTGTAAGCCTGCTGGAAAAAATCGTCCGTCGGGTTTATATCCTGGGGGTCCGAGTTGCTCAGCATCAGGCGGGCGCCTTTTAAGTCCAGCGCCCGGTAGAAAGAGGCCAGCCGCAGCTGTTGGGCGTCGCCGAAGACCTCCCGGGCGTAATGCGTGAAGTTGGCCGTGCGGCTGACCGGCCGGTATGGCGGATCGAAGTAGACAAAGGTGTGTCTATCAACGAAATGCTCGCCCTGCGCGAAGTCGCCGTACTCCAGGCGGACGCCCTGCAGCAGGTGGGCGACGGCGCGCAGGTTAGCGGGGTCCAGCAGGCGCGGGTTCTTGTAGCGTCCGAACGGCACGTTATATTCCCCCCGGCGGTTGACCCGGAACAGGCCGTTATAGCCGGTGCGGTTGAGGAACAGCGCCTGGGTGGTGCGCGCCACCCACCCGGTCGAATACCGCTCAAAATTCGACCGGCCTCGCCCGGTGTTATATTGGCTGCGAAGCCGGTAGTAGAAGGCCTGCCTGCCGGGTTCGTCGAGTTCCAGGTAGCTGGACTGCAGCCTCTCCAGAGCTGCCACCACACCTTCGACATTTTGCTGGATGGTCCTGTAAAGCAGGATCAGCTCCGGGTTGAGGTCAGACAGCAGGACCTGGTCGATGGCGTGCTCCTGCACTATTCGAAGAAAAACCGCCCCGCTGCCAACGAAAGGCTCCACGTAGCGGTTGATTTTCCCGGAAGCCAGATCGGGTGGGAAGTGCGCCTGGAGCTGGGCCAGCAGCTGGCTCTTGCCGCCCGCCCACTTCAAGAAAGGCCGGGCGGTGGCGGCCTGACCGGGCGGCTGCACCCCAGGATGTACCAGGTTTGCCATGGGAATATTGTACGCCAGGGTGGGTCAACAAGAAAGGGAGCGAGGCGCGGTGTCATTAAATCAAACCGGGGCTGGCATCGGTTTTCCCCGGCAGCCAGCCCCAGCGATTCCTCCGGCACACGGCCGGATACCTTTTCAAATACCTCAGGTAGACCTCGTTGAGCACGAGGCGGAGGCGCTCGGAAAATTGCTGGTGAAACCTGCTCCGGAGAGGCGCGCTGAAAAGGTGGAAATTTGCTTCTTCACCTGGCTGCTGCCGCAGGATGGGCAGATCGCCTCTTCGACCGCGCTGGCGCTGCGCATCAGCTCCTCGAAGGATTCGCCACAACTCGTACAGACGAATTCGAATATCGGCATAACTTACTCCGTTTCGTAATGTTGGTTTCTCAACAGGATTAGATGCACCCCAGGCCGAAAGGTTACATGCAAAATACCGGGCATTTGCGAAAAAAAAGGCGGGCCGTTGCAAGCGGTCCACCGTGAGCGAGATCGGCAGGGTGAGGCCAGCCAATCGGCTAGGACATCGCCATCGGGGCGGAGGCCTCCAGCATGCGGTCGATCTGGCTGGCGACCTGCTCGCTCTCCTGTACACCGGTGAGCAGTTCGATCTGGGCGGCGATACGCCGCAGCAGGCCCGGGTTGATGCTTGCCAGAGCCTGGGTGGATTCCAGCCACTTCTGGCGCAGCTTCTCATTCTCGCTGGTCGCCAGCTGGACGGCGATGCTGGCCGGGGATTTCAAAGGCTCGTAGATCAAACCCTCTTCCCGGTACAGATTCAACCAGTAGTAGGAGAGCATCGGGTTGATCAGCCCGCGCATGCGATCCCAGAGGGGATCATCCTCCTGTACCAGGGCGAAGAAGGCCAGGTAGTAATTGCGCGCTCCCCGGTAATCGTGCTCGACCTGGGACAGCTCGCCGGCCTTTGCGGAGGCATAGGAAGCGATCAACCAGCGCAGGTCTTCCAGGCTGGCGTTCGGTTCCTTGTCCGTAAAAGCATCTAACATGATGCGGCAGGCCGCCAGGTAGCTCTTGACCGAGGCCTCGAAGTCCTGGGAGTGCTGCACCAGCGCGGTGCGGGCAACGCTATGCGCCGCCTCGACGCCGATCGGCGCCTCAGGCGGGACCTCGACCGCTTCGATATCCCGGAAGATCCCGTCCAGGTAGGGATCAGTGCGGAAAGGAACCGCACTGCTCCCGGGCAAGTGGTAATCTTCTCCGATGCGCTCGATCAGATTGCGCTGCTCGAGGTCGTCCAGCAGGCTCTGCACGTACTCGGTCTGCTCGCAGTCCTCCACCAGCACGCCGGCGATCTCCGCCAGGTCGATCTCGAACCCGTTATTCAGGATGGCATAGACGAAACCGGATTCGGTGCGGCGGATGAAACCGGCTTCACTGAAGATATCGTCCACCAGGCGGATTTGCGTGTGCATGGACACTTTCCCATCGAAATCATAGGCGCGCTGGCGAAAACCCATCTGGTAGATCTTCTGGAGGCTGGCCCGGCTGCGCGCCAGCCCCTCATCACTATAGCGCTGGCGCAGCATATCCAACAGCTCGTCTGGGGTGCGTAGACCGGGATGTTCGGTCAGTTCGCGATAGATATCGCGCAGCACATCCCGGCGCACGCTGAGCGGGGAACCAACCATCTTGTTATAGAGCCGCTGGTAATGGGTAAATGCGTCTGGCGGCGCCTGGACCGGCAGTGCAGCGGGCAGCCGGGAAGCCGGTCCCAGCACGGCGGGAGTGACCAGCTGACCGTTGGCCGGCGCCCCGAAATCTCTCGGGGTGACGTACAGCTGCAGATCTTTGAAATGCAGGCGGACGACATCCTGGTTGGCTTCCAGCCAGGCCTTGAACTGCACGTATCCGAAGTTGGCCTCATTAAAAGTTGGATCGATGGACAGCATAGTGTGTTTGAGTTTGGCAGCCAGCACAGGCAGCTCGCCGCGTTGGCCGAACGCAGAGATCGCCCGGATGAGCAGCTGGCGAGCTTCAGCCTGGTCAGGGCTGGAAGCAGCCTGGGCTGCCTGCGGCGCACTGAAGATCGTCTCCAGGAAGACGAACTCGTCACACGATTTCACCAACAGCGTGTGGGTGATATCACGCGGACCGATCCCGAGCACGTAGCGACCGTACTCGCGCAGCCGGGTGACCAGGATGCCAAAGTCGCTGTCCCCGGAAACGACCACGATCGTGTCGATCTCCGGGTGAGTGATGGTGGTTTCGAAGGCATCCACCGACAGGCGGATGTCGGCGCGGTTCTTGGAACCGCGCACGCTGTAGATCTGGATCAGATCGATGGAGTTGTTGAGCATCTCCTCCTGGTACTTGTTGAAACGCCCCCAGTCGGCGTAAGCGCGCTTCACCACGACACGTCCCCGGCCACGCAGGTATTCCAACAGGCGAGTCAGGTCGAAGTCAAAAAACTTCTCCCCGGCCCAGATGGCGATGTTCTCGAAATCAATGAAAAGCGCCAGATGCTCGCTCACGGGATTTTCCTCCCTTTTATAAATATTGGGACTTACGCAGTTGGTAGGAGAATGGGGTTTTTGGGCGGGCTCCGCCCGCCCAAAAACCCCCAATTTCACCCTCAAATGCGTAACTTCTCAATATAAGGCTCCCCTAGCGATTCGGTTTGCCCTTCAACAGGAGTGGCGAACCGGCGGATCGCTTTGTCGATTTACACAGACTATCCGGATAAGCAAGATGGACAAAAAAGCGACCCACCCGCCTTCCTCACTTTATAAAAACGTTTGAATAATCGGAATGTTACACGTGCAAATATCTGCGCTATTGTATCCTTTTAGATTGAAATCAGGGAGAGATAAACCGAACAAAACCCACCTGGTGAGAACACGCCTGAAAAGAAGAATATTGCGAAAAGCGGTTAGAAATTTCCGGCTATAATGAACAGCGGGGAGTTATCAGGGATCGAAAGGTAACCTTTCGATCCTGAAAGTCTGGCGACTCTTTTATCCGGCTGAATACGTTTTATATTGTGTAGACAGCAGCCGGTATGGGAGAAGCCATGATTCGTGAGAACCTGATGATGGATATCAACACTGAATTGATCCGGCGCGCCCAGGCTGGCGACGCCGAAGTCATCGCCGGCCTCTA
>DATDRQ010000335.1:0-3212 GCA_035291645.1 Anaerolineales bacterium
CCGTACATCCCGATGCAGAATAGCGCCGCCGCGAATATCAGGTAGTAAGATAATGTGACCATCACTTCTTCTCCCAGGCGACTACGATCGACCCGATCAAAGCCGCCAGCAGCAGCACCGAGGCCACCTCGAAGGGCAGTACGTAGGCGTTCGGCGAGACCAGCGCCACGCCCAACGCTTTGACCTGGTCGACTCCCTCTGGCAGCGCCGGCAGCGCCGTCCCGAAACCCTCCCAGGTGCTTAACATCCAGGCCAGCCCGCCGAACAGCAGGAAGGATAGCAGCAGCGCCATCCACCAGCCCTGGTTCACGCCCGGGCCGGTGTCCTGCATCACCCGCCGGGTCAGCATGATGGCGAAGATCATCAGGATCGAGATCGCCCCGATGTAGATCACCACCTGCACGACGGTGAAGAATGGTGCGCTAAGCAGCGCGAAGGTCACCGCCACCCCGAACAGCGCCAGGATCAGCCACAGGGCAGAGTGCACCAGGCTGCGGGCGGAGACCACCATCACCGCTGCGCCCAGGGTGACGACAGCGGTGATCAGGAAGACGATTTGGTAAACCGACATACCCCTACTCCTGTCCGATCAGTTCTTTGAAATCCGCCTCGGTCGCCGTCGCCACCGGGCGCCGCTCTGCGACCCGCCGGCGCTCCACCCGGGCGTAGGTGCGTAACACTTGCACCGTCGCCCAGACGAGCAAGATGTTCATCCCCAGCATGACGAGGGTGTAGACCAGCGGGGTCGCCCCTTCCATGGCCTTATCCAGGATGGCGGTCAGGATCAGGAGCACCAGCGCAAGCGGGGTGAGGAACTTCCAGCTGAAGCCCAGCATCTGGTCGATGCGCAGGCGTGGAAACGAGTAGCGGATCCACATAATCACGTAATAAATCAGGAAAGCCTTAACGAACAGGTAGAAGACGCCCAGGATCGGTACCTGGTCAACGAACGGGCCGCGCCAGCCGCCCAGGAAAAGTGTCGAGACCAGCGCCGAGACCGTCAGGGCGTGCAGCAGCTCCCCGGCGTAGAACAACCCAAACTTCATCCCGGTATATTCGATGTGGAAACCAGCCACGATCTCCGATTCGGCCTCGTTGATGTCGAAGGGAGCCCGCCCCAGCTCGGCGATCGAGGTCACCAGGAAGATGGCCGCTGCCAGCGGGGCGACCAGGATGAACCAGGGTTGCTGGGCATCGACGATCGCCTGCAGCCCCATCGAGCGCGCCAGGAGGACCGGGATCAACAGGGCGATCACCATTGGCACTTCGTAGGAAACCATCTGGGCAACCGTACGGAAGGCGCCCAGCAGGGCGTATTTATTATTCGAGGCCCAGCCCGCCATGATCACGCCCAGCGTCCCGACCGCGCCGGTTGCCACGATGTACAGCACCGCCACGTTTACATCCGCGCCCAGGATGGTAGGCGCAAACGGGATCACCGCCCACATCATCAGCACGGTCGCCAGTGCAAAAAGCGGGGCGATGTTGTAAATGATCCGGTCCGCCCCTTGAGGCGTGATATCTTCTTTGATCAACAGTTTAATAATGTCGGCGAACGGCTGGATTATCCCAAACGGCCCCAACCGGTTCGGCCCGATGCGGTCCTGAAAGCGGGCGACCACCTTGCGCTCCAACCACACCAGGGCGATGTCGAGGATTAACAGGAAACTCGCCATGACCACTACCCCCATCACGGTCAGGATGAAGGTCGCCAGGTTTTCCGGTAATCCCCAGCCGGTCATCAAGTTCCTCAACCAATCTCCTATCAGGTTTATTGGATCACCCATAACACGACTCCTCTAGCGCTGCAATACGCCGGTCGTACCCGCACAAAAAGGCTGAAGGAGATCATCCATCAGCCTTTTCATTTTTCCTTTTCTGATCGGCTTACACCCACTCCAGGATGCCTTTTCGCCAGGCGTACAATAGCCCGACGACCAGGATGAGGATAAAGATGACTCCCTCCATCACAGCAAACAACGGCAATTGATCGAAAGCCACCGCCCACGGGTAGAGAAACACGATCTCGACGTCGAAGATCAGAAAGGCCAGGGCGAAGATATAGTACTGGGCTTTAAACTGGACCCAGGTATCGCCGTAGGTCTCGATGCCACACTCGTAGGTCTGAGATTTCAGGGGGTTTGGTTTCTTCGGAGCGATCAACCGCGGGATAAGCAGGGCAAGCCCTGGGAAGACCGGGGCAAGGATCAGGAATATCCCGATAAAGAGCCAGTCATTCTGCATAAAAGCTCCGAATTCAAGCGCTGCCGCGTAACCGCGGCTAGCACCAGGGGGTTATATGAGCTGTGTAATTGCCTCCAAACAGGGCATACGACCTGCTGGTAACGGCGCGAATTTTACCATAAATGCCCCCAATCGTGATTCTTTTCATTCAATGCCCCTCTAACCACCGCAATATGCACCTCCAGTCACGGTTTATCCCGAAAATTGGGTCTTTACAAAAGTAAAAAAATCATTAAAATATAGATATCTATACGTCTAGATATTCTGACCAATTTAGTCCGAGTTCCATCCATGAGAGATCTGGCTCGAACCGAAGGCATCCCCCTTTACGTCAGAATTCGCGAGTCATTGCGGGATAAGATTCGCCAGGGAGAATTGATCTACGGAGAAAAGCTCCCATCCGAAGATGAGCTGGCTGCCCAGTTCGGCGTCAGCCGCATGACCGTTCGCCAGGGGATCACCGATCTGATCGAAGAAGGATTGTTATACCGGCGCCATGGAGTCGGAACCTTCGTTTCATTCCCCCATGTCGAGCGTGATCACAGCCGCCTGACCAACTTCTTCGAGAGCTCCAACGCCAAGGGCATAAACGCCCGCGCCGTGATCCTGTGCCTGGAGGTCGTCCCGGCCAAACAGAAGGTCGCCAGGGCCCTCTATCTTAAAGAGGGCGATCCGGTCATCCGCATCCGCACCCTGCGCTTCGCCGATGAGGTGCCGGTCACCGTCCACGACGCCCACATCCCGCACCACCTGTTTGCTCCAATTTTGGACGAGGAGTTCAACTCCTTAGAAGCCCAGCACCTGTGGACGATCTTAGAGACGTATGGCTACCGGGTGAAGAGCGCCGAACAGAAGCTGGAAGCGCGCGAAGCCGATGAAGAGCTGGCCGAGTTGATGGAGATCGAGGAAGGGGCACCGATCCTGTACAAAGAACGCACCGTTTTCGCCGACGATGGCACCCCAGTCGA
>DATDRQ010000336.1:0-6765 GCA_035291645.1 Anaerolineales bacterium
CACTATCACGCCCCACAGGAGAAAAAGATCTTCAGCCATATTGGATTATCCTTTGCCCTGGTTTCGGCGGCGGTGCTGATCATTGACTATTTCGTTCAGGTATCTGTGATACCACCTAGCCTTGCAAACGGGGAAACCGACGGAATTGCGCTAATAACCCAGTTTAATCCGCATGGAATCTTTATTGCCCTTGAAGAAATCGGCTATCTTTTTATGAGTGCTGCCTTCCTCTTCTTAGCTCCGGTTTTTTCGGGACCGAACAGGATAGATAGAGCTATTCGATGGATATTCATCCTCAGTTTTATTCTGACAATAATCTCTTTGGTGATATCTTCTATTTATTATGGAATTAACCGAGAATATCTATTTGAAATCGTGGCAATCTCGATTAACTGGACTGCTCTGATAATATCTGGAATATTATTAAGCGTTGTCTTCAAACGGGTAATGAGAAAGTCACAGAGATAACTTGACGATCCGCAATATGGCAACCTACCAGGCGAAACCTGAGAAGATCGAGTGAGGAAAAGCGAATGGATACTGAGCAAACATTTCTGGAAGCAGTCAAGGCAGGCGATCGAGATAAGGTTGCGGAACTGCTGGCCCAGGACGCCTCCCTGGCGAACTCGAGAGTTGAAAACGGCCTCTCGGCTATCCTGCTGGCAGCTTACTATGGACACAACGAGCTTGCCCAGGAGATCGCTGCCCAAGCAAGCCGCACGAACATCTTCGAGGCGGCCGCGGTGGGCGATCTCCTGCGCGTGGCCGAGCTGGTCGAAGCGGACCCCGACCAGGCCAATGCCTTCGCCCTGGACGGCTTCCAGCCTCTCGGCCTGGCCTCCTTCTTCGGCCACCTGCCGGTGGTCGAGTACCTGCTGATCAAAGGGGCCGAGGTCAACTCGGCTTCCAATAACGAACAGAAGGTGCTGCCGCTGCACTCGGCGGTCGCCAGCCAGAACCTGCCGATCGCCAGGGCGCTCCTGGAGCAAGGCGCAGGGGTCAACGCCCGCCAGCAGGGGGATTTCACGCCCTTACACGGCGCGGCCCAGAACGGCCAGGTGGAGATGGTCGAATTACTCCTGGATTATGGGGCGGAGGTTGAAGCCCTCAGCGAGGCCGGGAATAGCGCCTTAGATATGGCAGTCGGAGCCGGTCATGAGGAGGCGGCTAAAATGCTCCGCAGGGCTCAGAAGCGATCCGCCTGATCGTCTGCTTTTTTCTCTTCCCCCTTCACGTACTTCATCTTCCACTCGTACAATCGATTGAGCGCCTCGATCGGGGAGAGCGCGTTCATATCGAGGGATTGCAGCTCTTCTACCAGCGGGTTGGTCTCCAGGAAGAGTGACAGCTGCTGGGCGACCTGCGGGTCGAGGCGGACGGCTTTGGCAGCCGTCGCCTCCAGCTCTTTCAAGATTTCTCCGGCGCGTTGGATCACAGGCCGGGGCAGTCCGGCTAATTGTGCGACATGGATACCATAGGACCGGTCGGCTCCGCCCGGCACGATCTTATGCAAGAAGACCACTTTTCCCTCCGCTTCGCTGACCGCCACGTTGTAGTTACGCACCCCGGGAAGCATATCCGCCAGCTGGGTGAGTTCGTGATAATGGGTGGCAAACAGCGTCTTGGCGCGCAGGTCGGGATGGTTGTGGATATACTCGACCACCGCCCAGGCGATCGAGACCCCATCGTAAGTGCTGGTGCCGCGCCCGATCTCATCCAGGATCAGCAGGCTGCGCCGGGTGGCGTGATGCAGGATGTTCGCCATCTCGACCATCTCCACCATGAAGGTCGACTGCCCGGCATAGATCTCGTCCTGCGCCCCAATACGGGTGAAAATGCGGTCGACCAGGCCGATGCGCGCCGAGTCCGCCGGGACGAAGCTGCCGATCTGCGCCATCAAGACGATCAAGGCCGCCTGGCGTAAGAAGGTTGACTTGCCTGACATGTTCGGGCCGGTGATGATGCGTACACGTTCGCCCGCTTCGTACACCGCATCGTTGGGCACAAAGCGTTCACCGCTCAGTAGTTGTTCCACTACCGGGTGCCGCCCGGCCTCGATCGCCAGAACGTCCTCTTCACCCACTTCCGGACGCACGTACCCCCCATTTACCGCGGCTTCTGCCAGCCCAGCCAAAACGTCCAGGTGAGCGAGCGCTAGCGCCGTCGAGAGCAGGCGCTTCGCCGAGCCCCCCAGCAGCTCGCAAACCTCTCGGAACAGGCGCTGCTCGATCTCGTGGATGCGCTCCTCTGCGTTCAGCACCAGGGTCTCGTACTCTTTCAACTCTGGCGTGATGTAGCGTTCGGCGTTCACCAGAGTTTGCTTGCGGATGTACTCCGCCGGCACCATGTCGGCATTGGCCCGGGTGGCCTCCAGGTAATAGCCGAAGACCTTGTTGTAGCCCACCCGCAGGGTTTTGATCCCGGTGCGCTTCCGCTCGACCGCCTCCAGTGCGGCGATCCATTCACGCGCGTGCCGGGAACGCTCGATGACCCCATCCAGCTCGGCAGAAAAGCCCGGTTGGATCACGCCAATGCTGCTTATCAAAGCTGGCGGTTCGTCGGTCAGAGCCGACTGGAGCAAGTTTAATTCCTCTCGACAATCATGGAAACTACGCAGGATGGGCTCGAGCGGTCCCGCTCCATCAGGCAGGTGCTGGCGCAGCGCGGGCAGGCGCTCCAGCGTGTTGCGCATGGCGACCAGGTCGCGCGGCTGGGCGGAACCGGAGACGACCCGCTGGGTGATTCGCTCCAGGTCGCCGAGCGGCTTCAGTGCGGCGCGCACCTCGGCCCGCTCCATGCCGTGCTCGACGAAGTAACCGACCCCATCCAGGCGCATGCGAATCCGGTTCACATCCAACAGGGGCTTATTCAACCATTGGGCGATCAACCGGTGACCCATCGCCGTGACCGTGTGGTCCAGCACCCCGAGCAGGGCGCCCCGTTTCCCCGCCCCTCTCAACGTCTCGGTCAGCTCCAGATTGCGCCGGGTGGCGGCATCCAGGGTCATGAATTCGCTCATGTGATAGCAGGACAGGCGAGTGAGCAGCCTCAGCGCGGCCGGCTGCGTCTCCCCCAGGTATTGCAAGATGCCGCCTGCCGCCCGGATTGCCAGCGGCAGGCCGCGCAGACCGAAGCCATCCAGCGAGGCGGCTTCGAAGTGGCGCAGCAGGGCCTGCTCACAGCGCCCAGGTTCGAAGCGCCAGGCGGGCCAGGCGGTGGCGTGCCCCGTGAGGCCATCGCCCAGGGTCGCCGTATCGGGGTGCAGCACCTCTACCGGGTGCAGCCGGATCAGCTCTGCCCGCAGCGCCGTCGCTACATCCCCGTCCTCCAGTTCGGTGGCGGCAAACTCCCCGGTGGTGATGTCTACGTACGCCACACCGGCGTGTCCGTCCTGCTGGACGACACAGGCCAGGTAATTGTTGGCGTCGCCGGGCAGCAGGCCGGGTTCGATCACCGTGCCCGGGGTAACCACCCGCGTTACCTGGCGCGGCACCAGGCCCTTCACCGGCTGGTCGCCCACCTGCTCGCAGATCGCTACGTGGTAGCCTTTTTCGATCAGGCGCGCCAGGTAGTTCTCCACCGCATGGTAGGGAATGCCGGCCATCGGCACGCGCACCCCCTTGGCGACGTTGCGCGAGGTCAGCACGATATCGAGTTCCCGAGCGGCAATCTCGGCGTCCTGGTCGAAGGTTTCGTAAAAATCCCCCAGGCGAAAGAACAGGATCGCGTCCGGATACTCGCGCTTGATTTGCAGGTATTGTTTTCGAATAGGAGTTTCGTCTTCTTTTTGGATCATATGTTCGTATTTTAAGGCGTGGACGGTAATTGATCAAGAGAAGAGACCCGGCAGGTTAAGGATTATCCGATTGCGTTTTTACATCCTTGGGGCTATAATCCTGTTACCATACCCATGTAGAAAGGAGTTCGCAACAATGGCCAGCGTCACCTTCGATCACGTCACCAAACGTTTCGGAGAAGTAATTGCCGTCAACGATTTAAACATCAACATCGATGACAAAGAATTTCTCGTTTTGGTCGGCCCATCTGGCTGTGGGAAATCCACAGCGCTACGCTGCCTGGCAGGCCTGGAGGATATTACGGATGGAAGCATCCTGATCGGCGACCAGATGGTGAACGACGTCCCTCCCAAGGACCGGGACATCGCCATGGTGTTCCAATCCTACGCGCTTTACCCGCACATGTCTGTCTACGATAACATGGCGTTCGGGCTGAAGCTGCGCAAGACCCCCAAAGATGAGATCAAGCGGCGGGTCGAAGAAGCCGCCCAGATCCTGGGCATCCAGACCCTGCTGAACCGCAAGCCCCGCCAGCTCTCCGGTGGACAGCGCCAGCGCGTGGCGGTGGGACGGGCAATCGTCCGTGAGCCGAAAGTCTTCTTGTTTGACGAACCCCTTTCCAACCTGGATGCCAAGCTGCGCGTCGAAACGCGCGCCAACATCAGCAAGCTACACCTGCAACTGCAGACCACGTTTATCTACGTGACCCACGACCAGGTAGAGGCGATGACGATGGCCGATCGCATCGCCGTGATGAGCGCTGGCATCCTCCAGCAGATCGACTCGCCGCAGAACCTTTACAACAAACCCAACAACTTGTTCGTGGCAGGCTTCATTGGTTCGCCGGCGATGAACTTCTTTAACGGCTCTATCCGCCAGGGAGATGGTCACCTGTTCATCGATGGAGACAGCTATGCGTTGAAGATACCGGACGATCGCCTCCAGGCCTTCGAAGCGTACATCGGCAAGCCGGTGATCTTCGGCATCCGCCCGGAGGATATCCACAATCCCGAATACGCCGCGCCGGGGATCGTCGCCCAGCCGGTGGAGGCCCGCGTGGACGTGACCGAGCTGATGGGCAACGAAATCAACTTGTATTTGAACACGGGCGAGCATAATTACGTCGCCCGGGTCGACCCGCGCACCAAAGTCCGCTTTGGAGACCAGATGCAGGTGGTCTTCAACATGGCCAACATGCACGTCTTCGACCGGGAAACAGAACAGGCCATCCGCTAGCGGTCAGCCCGATCGATTATTCAGAACCGGGGAAGTCCCCCGCAACTACCGCACTCTTAAGGGCGCAGAGCTGCACAACACCAGCACTCTGCGTCCTTTCATGAAATGCTTTCACGAAAAGGAGCTTCACAGATGCCATTCGACTACATCCTACCTTTATTGAAAGCTTCGAAGACGAAGATCGTGCTGATCGTGATGGACGGGCTGGGCGGGTTGCCCATCGAACCGGGCGGGCCGACCGAGTTGGAGGCTGCCCGGAAACCCAACATGGACCGCCTGGCAGCTGAAGGCATGCTCGGCCAGACCATCCCCATCCGCCCGGGGATCACCCCCGGCTCCGGACCGGCCCACTTAGCCCTGTTCGGCTACGACCCGATCCAGTACGAGATCGGGCGCGGCGTGCTCGAATCGGTCGGGGTCGGCCTGCACGTGGGCCCCGGCGATGTGGCTGCGCGCGGCAACTTCGCCACCCTGGACGCCAGCGGCGACATCAGCGACCGGCGGGCCGGGCGCATTCCCACCGAGGCAGCCCTGCCCGTGGTGGAGCGCTTGAAGAGCATCAGCCTGCCCGGCGTGGAGACGGAAGTGCGCCACGTCAAGGAATACCGCTTTGCCGTCGTGCTGCGCGGTAAGGATTTGAGCCCCGAGATCGACGATACCGACCCCCAACAGACCGGCGTGCCGCCCCTGCCTGCCCAGGCGCGCGCACCCCAGGCGCAGCGCACCGCCGAACTCTTCAACCAATGGATCGCCAAGGCCTGCCAGGTCCTGGCGGACCAGCCCAAAGCCAACGGCCTGACCTTGCGCGGCTTCGCCACCGACCCCAACCTGCCCTCCTTCGAGGCCGCTTACGGCCTGCGCCCGGCCTGCATCTCGGTCTACCCCATGTATAAGGGCGTAGCTGCGCTGGTTGGCATGCAGGTGATCGACTTCATCGGCGAGAGTCCGGATGACGAGTTCGCCGCCCTGGAGCGGGTCTGGAATGACTTCGATTTCTTTTTCATCCACATCAAGAAGACCGACAGCAAAGGCGAGGACGGCGATTTCGCCGGCAAGGCCAGGATCATCGAAGGGGTCGACGCGGCCCTGCCGCGCTTGCTGGCCTTGAAACCGGACGTGCTGATCATCACCGGGGATCATTCTACGCCCTCCCGGCTGCGCACCCACTCCTGGCACCCGGTGCCATTCCTGTTGTGGGCGCCGGCCACCGTCCGCCCGGACGACCAGGCGCGCTTCGGCGAGCGGGCCTGCGCGCACGGCGGCCTGGGCACCTTCCCGGCGGTGGATACTATGCCCCTGGCGCTGGCCCACGCCGGGCGGTTAGAGAAGTTCGGGGCTTGAGAAAAGAAAACCGCGAATTTCGCGAATTGAACGAATGATGTGTTGGTCAAGATGAGGTTGCACTCATGTCGTTGCGAGCCCCAGAAAACGGCATACTCTCCGCCGTTTTCTGGGTGCGAAGCAATCTCTCTTGATTGCCGCACTCTCTCTTGATTGCCGCAATCTCTCTTTTTGCCCGCAGCGAGATTGCTTCGCCGTCGGAAAACAGCCAAGAACAGGCTGTTTTCCGACGGCTCGCAACGACACACTGGCGGAAGTAATGACCAATATCCGACTGACTAATACAGATTCTGTGTTGATCAAGATGATGTTGCACTCATGTCGTTGCGAGCCCCAGAAAACGGCATACTCTCCGCCGTTTTCTGGGCGCGAAGCAATCTCTCTTGATTGC
>DATDRQ010000337.1:0-7257 GCA_035291645.1 Anaerolineales bacterium
CGCCATGCCTTCGTCCAGGCGCAGGTCGACGCCGGCTTTAGCAGCCTTCGCCCGCCCGATCGCCAGCACCCGCGGGTCTCCGTCCAGCCCGGTAACCTCCGCCCCCGGATATGCCTGCTTGATCAGGATCGTCAAGGTGGCCGTCCCGCAGCCCAGGTCGAGCACTCGCTGCCCGGGTGAAATACCGGCTTGCCCGATCAGCTGGCGCTTGAAGGCCTCTTCTTGCATGAACAGGCGCATGAGCGCGTCGTAGAAAGGGGTCAGCCAATCGTGTCCCAGCGCGGGAATGTAGGTTGCATTCCGGCTCATCGATCACTCGCCTTATCTTACGGGTTGCCAACGGGATAACAGGGCGAAGCCGGTCAGCCTCGCCCTGTTATCCTACATCGGGTGCATCGTGCCGCCATGCTCCCTTGGCTTACCGGATTCGTCCAGGTACTTCCCCGGATCTTTCTCGAACGAAGCCTTGCAGCCGGGGGCGCAGAAGTAATAGGTCTGGCCTTTGTAATCGGACTTCCAGGTGGCTGTCTTTTCGTCTACTTCCATTCTGCAAACGGGGTCGATCGCCATGTTAGATCATCTCCTTTTCTTTTTCATTGTAGCATACCGCTGGTTTGCCAGACGGTTTATCGGTGTGGGCTGGCTGTCAGGATCGCTGCGTGGATGGCGTTCTCCATCTCAGGCGATGGCGCCTGTCCCGGTGAATGGACCAGGAGCAGCTCTGTAAAGCCATTATGCCCATGGGCGATCATCGTCGCCGGTCGAGCATCGTTGCCATAAACCAGTAAAACGATCATCTGGCAATTGCATTGCTCCGTCCCATGATTAGGGCACTCGCAGCGGGTATGCGCGTTGCGGGCGGCTTGAAGGTCGAATGAGCGCAAGACCTGCAACCCCTGGTCGTTCATCCGCTGGATAACGCGGGTGACGACCGGGTCGCATTGGCCCTCGAGGCGGAGCAGGGGGATGGTCTGTTGCATGGTCCTTCGTACCTGCTGTGAGTATAGTCATCTCGGAATGAAAGGCAAAGCGCCATTTGTCCCGTAATGGGATGCGCAATTATGCCTATGGTATGCCTATCGGATATGCTGTGAGGGAGATGGGCCGAAGGCTGTAACAAATATCCTGCCAGAAAGGCGACAAAAGTCACTGACGGGAGCCGGGTGATGCAGGTAATATTATTGCAAATGCTTTGCAACAAGTTTCCGTCCCTTTTATTGAGAATGATTTGCAACAAGGCTGGCATCTGTGGCTGAACTCGTCGAGGAAACTACCCAACGCCTGCATGCCCAGGGCGGCCGCATGACCTCCCAGCGCCGCCTGATCCTCCAGACCCTGGAGCGCCTCAGCGGCCACCCCACCGCCGAACAGCTCTTCCAGATCGTCCGCCGGCAGGACTCTTCTCTGAGCCTGTCGACGATCTACCGCACCCTGCGCTGGCTGCAAGAAGAAGACCTGGTCAGCACGCGCCTCTTCGATGAGGAACGCCGCCAGGAACGCTTCGACCCTGCCTTCCCCAGCGAGCACCACCACTTCATGTGCACGGCCTGCAAGTCCGTGATCGAGTTCGACACGCAGTTGATCGACTCGATCAAGACCCAATTCGAGCGGCAGACTGGGGCGCAGGTGCAGGTCGGATCGATCGTCCTGTACGGCCTGTGCGCCCGTTGCCGTGAAAAGTCCGGGCAACTTTCGACAGTAAGATAATACGGAGACCATGCACTGCCATTCCGCTTCGCAACCTGCTCAGATCGACCCGAACGGTAGTATTGCTCTGGTTGGGAACCCGAACGTTGGCAAGTCGGTGATCTTCCAGCGCCTGACCGGTCAGCAGGTGGCGATCGCCAACTATCCGGGGACGACGGTCGAGCTGGCGCGCGGCGCGGCTCGCCAGCTGCCAGGCACCCTGTTGATGGACACCCCCGGTGTGATCACCTTCCCGCCTCACTCGCAGGATGAGCAGGTCACCGCCCGCGTCCTGCTCTACGAACCGCTCAAAGGCCTCCTGCAGGTTGGGGATGCCAAGAACCTGCGCCGCACTCTGCTGCTCACCGTCCAGCTGGCCGAGCTGGGCCTGCCGCTGGTACTGGCTCTCAACATGATGGACGAGGCCGAGGCGCGCGGCGTCATCCTAAACCAGCCCGTCCTGGTGGAGCGCCTCGCCATCCAGGTCGTCGCGACTACTGCGACCCGCGGCCTCGGCCTGGCCGAGCTGACCGCAGCCCTGGGATCTGCCTGCCCGCCTGCCTTTCGCCTGGCCTACCCGGCCGAGATCGAAGCTGCCATCGCCGGGCTGGGGGCTTGCTGGTCGGTTGGGGAGCTGGAGGAGACCCCGGTTGCGCCGCGCGCCCTGGCGTTGATGGCTTTGGCCTCCGACCAGGTGGCGGAGGCCTGGCTGCGCGAGCGGCTTACCTCCGCCGCTTATGAAGAATTCCTTGATGTAAGAAACACTCTGCAATTATCCTTCGTCGAGCCCCTCCAGGCGGTCATCCAGACCACCCGGCTGGAGTATGTCGATCGGGTCGCCGCCGAAGTGATTCAGGCAGCCGGGCTGGGGCGGCAGGGGATCTCTGCCCGGTTGGGCCGCCTCACCACCCATCCTGCCTGGGGAACTCTGATCCTGTTGAGCGTGCTGTACGCCCTCTACTGGTTTGTGGGTGTGTTCGGGGCCGGCACCCTGGTCGGTCTGCTGGAAAACGACCTGTTCGGCAACCTGATCAACCCCGCTGTGGTGAACCTGGTCAACCGGGTCGTTCCCTATCAAATTGTCGCCGATCTGCTGGTCGGCGAGTACGGTTTATGGACGATGGGCATGACCTATGCCTTCGCGCTGATCTTGCCGATCGTCGCCACGTTCTTCCTGGCTTTCGGCGTCATGGAAGATTCCGGCTACCTGCCGCGCCTGGCAGCTCTGAGCAACCGCCTGTTCGTGTTCCTGGGCTTGAACGGCAAAGCGGTCCTGCCGATGGTGCTGGGGTTGGGGTGCGTCACCATGGCGACCCTGACCACGCGGGTCCTGGAGAGCAAGCGCGAGCGATTGCTGGTGACCCTTCTCCTGGCCCTGGCGGTGCCGTGTTCCGCCCAGCTGGGCGTGGTAATGGGTATGCTGGCCGGCGTATCCCTGGCCGCGACCCTGATCTGGGCTGGGGTGGTGTTCGCCGTCCTGCTGGTGGTTGGCTGGTTATCGGCACAACTGCTGCCCGGCGAGCGCAGCCTGCTCCTGGTCGAGCTGCCCCCCTTGCGTTTACCGGTCTTTTCGAACGTCCTGCTGAAGACCCTCGCCCGGGTAGAGTGGTATTTGAAGGAAGTCGTCCCGCTGTTCCTGGCAGGCACGGCGCTCCTGTTTGCCCTGGATAGGACCGGTTTACTGCAGGCCGTCATCCGTGCCGGCGAACCCCTGGTTTCCGGCTGGTTGGGCCTGCCGCCAGAGGCCAGCGCCGCTTTCCTGATCGGGTTCATGCGCCGCGATTTTGGGGCTACCGGCCTGTTCGTCATGCAGACCCAGGGGCTTTTGAACCCGCAGCAGGTCGTGGTCGCCATGGTGACCATCACGCTGTTCATCCCCTGCATCGCCAGCGTGATGGTGATCGCCCGGGAACGCAACTGGCGAACGGCGCTCTCGATGGTCGCCCTCATTCTCCCCCTGGCCTTCCTGGTTGGCGGCCTGCTCTACCGCGGCCTGGCCTGGATCGGATGGGGGACGTGAACACGCCGTTGATCCGCTGTGCGATGTGTGGTTTTGAATACGACCCAGCCCAGCACCGGGCCTGCGGGTCTTGTCCACTGCAGAAGGGCTGCCAGATGGTCTGCTGCCCGGCTTGCGGTTACCAATCGGTGGACGTGCATAAATCGGTCCTGGCCAGGTTGGCAGATTCCCTGTTTTCATTTTTTATTCGCAAGCCTTCAAATCCTTACACCTGGCCCGGAAACCGCGCCCAAACTTTTCCGCTCCACCGTGCTCCGCTGCCTGCAAAGAGGGTAGAATTAACCCTGGTCGATGTCCCACCCGGGAGCCGGGCCAGGCTGGCTGGTTTTCTGGATGGGCTCCCGGTCGAACGGCGGGTCCAGTTGCAGGCCTATGGGTTGGTGGCGAATGACTGGGTGCACGTCCTGCAGCAGGCGCCGGTTACAGTGATCCAGATCGGCCATACCGAGCTGGCTTTGGAAGGTAAATTGGCCGGCCAGATCAAGGTGGAGAGGATTGGTCCAGAGAAGCCCGATGAAGATCGCTAATGATGTAACCGAACTGGTAGGCAATACACCGCTGGTGCGCATCCGGCGGCTGGCCGAAGGTTGTGTGGCTGAAGTCGTCGCCAAGCTGGAGTTCTACAACCCGGCCCATAGCGTTAAGGATCGCATCGGCGTGTCGATGATCGCGGCCGCGGAAGCAGCCGGGAAGATCGGGCCGGACACGATCATCCTGGAGCCGACCAGCGGCAATACCGGCATCGCCCTGGCGTTCGTCTGCGCCGCCAGGGGGTATCGCTGCGTCCTGACCATGCCGGAGACGATGAGCAAGGAGAGGCGCGCCCTGCTGCGCGCCTACGGAGCGGAACTGGTGCTCACCCCGGGCAGCGAGGGGATGGCCGGGGCGATCAACAAGGCCATGGAAATGGCCGCCTCCGACCACCGCTACTTCATCCCGCAGCAGTTCCAGAACCCCGCCAACCCCGAGGTCCACCGCCGCGCCACGGCCGAGGAGATCTGGCGCGATACCGGCGGGCGGGCAGATATCCTGGTGGCGGGTGTCGGCACAGGCGGAACGATCACCGGGGTGGGCGAGGTGATCAAGTCCCGCAAACCTTCCTTTCGCTGCGTAGCCGTCGAGCCGGACGCTTCCCCGGTGCTCTCCGGCGGGCAGAAGGGACCCCACTCCATCCAGGGCATCGGCGCCGGCTTTATCCCGGACGTGCTCAATATGCAGGTGGTCGATGAGGTCATCCGGGTGAAGAACGAAGACGCCTTCGAGATCGCCCGCCGCATGGCCCGTGAGGAAGGTCTGCTGGTCGGCATTTCCTCGGGAGCGGCGACCTGGGCGGCGCTGCAGGTGGCGCGCCGGTCAGAGAACGAAGGAAAGTTGATCGTCGTGATCATCCCCTCTTTCGGCGAGCGCTACCTGAGCACGCCCCTGTTTGCCGGGCTGCTGGATTGATCGAAAGCCGATCGACCCCGGGCGGGTGCAGGTAACGCCAGGGAGGAGGCCCGGATTTGTCCCTGTCGACGAATACCAGCGAAACCGGGTGCGATAAGGTCGATCCGAAGGGTCAGCTTCCAGTGCGGTTGTTCCAGACGATCCGTTCAGATGTTCAATCCGTGTTCGACCGGGACCCGGCCGCGCGCAGCACGCTCGAAGTCCTGTTTTGTTACCCGGGCCTGCACGCCTTGTGGGGTCACCGCCTGGCGCACTGGCTATGGGTCCACCACCTGAAGCTGATCGCCCGCTTCGTCTCTCAAATGACGCGCTGGTTCACCGGGATCGAGATTCATCCCGGAGCTATCATCGGCGCGCAGTTCTTCATCGATCACGGCATGGGAGTGGTGATCGGCGAGACGGCTGAGGTGGGGGACTGCGTCACGCTCTACCACGGCGTCACGCTGGGGGGTACCACCCTCTCGAAGGGCAAGCGCCACCCGACCCTGGAGAACGACGTGGTCGTCGGTGCGGGCGCCAAGATCCTGGGCGCCATCACAATCGGCGCCAACAGCCGCATCGGCGCCAACGCAGTGGTGGTCAAGTCGGTGCCGCCGAATTCAGTGGTGGTGGGCGTCCCGGGCGAGGTCGTGATGCGCAGCAAGCCCCGGCTCGAGCCGTCTTTGCCTGACTTGAATCATGGGATTCTGCCGGACGTGATCGGCGAGTCGCTGGTGGCGCTCATCGCACGCGTCGAAGAACTGGAGGGGCGCCTGCAGGGTCAAGAAGAGCTTGTCCCGCCTTTGCATAAACCGGATCATGGTATCTGGCATGGCGAGGACTTCTCCATATAATGAAATCACGGTGAGCAGGTAAATTTCACCACCGGGAAACAGAGATCACACCGGGCAGGGAGACCACCTGACTCAACGGTAAGTTATTATTTTTCCAGCGGTAAACCCGCGTTCCCCCATTCGTTGAAACCCCCCTCCAGGTTCCACACGTTGGTGTAGCCCAGCTGGACGAGCTTCTCGGCGGCGATATTGCTCATCCGGTCGCTGCGGCAGTACAGAACGATCTTGGCTCCTTTATCTGCGGGCAGCTCTTCCAGGTGCTGTTCGATCTCATCATAGGGGATCGACAGATCGGTGGCAGGGATATCCCCTTCGAAGGGGATGTGCACGTTGACGAAGGTGAAATCCTTATTCTCCAGCATAGTCTGAAGTTCTGGCACGCTGACGTCTGTGTACGTCCCGGCGCCCGGTACGGAGACCGGTTTTCCAACTACCTCGGCTCCGCTAGGAACCGCCTGGCTGGCTGTCTCGTTTCCACTGCAGGCGGATAGGAGCAGGGTGGCGAGTAAGAGTGTGCTCAAGATAAATTTGTTCATCCAACGACTCCTTCTGAAATATTCGCAAAGGTTCTTTTTGATCCGGCGGGCGCCGCCTCCCTACGCGTTGCCCGGAGACTGTGCCCGGCTTATTCTACTTGCCGGCTGGTTAGATCAAGATTGTCTTCGGAACCGGGCGCGGTCTCGAGCTTAACCGCTACCCGCGTTCCCTGCCCGGGCCTGGAGGAGATCTCCAACCGGGCGCCGATCGCCTCGGCGCGCTCGTGCATGCCCAGGAAGCCGAAGTGCCCGCTTGGGGCGAACTCGGCCGGGCTTTCCGGGACGCTAAACCCGATGCCGTTATCCTGCATCACCAGGGTCACCCGCCCCGGCTGATAATCGATGATCAACTCCGCCTGGCTGGCGCGCGCGTGCCGGATGACGTTACTCAACGCCTCCTGGGCGATGCGGTATAAGGCCAGCTCAGCCGCCTCCGGCAGGCGCCGCTCCGTTCCCGCCCGCCGGAACTGGATTGCCAGCCCGGCTGGCTGCGAGTTCTCCCGGGCCAGCATCTCCAGCGCCGCCGAGAGCCCCAGCTCTTCCAGGTAGATCGGGCGCAGCGCCCGGGTGAAGCGGCGCAGGTTCTGGATGGTCTGATCGCTCAGGGACTGGATCTCGGCCAGCGAACGGGAAAGCCCGGCCGAGGCCGGCCCGCCATTGACGTCCAGCTGCGCCAGCTGGACCCGCTGGTTGAGGGCGATCAGCGCCTGCAGCGTGTCGTCGTGCAGCTCGCGCG
>DATDRQ010000338.1:0-35786 GCA_035291645.1 Anaerolineales bacterium
GACTCGGGGGCGGGCAGGATGCCCTCGCTGCGGGTGAACTGTACGGCGGCCTCGAAGGTGCTGAGCTGCGGCACAGACATCGCCTGGACGTACCCGGCGTCCACCAGGGCGGACAGGCTGGGGGCCATGCCGTGGTAGCGCAGCCCGCCGGCGTGGATCGGGGCCGGCACGAAGCTGTGCCCCAGAGTGTGCATCTTAACCACTGGCCCCGTGCGGGCGGTGTCGCCGTAGTCGAAGGTGTAAGTGCCGCGCGTCAGGGAGGGCGAAGCGTCCGGCTCGACCGCCAGCAGGCGGGCGCGCTGCCCGTCGAGCAGGTTCTGGCGCAGGAATGGGTAGGCCAGCCCGGAGAAGTTCGAGCCGCCGCCCACGCAGCCGATCACCACGTCCGGGTACTCGCCGGCCAGGTCCATCTGCATGAGGGCCTCCTCGCCGACGACCGTCTGGTGCAGGATGACGTGGTTGAGCACCGAACCCAGGCTGTACTTCTTGGCCCCGCCGGAGGTGGCGGCGACTTCGGCCGCCTCGGAGATGGCGATGCCGAGCGAGCCGGGGCTGTCCGGGTCCTGCGCGAGCAGGGAGCGCCCGAACTGGGTACGGTCGGAGGGGCTGGCGAAGACCTGCGCCCCGTAGGTCTCCATCAGGATGCGCCGGTAGGGTTTCTGCTGGTAGGAGATCTTGACCATGTAGACTTCCAGGTCGAGGTCGAAGAAGCTGCAGGCCAGGGCCAGGGCCGAGCCCCACTGCCCGGCACCGGTCTCGGTGGTGAGGGCCTTCGTGCCGGCGATCTTGTTGTAGTAGGCCTGGGCGATGGCGGTGTTAGGCTTGTGGCTGCCGGCGGGCGAAGCGCCTTCGTACTTGTAGTAGATGTGGGCCGGGGTGTCGAGGGCTTTCTCCAGGCGGCGGGCGCGCAGCAGCGGGGTGGGGCGGTAGAGCTTGTAGATTTCCCTAACCTCTTCCGGGATCTGGATGTAGCGCTCCTGGCTGATCTCCTGAAGAATCAGGTTCATCGGGAAGAGCACCGATAGGAAGTCCGGGGTGACCGGCTCCAGGGTGCCCGGGTGCAGCACGGGTGCCGGGGCGACGGGCGTGTCGGCGTTCAGGTTGTACCAGTTGCGGGGCAGGTCGGATTCGGACAGCAGGAAGCGGGTCTGGTCGGACATTTCGGGTTCCTCCGTTTCGTCGAACGAAAAGATGGTAGGCCGGCGCAGCTGCGCCGGTTAGGGGACGGGGGAAAACAAAACGCGCCCGTCCCTGGCCTGGGGACGAACGCTGGGTCCGTGGTGCCACCCCGGTTAGGCTGGCAAATTAACGAAAAATCCCGCCGGTGTAGCGACGGGGCGGGCCAGCCTCACTCGATTTGCGGGTACGGCCTAAATGGCTTATACCCTTTGCCTGGATAACGGCGGCAACTCCGGCGCGGGCTAGTGCACTCTGTTGAGGTGGTTCACCCTGCGACTCCGAGGTCCATTCGGCGCCGGCGTGTGGGCGGGCATCTCACCTGGTTCCCGCTCTCTGGGCCGTCGTTTCGGCGCTTACTCGTCCTCATCGACGTCTTTGTGGTATCGGTTGTGCTGGATTATATGCCAAAAGGGGGAGTTGTCAAGGATCGCCAGATTAAAAAATTTGACAATTCAGGTCCAAATCAGGATTCAGCGCCGGGTTTTATCCCGGTCGTGACTCTGTGCAGGCGGTAATAAGTGAAGGGATACTGGTTTTTCTCGTCCGGTTCCTGGGAGACCTGCTCGACCACGCGCCACTCACGAAGATCGAACGCCGGAAAATACACGTCCACCTCGACTTCAGCGCGTACGTGGGTCAGGTAGATGCGGTCGGCCAAAGGCAGGGCCAGGGCGAAGATCTGGCCTCCGCCGATGACGAAGGCCTCCGTCTCGCCGCGGCTCTTGACCAGGGCCAGGGCTTCTTCGAGCGAGTGGGTAACCAGGCAGCCCTCTGGGTGGTAGTCTGGGTTGCGGGTGATCACGATCATGGTGCGACCCGGTAACACACCTCCGATCGAATCCCAGGTCACCCGGCCCATGAGCAGGTGGTGGCCCATGGTGATGGCTTTGAAGCGCTTCAGGTCGGCGGAGAGGTGCCAGGGCAGGCCGCCGCGCAGGCCGATGCCATTGCGCTCGTCCATGGCGACCAGCAGGGAGACGATCACACCGAGACCTCGGCCTTGATGTGCGGGTGGGCGGTGTAGTCCAACAGCTCGAAGTCTTCGTACTGGAAGTCGAAGATCGACTTCACCTGCGGGTTGATCTTCATGTGGGGCAGGGGGTAGGGCTGGCGGGTGATTTGCAGGCGGGCCTGCTCGAGGTGATTCAGGTACAGGTGCAGGTCGCCGAAGGTGTGGACGAACTCGCCCGGCTGCAGATCGCAGACCTGGGCGACCATCAGGGTGAGCAGAGCGTAGGAGGCGATGTTGAAGGGCACGCCCAGGAAGGCGTCCGCCGAGCGCTGGTAGAGCTGGCAGGACAGCCGCCCACCGGCGACGTAGAACTGGAACAGCAGGTGGCAGGGCGGCAGCGCCATGGCTTCGATCTCGGCTACGTTCCAGGCGCTGACGATCAGCCGGCGTGAATGGGGATTGGTCTTGAGCTGCTCGATCACCTGGGCGATCTGGTCGATAGTTTGCCCGCCGGGGGCCTGCCAGGCGCGCCACTGGGCGCCGTAGACCGGGCCCAGCTCGCCCTGCTCGTCGGCCCACTCGTTCCAGATGCGCACGCCGCGCTCCTGCAGGTAGCGTACGTTGGTATCGCCGTTCAGGATCCAGAGCAGCTCGTAAATGATGGACTTAACGTGCAGCTGCTTGGTGGTAAGCAGGGGGAAGCCGGCCTGCAGGTCGTAGCGCGCCTGGTAGCCGAAGACGGACAGGGTGCCTGTGCCGGTGCGGTCCTCTTTGCGAAGGCCGTGATCGAGGATATGTCGGAGCAGGTCCAGGTACTGCTGCATGGCGGCCTCCTGGGAAGATATAGAATTCAAACGATCAATACATCATTGTTACTGCGAGCGGAGCGGGGCGAACTGCGTTCGCACGCAATCTCCTCAACAGCCTTCCAGTGAGATTGCTTCGGTCGCTGCGCTCTCTCGCAACGACATCAGGAACTATTGAATATTATCAAAGTTCGCTCAGGCGAGAGTCAAGGTACTGGCGGGCGCGGGTTTTGTCGATCCGGATCTGGGCTACCAGGTCTTCGACGCTGGGGAAACGCTGCTCGTCGCGCAGGCGGGAGAGGAAGTCCAGGTTTAAATTTTTCCCATACAGGTCACCTGCGTAGTCGAGCAGGTGGGTTTCGACGCGTGGCGGCACCGGGCCGGTCTCGAAGGTGGGTCGCACGCCGACGTTGGTGACGGCGCCCCTGGGTTTCTCATCCAGCCATGCCCGGCAGACGTAAACGCCCGCCTGGGGGATAGCGCGCTCAGCCCACAATTCCAGGTTGGCGGTCGGGACGCCGATCAACCGGCCGCGCCCATCTCCAGGGACGACCACGCCGTTGACCTGGTAGGGCCGGCCGAGCAGCCGGCTGGCCTGCTCGATATCCCCGGCTGCCAGGGCGGCGCGGATGCGGCTGGAGGAGACGGGGACTCCTTCCATCTCGAAGGCGGGGAAACTCTCGACCGTAAAGCCGAGGGTTTCCGCGATCGTCCTTAAGTGGGCAACGTTCCCCTCCCGGTTATGACCCAGGGCGAAGTCATGCCCGACCAGCAGGTGGACCATGTCCAGGTGGTCCTTGAGCTGCTGCACGAAGTCTCCGGCGGAAGTGGCGGCGACCTCCCGGTTGAAAGGATAGGTGATGACTACATCCGCGCCGTGCTGTGCCAGCAGGTGCGCCCGTTCTTCCGGATTGGTCAGGTAAAAAGGCTCTGTACGCCGGCCTAGCACGATTGCCGGGTGGGGATAAAACGTTAAGACAACTGCCAGAGTCCCATTTGCATGGGCTCCGGCAGCCAATTTATGCACGATCTCCTGGTGACCCCGGTGGACGCCATCGAAGGTTCCGATGGTCAACCAGGTGTTTTCCAGGTGCACATCCTCCAGGTCTGGGTAATGACGCATATGCGCAGGTTGGAGGCGGCCAAAAGGCTCAGGTCTGGAAGAAGACCTTACGCGGCTGCCACTCGCCGCTCTCCTCGTCGAACTCCAGCAAAGCGACCAAATCGCCCTGCTGGCTGATGCCGCGCGCCCAGCCGGTAGCGCCCGGTTCGGCGGGAACGCGGTGCCCGTGACGAATCAGCTCGACCTGATCGGCGTCCAGCTCGACCATCGGCCAGTCGCCCAACGCGTCGGCGGCAGGGATCAGGAATTTATACCAGTCGCCGGCGTCGAAGGATTCCTTCAGGCGGCGCAGCTGGACGGCATCCCGCAGGGTGAAGCGCCCGCTCTTGGTGCGGCGCAGGCCGATCAGGTGAGCTCCGGTGCCGAGGGATTTGCCCAGGTCATTGGCCAGCGAGCGGACGTATGTCCCGGAGGAGCAGTAGACGTCGATGACTACCTCGGGTGGGGCCCACTCCAGGATATCCAGGCTGTAGACCTGGATCTTGCGCGGCTCCAGGTCGATCGGCTCGCCCTCGCGGGCAAACTCATACGCTTTTTTGCCCTTCACCTTCACGGCGGAGTAAGGCGGAGGCACCTGCTCGATCTCTCCAACGAAATTCTGCAGGATATCAAAGAAGTGGTCTTCTGTTATATGATTCACCGGGGAAGAGGCGGTGATTCTGCCTTCTGCGTCATAGGTATCTGTGGAACTGCCCAGGTGGATGGTGGCCTGGTAACGTTTATCGGAGGCGGAGACGTACTCGCTCAGGCGAACTGCTGGCCCGATCAAGATCACCAGGACCCCGGAGGCGCGGGGATCGAGGGTTCCGGTGTGTCCAGCGCGGCGTATGCCGGTACCACGGCGAACGATCTGGACCACGTCGTGCGAGGTCAGTCCGATCGGTTTATCGATCACCAGGACCCCGGATACAACGTTTTTCATTTGATCCTTGTCCATATCATTTTCCCCGTTCATATTTCGATTAAAAAGGTGAGGACTGTTCACCCTTGTTTAATCCCTTCAAAATTATAAATGTTTTCGCTGAACAACTGGCGCGTGGCTGAGAGCACCTGCTCCTGGACTTCCTGCAGGCCGCCTGCGACCTCTGCACCCGCGGCAGCTGCATGTCCGCCGCCGCCAAACTGCACGGCTAGCTGGGAGACGTCGAGGCCGGGTTTCGACCGCCAGCTGACTTTGACGTGCCCATTCGGCTGCTCCACAAAAATTACGATGAGGTCGATATCCTCCACAGTGGTTAGAACATTGATCAGGTCGGCGTCATCTCGGCCCAGGTAACCGGCGTTACGCCGGTCGGTCATGGAAAGGGTGGTCCAGGCGAGCCTGCCATCCTTTTGCAGGACCGATAAGCCTGCGCCCCAAAACCGGGCAGCTTCGAAGGACCGGCGGAGCAGTCCGGCGAAGTACAGGCTGGGAAGATCTCCGCCCGCTTCGATCAAATCCGCGGCGACTCGCAGGGCGCGCGGGGTCATATTATAAGTCCTAAATCCGAGCGTATCGGTGATTAATCCAAATAACAAGGCATCTGCGGAAGGCTTGCTGAGCGGTAGGCCGAACAGGGGCAGGTACCGGGCCAGCATCTCGGCGGTCGCCACGGCTTCCACCTCGATCAGGTTGATCCTGGCAAAGCTCAGGTTGGTCGGATGGTGATCGATGTTGAGGTCGGGGGTAGGGTGACCGTTCAGGGCGCTGCCGGAGCGCTCGAAATCAGAGCAATCCAGCACCACGCTCAGGTCGAAGTCTCCTTCCGGCTTTTTGCGGATCTGCTGGCTGCCCTCCAGGAAGCGGAAAGCAGCCGGTACGCCGTCTGAAAGAATCATTTGGACCTGTTTTCCAGCCTCCTTCAAGCTCAACCCCAGTCCAAGCAAAGACCCGATCGCATCCCCATCCGGGCGGATATGCGAGGTGACCAGGATGCGCTGGGCAGCGAGCAGGGCTTGCCTGGCCTGGTCTAACGGCGTATTATCCATCCGACTGATTCTCTTCTCCAGCCCCGCCAGGTAAGACATTCAGATCATCGAGCAGGCGTTCAATGGTATCGGCGTGCTCTGGGGTCGGATCCCAGTGAAAGCGCAGGCGGGGCATGCTGCGCAGATCGATCCGGCGCGCCAGCGCGGTGCGCAAATAGCCAGCCGCATGTTGCAATCCATCGATCACCTCGGCCGAGCGCTCGGAGCCCTCCAGGGAAGAAGCGTAAACGTCGGCGAACGCCAATTCGCGATCCACGGTGACGTCTGTGACGAAGATACCCTCCAGGCGGGGATCCTGCACCTCCTGGATCATCATCTCGGATAATTCTTCACGAATGCGGTCGGCGATGCGTTGGGAACGGAGTTTAGAAACCACGCGTCTGATCTTCCTCGGGCGCTGGTTCTAGGCAATCGCCACGCGCTCGACAATATAGCACTCCAGGATATCTCCCGGCTGAAAGTCATTGAATCCCTTGAGACCGACGCCGCACTCGAAGCCGGCGCGCACCTCGCGGACGTCATCCTGGAGGTGTTTTAGAGAAGAGATATCGCCTTTGAAGACTTCCTGACCGTGACGCACAACACGTATGTGGGCGTTGCGGCGCAGTTCCCCATCCAGGACCCGGCAGCCGGCGATGTTGCCGACCTTGGAGATGCGGAAAATGGCGCGCACCTCGGCCCGGCCGATGGTAGTCTCCTTGATCTCCGGCTCGAGCATACCCTTGAGAGCTTTCTCGATGTCCTCGGTGAGCCGGTAGATGATATTGTAACGGCGGATGGAGATGCCCTCAGTTTCAGCCAGGCGCTGGGCAGCGGTATCAGCCTCGACGTTGAAGCCGATCACGATGGCGTGGGAGGCCGCTGCCAGCATCACATCGCTCTCGCTGATGTTGCCAGTCTCGGCGTGCAGGATGTTTATTGAGATATCTCCGGTTTTCATATCCTGCAGTGATGAAACGATCGGTTCCAGAGAACCCTGCACATCCGCCTTGATGATCAGGCGCAGCTCGCGCACTTCCCCGGCCTGGAAGCGGTCGAAGAGCTGCTCGAGCGACAGGGTGGTTTTCTGGCTGGCGGCCAAGGTGGCCTTGTTCAGCTTGCGCTCTTCAACCAGCGTACGCGCTTCCCGGTCCGACTCGACCACCCGAAAGAGGTCGCCGGCATGAGGCACATCGTTCAAACCCATGACAGCCACCGGGTCAGATGGCGCAGCTTTGCGGACGCGGTGACCTTTCGGGTCGAACATCGCCCGCAGCCGCCCGTAAGCGGTGCCGACGACGACCACGTCGCCGACGTTCAACGTGCCATTCTGGACCAGCAGGGTGGCCAGCACGCCTTTGGCGCGGTCTACCTCTGCCTCGATTACCGTCCCGATCACCCGCCCATCCGGGTTTGCCTGGATCTCGGTATTGTCAGCGACGAGCAGGATGGCCTCCAGCAGGTCCTCGATCCCCTGCTGGCGTTTGGCGGAGAGGGGAACGACGATGGTGTCGCCGTCCCAGTCGTCGGGCACCAGCCCGATCTCGGCCAATTGCTGGCGGACGCGGTCCTGGTCTGCATTGGGTCTATCGATCTTATTGAGTGCGACCAGGATGGGGACGTGGGCTGCCTTGGCGTGGGCGACGGCTTCCTTGGTTTGGGGCATCACCCCATCGTCGGCGGCCACGACCAGCACGACGATGTCGGCTCCTTGAGCGCCGCGGGCGCGCATGGCGGTGAAGGCAGCATGCCCGGGTGTGTCCAGGAAAGTGATGGTGCGACCGTTATGCTCGACCTGGTAAGCGCCAATATGTTGGGTAATGCCACCCGCTTCGCCGGCGGCGACTTCGGTATGTCGAATCGCGTCCAACAGGGTCGTCTTCCCGTGATCGACGTGGCCTAAGATTGTGACCACTGGTGGGCGATTGGCGAGCGATTTTGGATCTTCGCCGGCGATCAACTGCCGCCAAAGCGGGATCTCACCCTGGTCTTCCTCTTTCGATTGAGGGGTCTCCAGGGTCGCCTCGTAGCCCATCTCCGCGGCGATGATCGCAGCAGTGTCGAAATCGATCTGCTGGTTTATGTTGGCCATGACGCCATTGGCCATTAACAGTTTAATCACGTCGATTGGGCTGGCTTCGATACTGGTAGCCAGTTCCCGCACCGTGATCGTCGAGGGTAGTTCGATTGTCTTCGTCCGCCCGTTCTCTCCCATAAGGCACCTCCTACTGTCCGTCTTGCGCGCCCAAATGGGCCAGCCAGGCAGACGAGTTTATGTAGTCATTTCTCGACACTCCCCTTGCTTGCTGACTCTACCTGCTTGAAGAACACTTCTACACCTGCCCATTCACTGTCGCCTGTGCAGCCAGTGGTTCTTCTGGCAGAGAGTCAAGAAAAGCAGACAGATGCGCCCGGTCTTCCACCGACAACTCGATCTTCAGAGCGTGGGCTAACGACCCTTTCAAACCGCGCTCCCAACAAGAGCGGCGGTCGTGTAAGTAGGCGCCCCGCCCCGGCATTTTTCCGCCCGGGTCGATCCGCACGCCATCTGGAGAGCGTACGATTCGGATCAGCGATCGCTTGGGCAGGATTTCCCGGCACCCGACGCAAGTCCGCTGAGGAACGTGTTTCTGCTTTCTAAGCTTTTTTGGCACGCAAACTACTCGCGGTTTGCGAAGTTATACATTCCAATCATCTTCCCAGCCGGCGGCGCCGCGTTTTCGCTTGCGCTTGACGATGACGACATCCTTCTCTGGGTCATATACCATCTCGACGAACTTCTTTTTCTTCTTCTTTTTCTTTTTCTTGTCGTCGCCTTCTCCGTCTTCTTCCTCTTCCTCGAAGTCCGTTCCTGCAGCTTCGGCGTCGAACACCTCCGGCTTGAGGGCGAACAGTTCATCGAAGGAAGCCGGTGCTTCTTCGGCAGTCTCGGGTTCGAGAAGAACGGCTTCTGCGGCCTCAGGCGCTTCGGAGAGCGCCGCTTCGGAAAGGGCCGCTTCGGAAAGGGCCGCTTCGACCACTTCGGCCTCTTCTGCGATTGCTTCCTGGTCAGCCGTCACGACGAGCGCCTCGCCTGCTAACTCGACTGGGGCAGCCTCGGCCGGGGTTTGCTCCAAGGCCTCGATTGCTTCTAATTCAGCCCCGGCGATCGCTTCCGCGGCTCCGGCTACGGCTGTTTCTTCCTCCGCTAACTCAAGTTCAGGCTCAGGGAAGGTCAGCCCAGCCAGGGTGGATTCGATCTCTTCCATTGCTTTGGGTCCGATACCCGAAAGAGCGAGAATCGCGTCGGAATTCAGCTTCGACTGGAGCAGCAGGTCGCCAGCCGTGACATAGCCGGCTTCGCTCAGTAGACTGTTGATGCGCTCCGAGAGCTGCAGTTGCTTGAGCGGCATTTCAAAGGCTGCCTGTGGGATGGTCGCCTGGACGGCGTCGTGGCGATCCTTTTCAGCCTTCTTCTCGGATTGACGCTGGTTGAGGATGCCGCGCTCGACCCGGTCGACGAACTGGCTGATGGCAGAGTATTCCTCTGGGGTAACCGGGCGGCCTTCGCTCTTCTTGGCCAGGATCGCTTCGATCTGGGGGACGTTTGCGCGTTCTTTCTCGACCAGAAAGGCGTACTCCGGTTCGGTCTGCAGTTTGTGCAGGGAATCGGCGGCGGCTTCCGGCAGGCTCTTGATATCGATCCGCCAGGAGGTCAGTTTGGCTGCCAGGCGGGCGTTCTGCCCGTCGCGGCCGATCGCCAGGCTGAGCTGGTCCTCCGGGACCACAACCGTAGCGGTCTTGGTGCCGCGGGCATGCTCGTTCAGGTAGACGCCGGTGACACGCGCCGGGCTGAGCGCCTTCATAATGTAACTGGCCGGCTCCTGGCTCCACTCGATGACGTCGATCTTCTCGTCGTTCAACTCACGCACGATGGCCTGAATGCGCACGCCGCGGATGCCGACGCAAGCGCCGACCGGGTCAACCCCCGGCTGGAGGGCGGCGACGGCGACCTTCGAGCGCTGCCCGGGCTCGCGGGCGATCGAGCGGATCTCGACCAGACCGTGGTAAATCTCGGGGACCTCGTTTTCGAGCAGCCGGCGCAGGAAGTTGCGGTGAGCGCGCGAGAGGACCAGCTGCGGGCCGCGTGGGGTGGATTTAACCTCCAGCAGCAGTGCCCGCACCCGGTCGTGCAGACGGAAGCGCTCGCCGCCGATCTGCTGGTTGCGCGGCATGATCCCCTCGGCCTTCATGTCCAAACCCAGGGTGACCGCCTGCGAGCTGATCGCCTGGACGATGCCGCTGACGATCTCGCCCAGCTGGTTACTGAAATATTTGAGCTGAGCGTCGCGCTCGGCCTCGCGGATGCGCTGCTGGATCACCTGGCGAGCGGTCTGGGCAGCCACGCGGCCGAAGTCCTCAGGAGTGGTCTCGACGATCACCATGTTGCCTATCTGGGCTTCGCTGTCGACCTTGAGCGCGTCTTCGACGGTGACTTCCGTGCGCTCATCCTGCACCGAGTCGACGACTTCCTTCTCGGCGTAGAGGATAACTTTCCCGGTTTCCGGATCGATCTTGGCCTCCACATGCTGGGCATTGGAAGCATTGACTGCACGGCGGTAGGCGGAGACCATGGCTGCTTCCAGAGCTTCCAGGATCACCTCTTTGGGCAGCTGCTTCTCTTCCAGCACTTCATTAAAGGCCAGGGTAAACTCGTTCTTCATTCCTTCTACTTCTCCAGATGCTACGTTCGCTCTCGGGTTTGGCCTTCAGACTTCTGAATTAAAGAAAAGTGGGTTGTTTCCCACTTTTCGGAGAAGCCTCTATAGCCACCACCCCACGACGGCTTAGATTTTAACATGGAAATGTTAGAGATGCAAGCTCTTTCAGAGATCCTTTTCCATACGCCAGGCCGGCTCATTAACGTGGCGCCGGATTCCTTTTTCGTCCAGATAAGACCAGACTCCCGGTTCCGCCGAGACCACCCGGTAACCGAAGCTCTCGTACAAACGGCGGGCGTCCCGGTTTTCGCGGCTTACGTTCAGACAAATGCGGCGGAAACCGCGCCTCGCCAGGTCGAGTTCGGCGGTCTGCAGCATGCGGCTGCCGATCCCCAGGCCGCGGTAAACAGGCCGGACGCGAAAACCATAGATATAAGCGCGCTTTCTGCCGTCTCTCTTCGGGGAAGACTCACTGTCAATCTGGACGAAGAGCTGCCCGAGGATGCCTTCCCCAGGCACTTCAGCCACCCACAGGATGGCTTTGCCCTGCTCGCTCTGGTGGAAAGCTTCGGAGAAGATGCGGCGAAAATGAGTGAATTCTCCCTCCCATTCGAGCGCCGGCAGGTCTTTTGCCAAAGCGTAGCGGAGGGTTAGCTGGTAAACGGGTGACGATTCCACCATCATCATAAGCAGCAACTGTTCAAGATCTGGCTTGATCGGCGGGCCTGGAGCTGGCGTCCTCGATCCTTTCCCTGGCGAGGAGGTTGTCTAATAACTCGGCCTCCTGCGCCGGATTTTCGATTGTACCGTCTAACCAGGCATCTCGCAAGTCCCCCAGGATCTGGCGGTAGACCGGGCCGGCGGGCAGGCCACGCTGCTGGAGTACGTGACCGTCCACGGTGGGGCGAACCTGCTGCCAGCGGGAGACATAGGTGTGCAGGATTTCCCGCACTTGCGGGTCCTCGCATGCCAGGTAGCTGGCGTACAGGACCGGTCCGGACAGGCCTTCCAGGCGGGCGACGACTTGGCTGGGGGCGGCGCCTTTCAACGAAGGCAAGTCACGCAACAGGCGGCGGGCTGCCAGGGTATCTGTGAATAGAGAGCGGGATGCTTTCAGGCGGTGAAGAATGCTTTTCGCCTTGCTGGATGGCAGGCGGATCAACCAAAGCAGGTACATCAGGTACGCTTCAACTGGCAAGCCCATCGGGGTGGATTTTATGCCCCACTCCAGTCCCGGTTCCTGCTGGCCGAGCTGCGTGAACTGGTCAGCCAGCCAGGCATCCCATTCGAGGTTGGCGTGGATAGCCTGGAGCAGGTCGAGTTCCTGCAGGCGGGCGAGCATGCGCACCGCCTGTTCCTCTTGAAGGATGTGGTCGAGCTCGTGGCGCAGGCGGTCGCCGGAGACTTTGGCAAGCAGCGGGCGGGCTTCCTGGATCAGCTCCAGGGTGCGCGCCTCGATGTGGAACTCGAAGCGCTGCTCGAAGCGCACGGCGCGCAGCATGCGGGTCGGGTCATCGACGAAGGAGAGTGAGTGGAGCACGCGCACCAGGCCCAGGCGCAGGTCGGTCAGCCCGCCCCAGTAATCGTGCAGCTCGCCGTAGTGGTGCCCATCCAGGCGCAGCGCCAGGGTGTTGATGGTGAAATCGCGCCGGTGCAGGTCGAGCTTGATGCTGCCACGCTCGACGGTGGGCAGGGCGGTGGGGTGGGTGTAGAACTCGGTGCGGGCGGAGATCAGATCCAGGCTCTCAGGCAGGTCTTCCGGTTGTAGGGTGGGCAAGTCCTCTCCAGATCGATGGGTAACCTGGTATTGACCGAGCCGCGCCAGCAGGTCTGCCCGGATAGCAGCGATCAGCCACTTGGCCGTGCCGAAGCGGGTGTGGCTGGTGACGCGCCCGCCGTATTGTTTTGCCAAGGCGCGCGCCAGTTGGATGGCGTCGCCCTCGACCACCAGGTCGAAATCCTGGCTGGGGCGTTCGAGCAGCAGGTCGCGCACGAAGCCGCCGACGATGAACAGGGCGTCTTTTTGCTCGTGAGCCAGGCGGGCGACTTCCTTGAGCAGGGTCAGGCGGGCGGGCGGCAGGGCTTTTTCCAACCTGCCGGCCAGGTTCTGGCGGCCGGGCAGGCGCGGCTCACCCGCAAGCGTCTTGAGCAGGTCCGTGCGAGTGACGATACCGATGATGCGCCCGTCCTGCGGGCTGACCACCGGCACCTGACCCCAGCCCGTATCGGTCATCAGGCGCTGCAGTTTCTCGATGGAATCCTCCGGGTGGATGGTGACCTGGCCGGCTTCCATCAGTCTGGCGGCGCTCAGGTTGAGCTTATGCGCCAGGGCGCGGTCCACAGCCCGGCGGGTGAGCAGGCCGATCACCTGGCCGTCTTTGACGACCGGGTAGCCCTCGTAACCGAAGCGCTGCATGCGCTCGGCGGCGTCCTCGGCGGACGTGTCGGGCGGGAGCAGCTGCGGGCTCTGCGACATGATCTGGGCGACGGTGATCGCCGGGTGAACGTAGCGCGGCAGGACTTCCAGCAGCTCCCGGCAGACGCTCTGCAGCTCGTGGTCCTTGATCAGGCTGGCGGCGGCGCGCTCGTGCCCTCCGCCGCCGAAGTGTTCGGCGATCTCGGCTACGTCGATGTGGTCGCTGGTGGAACGGGCGATCAGCTGTACCCCTCCGTGCGTGGTAACCAGCACGAACAGCCCGTCCGGGTCGAGCAGGTCGCGCATTTTGTGCGCGACGGTGGAGAGCTCCTCGTCCATCTCCAGGGCCTCGCCGCAGGCGATAATGATGCTGTGCCCGTGGATGGTATGGCTGGCTGCGCCGGCGCGCAGCTGGTCATAGACGGCCTGCTGTTTGAGCGAGAGCGGGTGGTTGAGGAAGCCGGCGGCGATGTCCAGGCTGGCGCCGTGTTCGAGCAGGAAGCTTGCGGCGTTCAAGTCGCGCGGGGTGGTGCGAGTGTAGGTGAGCGAGCCGGTGTCCTCGTAGATGCCGAGCAAAAGCAGGGTGGCTTCCGCGGTGCTCAGCGGGTGGTCGCGCTCGCGCAGCTCCTCGACGAACAGGGTCGCGGTCGCGCCGGTCTGCTCGGAGGTGATCGACCAGCCAGGCGGCAGCTCTTCGCGCGGCGGGTGGTGGTCGATCACCTGGACGCGAGTCCCCGGGCTGAAGCCCTTGACGCTGATCATCGACTGGGTGTCCACCAGGGTGATCTCTGCGACCGGCCCGGCGGGCAGGTCGCGCGGGTCAACGAAGGGCAGCTCGACGCCGTACAGTGTCAGGAAGGCGCGCACGTTGCGGTTTGCCCGGCGCGGCAGGACCGGGAGGGAGGCTTCGTTCACCAGGTGGGCGCCGAGCAGGGAGGCCAGCGCGTCGAAATCGGCCTGTTCGTGGGTGAGGATGATGCGCATGAAGCGTTTGAGAGCGGGGTTGGGGCCGCCCTGAGGGATATTGTAACCGAGTTTAGCCCTCACCCCTGGTCCCTCTCCCGTGCCGGGAGAGGGGAATTATGTCTACGCCAGAACGGACTTATAATGATTTCACATGGAAGAGTCCTTTTTCCCGTTGGAGGAGCTGTGGGAGCGGCTTCTGTCCGGGGAGCCCGGGCAGGTGCGGGAGGCGTTCGTCTCGCTGGGAGCAAGTGAGCAGGCGGCGGTGCTGGGCCACCTGGAGCGCATGGTATCCGAAGTGGGCTGGCAGCCGGAGCAACGCGCCTCGGCCCGGGCCGCCCTGGAGGCGTTGCAAGGTGTAGAGCCGGCGAAGGGATCCAGGACGACCTCCCCTTGAAGGTATACAGCTGTATCAGGCGGTGGGGCAGCTCCTTGGGGAAGAGGGCCGGGTGGTTCGCCCGCCAGGGGCAAGCACCCGGTAGGTCTCTTGCCGGACCTGGCGCAGCATCTGGTTACGCACATGCTCAGGCAGTGGGTCCTCGGCCAGATTGCCGTCGGTGCCGCGCTCGACGCCTTCGTACAGCCGGCTGGCGTAGAACGAGGCCGAGTCGAGGCTGATACGTCCGGGGCATCCGAAGGGGCTGGTCTTGGTGCGGCGTTTGGGCATGGGTATATTTCAAGTGACACGTAATTCCGTAACGAGTGATTACGTAATTTCTCGTTACGGAATTATAAATCGGCTGAATGAAACGAGCGCCATCACCGTTGACCATTTGCACCTTGATCACTATAATCTACCCGGTCTATGGATCTCCAAGCGCTAACTAAAGAAATGCATAACTTCGTGCGCGCCCAGGGCTGGTACGAGCCAGACAGCCCCCGCCCGCAGACCCTGCGCAACCTGGCGATCTCGCTCGGCCTGGAGGCCGGCGAAGTGCTGGAACACTTCCAGTGGGACGAAGGCCCGCCGGATAACGAGGAGCTGGCTGGCGAGCTGGCGGACGTCGCACTGTACCTGCTGCAGCTGGCCAGCCTGGCGGGGATCGACCTGGAACAGGCCATCCTGGACAAGCTGGCGCGTAATTACGGGCGCAGCTGGGAGCAGGACTGAGATGCGCGTGTCGGTCTTCGGCGGGGCGGAGCCGCTGCCCGGCGAGCCTGCCTATGAGCAGGCCCTGCGCCTGGGCCGGCTGCTCGCAGAGGCCGGGCACACCGTGCTGACAGGCGGTTATGTCGGGACCATGGAAGCCGTTTCGCAGGGGGCCTGCCAGGCCGGCGGGCACGTGATCGGCGTTACCTGCGACGAGATCGAGGCCTGGCGACGGGTGGGACCCAACCGCTGGGTAATGGAGGAAATGCGCTACGACACCGTGCGCCAGCGCCTGTACGCCCTGATCGAGAACTGCGACGCCGCCATGGCGCTGCCGGGGGGGATCGGCACCCTGGCAGAAGTGGCGGCTATGTGGTCCAGCCTGCAGACCGGGGCCAACCCACCCAGGCCGCTGATCTTGATCGGGGATGGGTGGCAGACTGTGCTGGACGAATTTCTGAACGCTTTCGAGCGCTACGTGCGCCCGGAGAACCGCCGCCTGCTGTCCTTCGCCCCGGACGTGGAAAGCGCGGTGCGCATGCTGGATGGAATCTTATGAAACATGCCTGCCATCCAACCGGCGCGACTTAAAATCCAAACTGCTCAGCTGGTGGAGAGGTTTGCCGATCCGCTGGCCTTCTGCCGCGCCCTGGAAGGATTGCTGGATACATATGGCGACCGCACCTTCCGCCCGGGGTTAACCGGCGAGCCGCCTCCGCTGCTGCCCTCCTACAACGCGCCCGTCCAGATGCTGCGCCTGGTGGCCCGCGAGCTGGCTGCTCCCGCCCAGATGCAGCGGGCGCCCGCGCTGGATCTGTGCGACGCGATGTGGGAGAAACAGTCCTTCGAATTCTGCTGGCTGGCGGCGACGCTGCTCGGACAAATCGACCCCTCACCACCGGGGGAGATCCTCGAGCGGGTCGATCGATGGGCGATACACACCACGGAAGAACGCTTGATTGAAGTAGTTTTCTCATCCGGATTAGTGCGATTACGACAGGAAAAGCCAGAGGTGTATCTCGAGCTGGTGGAGGAATGGGTGGAAACGGGTAAAACCTTCCCTCAACACCTGGGCTTGAAAGCTCTGCTGCCATTGCTGGATAAACCGGACGTCGCCAACCTGCCAGCTTTGTTCCAGCTGATCACTCCGCTGGTGCGTTCAGCGCCTGCCTCTTTGCGCCCCGACCTGCTGGATATCCTGCGCCGGCTGGCTACCCTCACCCCCAAAGAGACGGCTTATTTCCTCAGGCAAAACCTGACCATCAAACAAGACAACCCAGGCACTACCTGGCTGACCCGCAACAGCCTGGACTACTTCCCTGCAGAGGTCCAGGCAAGCCTGCGGGCAGCTCTGCGAGATGCCAGGTGATCGGGCGACCCTATGGTGGTGAACGTGATCCTTCGCTCGCCGCTTTCTTTGGTATAATCTCTCCCACTGACTAGACCAGCCTGCGGCAGGTCACGCAGCTGCGGGCTTGGAGACCTGCAGGATACTACATCATAAAGAACGGAGAAAGCAGACGTCATGAGTTTGGATAAAGAGGCGAAATCCTCCATCATTCAGGAGTTTTCCCGCCATTCCGGGGATACCGGATCGACCGAAGTACAAATCGCACTGCTCACCAACCGAATCAACTACTTGACCGACCACCTGCGCGCCCACAAGCAGGACGATTCATCGCGGCGCGGGCTGCTCAAGCTGGTCGGGCAGCGACGCCGCCTGCTGGCATACATCCGCCGGCGGGACTACACGCGCTACCAGGCCCTGACCGACCGGTTAAACATCCGGCGGAAGTAATCACAGGCCTTCAACGAGTAGATGGATCATCCAATTCCTTCTACTCGTTTTTCCGGGTTGCGGACTGTTAAGGATAGACGCGGGGCCTTGCACAATCGATCCACCGGGGATCTCACCGTTACGGGCATTCGTACGGAAGATCTTATAGAAACCCTGAATCAAAAATCCGACCGATCCGGCCGCAGGTTAGGAATTGGCGTCTGGTGACAACCAAGCGTTGCCAGCAGCTTCCAGTCCCTGACCTGCCATTTGAAATTTAATAGGAGCATTAAAGTGAAACCTGAACCAAAACGTTACACGACCACCGTAGGTGATAAGACGATTACGGTGGAGACCGGCCATCTTGCCGGTCAGGCAGGCGGGGCAGTTACCTTGCAAATCGGCGACACGGTGGTCTTTGCCGCGGCGACGATGAGCGATGAGCCGCGCCTGGGGATCGATTTCTTCCCCCTGACGGTAGATTACGAAGAGCGCATGTACGCCGGGGGGCGCATCCCGGGTTCCTTCTTCCGGCGCGAAGGGCGTCCCAGCGAAGAGGCGATCCTGACCGCTCGCCTGACTGACCGCCCGCTCCGGCCGCTTTTCCCCAAGGACCTGCGCAACGACGTGCAGGTGATCCTGTATTCCTTCTCGACGGATGGGGAGAACCCGATCGACGTGATCGCCATCAATGCCGCCTCAACGGCATTGATGATCTCGGACATTCCCTGGGGCGGCCCGGTCGGTGCGGTGCGCATCGGGCGGATCAACGGCGAATTCGTCGTCAACCCCACCTTCATGGCTCGCGACGAGTCTGACCTGGACCTGCGCATCGCAGGCACGCGGGACGCCATTTTGATGGTGGAATGCGGTGCGGAGATGGTGGCTGAGGATGTGATGATCCAGGCCCTGGAGTTCGGTCACCAATCGCTCGCGGTGATGATCGACTTGCAGGAACACATGACAGCCGAGATCGGCAAGCCCAAGCGCACCTACACCCCATTCGCGGTCGACGAAGCTCTACAGTCTTCTGTTTACGAACGGGTCAGGGGGGAACTGGAGGTGATCTTGACCCGCCCTTACGACAAGAGCGAACGGAATGCCTCCCTGGACGCCTTGAAGGATGCAGTCGTTTCCGAGTTGGCCCCCGAGGACGAAACGCTCGCCAAGGGAGTGGAAGCAGGATTTGAAGATGCGATGAAGGCGGTGGTGCGGGGCCGTATTCTGGAGCAGGGCGTGCGCCCAGACGGGCGCGGCTTGACCGATATCCGCCCGATCTGGTGCGAGGTCGAGGTCAGCCCGCGGGCACACGGCTCCGGCCTGTTCACGCGTGGCGAGACGCAGGTACTGACCCTGGCGACGCTGGGGACGCCGCGTGAAGCCCAGGAACTGGACACCCTCTCCCCGACTGAATCCAAGCGCTTTATCCACCACTACAACTTCCCGCCCTTCTCTACCGGGGAGGTGCGACCGCTGCGCGGCTCCTCCCGCCGCGAGGTCGGGCACGGGGCGCTGGCAGAGCGGGCCTTGATCCCGGTGATCCCGCCGGAAGATGATTTCCCCTACACCATGCGCCTGGTTTCCGAGGTGCTCTCCTCGAATGGATCGTCATCGATGGCCTCGGTGTGCGGCTCGACCCTGGCTTTGATGGACACCGGCGTGCCGATCACGGCCCCGGTTGCAGGTGTGGCGATGGGTTTGGTCAAGGGTGAAGGAGACCAATATGCGGTCTTGACCGACATCCTGGGCATGGAAGATCACCTGGGCGACATGGACTTCAAAGTCGCCGGGACGGACAAGGGCATCACCGCGTTGCAGATGGATATCAAGATCAAGGGCATCAACTCGCAGATCATGCGGCAAGCCCTGGAGCAAGCCCGGCTGGCGCGCCTGGCGATCCTGGACGAGATGTTGAAGGTCTTGCCTACCCCGCGGCCGGAGCTCAAACCGCACACGCCGCGCATCACGATCGTACACATCCCGGTCGACAAGATCGGGGCGGTGATCGGTCCGGGCGGAAAGATGATCCGCAGCATCCAGGAGGAGACCAATACCCGCATCGACATCGAAGAGGATGGTTCCATCTTTATCGCAGCGACCGATTCGGAGGGCGAGAAGATGGCGCGCGACCGCATCCTGGCCCTTACGGAAGTGGCCGAGGTGGGGCGCATCTACACCGGCCGGGTGGTACGTATAACGGACTTCGGCGCATTCGTCGAGATCTTGCCCAACACGGATGGCATGGTACACATTTCACAGCTGGACAGCGAGCGGGTTGAAAGGGTCGAAGACGTGGTGCGCATGGGCGACGAGATCACGGTCATGGTGACCGACATCGACCCGAACGGGAAGATCCGTCTCTCTCGCCAGGCAGTCCTGGAAGGATGGACCGTCGAAGAGGCGATCAGCCGGGATCGCCCGGGTGGTGGTCGCCGGGACGACCGGCGCGGCGGTAGCGGCCGCCGGGATGACCGGCGCGGCGGCGGGGGCTACCAGCGGCGCTAGGTTGGTGAAGTTTGGTTCTAATGAACACGAGCGAGCGAAGCTGGATTGGCTTCGCTCGTTTCTTTCCTTGTAGATGTGTGTCCGAAGAGTGAAGATCAATCCTGACTTTAGGTTGGCCGCGGTCTCCGGATCACGCACGCTTGCGCGCAAGTCTGCTTGCGCGCAAGCCGGATTCGAAGACCGTCGTATCAAAAAAGGATATAATAATTTCAAAAGTTGTGGTGAAAAAATCCTCGGGAGGTGCAAGTGAAATCTGATCTGATCTGGATGGATGGCGAGTTCATCCCCTATGAGAAGGCGACGGTTCACTTCATCACACCCACCCTGCACTACGGCGTCGGGGTGTTCGAGGGTATCCGTTGCTATGAAACTCCCAAGGGCCCGGCGGTTTTTCGACTCAAGGAGCATTTGCGACGCTTCCTGGAATCTATTCATATCCTGGGGGTGGTGGATTTCCCGTTTTCCCTGGAGGAGATGCGCACCGCAGTCCTCGAGACGATCCGCGCCAACGGTTTTAATGAATGCTACATCCGGCCCTTGATGTTCCTGGATGGCCCGATGGGATTGAACATGGACCTCTCCAAACCGCGCCTGGGGATCGCCGCCTGGGAGTGGGGGCCTTACCTGGGCGAGGAGGCCCGCAAGGCTGGGATCCACATGATGGTTTCTTCCTTCACCCGCCTGCATCCCAATATCAATATGACCAAATCCAAGGTGACGGGCAACTACGCCAATTCCATGCTGGTGAAGACGCTGGCCCTGCGTTCCGGGTACGACGAAGCCGTGATCCTGGACCCGAACGGTTTCGTAGCGGAATGTACCGGAGAAAATATCTTCCTGGTGAAGAACCAGATCCTGTATACGCCGCCGCGGGCAATCGTCCTGGAAGGGATCACACGCGCTACGGTGATCACCCTGGCAAGGGATTTGGGGATGCCGGTGGTAGAGGAGATGATCACCCGGGACCAGCTGTACATCGCCGACGAGGTTTTTATCAGCGGCACCGCAGCAGAGCTGGTCGCCGTGCGGATGATCGATACGCGCAAGGTTGGTCAAGGTAAGCCGGGTCCTGTCAGCCATGCTCTGCTGGGAGCTTATCTGGAGAACGTACATGGCAAGGGGGATCACTCGCATGAGTGGCTCGACTACGTTCACGAGGGAGTCCAGGAAAAGAAAGTGGGAGCATTAATAGATCTCTAATGAAACTTATAATGATCTGGGTGCATCCAATACTATAGAAGCGTCCATGCCAATAACGCACGGATAAAAAAACAGGTTAATGAACGCCATCAACCGCTTGCAGGAAAAGCTCGCAAGCGGATTTACTGACGCCACCCGACCTGGTGTGAGGAAAGTTTATGAATTTGAACAATATATCTAACCCAATGACCGGAAAGGAGGCTGCCAACCAGGAGAAATTACAGGTGTTGATCCTGGGTTCTGGTCCGGCCGGGCTCTCGGCAGCCCTATACGCTGCGCGAGCAGATCTAAGCCCGGTTGTGCTGAGCGGTGTGGAGCTGGGCGGGCAGGTATCCTTAACCTATGTCGTGGAAAATTATCCCGGGTTTCCCGAAGGGATCGGTGGGATGGAGATGGTCGATCTCTTTCAGAAACAAGCCGAGCGCTTCGGGGCGCGCGTCGAGTACGACAGCGCGGCGGAAGTCGATCTCTCGGAGCGACCTTTCCGGGTGACGACACTGAACGGCAAGTCCTACCTGGCGGATTCTTTGATCATCGCCACCGGAGCAAGCGCGATCCATCTGAACATTCCCGGCGAGACCGAATTCACCGGGCGCGGCGTCTCGTACTGCGCGACCTGCGACGGGTGGTTCTTCAAGGATAAAGAGGTACTCGTAGTGGGTGGAGGCGACAGCGCAGTCGAAGAAGGTCTGTTCCTGACCCGCTATGCAGACACGGTGACGATCGTGCACCGCCGGGATGAGCTGCGCGCCGGGGCGATCCTGGCCGAGCGGGCCCAGAACAATCCTAAGATCCGTTTCCTTTGGAATTCGGTGGTGAAAGCAGTGGACGGAAACGGCGTTGTGCAATCGGTGCGGCTGGTGGATACACTGAGCGGTGAGGAGAAGGTCAAGGAGACCGATGGCGTATTCATCTTCATCGGTCACTCACCGAACACGGCAATCTTCCAGGGCCAGCTGGAAATGGACGAGGCCGGGTATATAAAGATAGATCATCTAATGCGTACGAGCGTTCCCGGTGTGTTCGCGGCGGGCGAAGTTGCGGACCCGCATTTCCGCCAGGTAATCACCTCGGCGGGTATGGGGGCAGCCGCAGCCATGCAAGCGGGGCATTTCCTCGACGAGCAAGGCGCCCAATAACTTACCTATTTTCCCCCTGAACTCAGTATAATCAGGGGGAAATTATTATATCCATGGGTTTCGCCGACAGGTATAAAAATCTACCAGACTAATTACTTTCGGCGAAACACCTGAACCGGAGTTTTCCAAATGAAGAATAAAGTCTCTATCATCGGCGCCGGGATGACCGGTTCAACGACGGCTCATTGGTTAGCCGAGCGCGAAGTCGCCGACATCGCCCTGGTTGACGTGGTCGAAGGCATGCCGCAGGGCAAGGCGCTCGACCTCAAGGAAGCTCTTCCCGTTATTGGGAAGGACGTCGAGCTGGTCGGGAGCAATACCTACGAAGCCACGGCAGGTTCGGATATCGTGGTGATCACCGCGGGTCTGCCCCGCAAGCCGGGGATGAGCCGGGACGACCTGCTGACCGCCAATGCGGAGATCGTGAGAACGGCGACCCTGGAATCGTTGAAGTATTCACCGGAGACTATCATCCTGGTGCTCACCAACCCGTTGGACACGATGGCCTACCTGGCGATGAAAGTCGGAGGCTTGCCGCCAGAGCGGGTGGTGGGGCAGGCCGGCATCCTGGATTCGGCCCGCATGCGCGCCTTCGTCGCCATGGAGCTGGGGGTGAGCGTGGAGAACATCCACTGCTACGTCCTGGGAGGGCACGGAGATGATATGGTGCCGCTGGTGCGGTATTCCAACGTCGCCGGTATCCCGCTCAACGAGATGCTGCCGCCCGACCGGCTAGAGGCGATCGTCGAACGAACCCGCAAGGGCGGGGGAGAGATCGTCAGCCTGCTCAAGACGGGCAGCGCCTATTATGCGCCGGGCGTCGCCGTGGCGCAGATGGTGGAGGCTATCCTGAAGGATAAGAACTTGATCGTCCCTGCCGCCGCCTACATGCGGGGAGAATATGGGCTGAAGGATATTTTCTTCGGCGTTCCGGTTCAACTCGGTCGAGAGGGGGTCGTGAAAGTGCACGAGTACCCGCTTGATGAAACGGAACGGGCCGCGCTGAAGCGGTCAGCCGAAGCGGTAAGCCAGACGATCGCGGCGCTGCATGCGCTGGTGAAGATCTAAGGTTCTGTCCGAAAACAGGGTTAAGCGGATTTTGAGGAGTTCAGAGAGATGAGCTTGAAACAAGACCTGGCAGTTCAACTGCCGGAATGGCGAGACAGGGTTACCAGGCTGGTCAAGGAGAAGGGGAGTGTAAAAATTGGCGAAGTAAACATTGGCCAGGTGTATGGGGGCATGCGCGACGTGCGCGGCCTAGTCTCCGACATTTCTTATGTCGATCCGGTAGAAGGGATCCGCCTGCGCGGTTTCACGATCCCGGATGCCATCAAGCAGCTGCCGAAACCGGCGGGGGCTGAAATGCCTTACACGGGTGGGTTATATTACCTGCTGTTAATCGGGAAGGTCCCTACAAGAGAGCAGGCGCTCGACGTCGAGCGGGAGTGGCAGGAACGCGGCCAGGTGCCGGGCTACGTCTTCGAGGTGATCAAGGCGATGCCGGTGGACACGCACCCGATGACGTTGTTCTCACAGGCGGTGCTCGCCATGCAGCGCGAATCGGGGTTCGCCAGGCAGTACCACAATGGCCTCCAGCGGGCCGATTACTGGGAGCCGACCCTGGAAGACAGCCTGAACCTGACCGCCAGGCTGCCCGAGATCGCGGCCTTCATCTACCGCTGGAAATATAAGCACGGGGAGACCATCCCGCCGGAACCCGAACTGGATTGGGCTGCCAACTTCGCCCAGATGATGGGGATCGAAAACCCGCAATACAAGGAGTTGTCCCGCCTGTACTTCCTGCTGCATTCCGACCACGAGAGCGGGAATGTCAGCGCCCACGCCACCCACCTGGTCGGATCGGCGCTTTCGGACGTGTATTACGCCACCTCAGCCGGGCTAAACGGCCTGGCCGGCCCGCTGCACGGGCTGGCGAACCAGGAGTGCCTGGGCTGGCTGCTGGAAGTTTATAAAAAATACGACGGCGTGCCCAGCCGGGAGGAATTGCAGCAGTTTGCCTGGGAGACCTTAACCAGCGGGCAGGTGATCCCCGGCTACGGGCATGCGGTGCTGCGCAGGACCGACCCGCGCTATACCGCCCAGTACGAGTTCGGCAAGAAGTATATGCCCGAGGACGATATCTTCCGCCTGGCGAAGCTGGTGTACGAGGTGGTGCCTGAAGTCCTGATGGAACAGGGCAAGGCCAGGGACCCTTGGCCGAACGTGGACGCCATCAGCGGCACCCTGCAGTACCATTACGGGGTCAAAGAGTTCGATTTCTACACCGTGATGTTCGGGGTCAGCCGGCTGCTGGGCGTCTCGGCGAACATGGTTTGGGCGCGCCTGCTCGGCCAACCGATCGAGCGCCCCAAATCTTTGACGACGGCGATGTTGGAGGAACTGGCAGGCAAGGGATAAGTTGGGCGCGGTTTCAGGACACGTGTAAGGATTCGAAGACCGTCGAATCAAAAAAGAATATCAAGATCAGTGGATTGGAGGCCGGTGACTGTGCACCAGCCTCCGTTTTTTTATAGATTCAACAGGAGAATCAATGGGTGTGGGCGTGATCGCCCAGGTTTTCCGGGCCCAGGAAGCGCCGGAAGGAGCCCAGGCGGGAATGGTTGAGCGCCAGGAAGCAGGCCAGCAGGGTAGTAAGCGGGACGGCTGAGATCAGGCCCAGGGACCCGACCAGCGTGCGGACGATCTCCTCGGTGACGAATTCGATGTTCTCATGGAGAGATTATGGAGTTGGCGTCACCGCCGGCCCCGGACCGGCGCCGGACCACATATAGATCCAGGCGCTGCTTGCCGCTCCGGCCGGTTCCCAGACTGCATTTCCATCGTCGTCGGTGCCAGTCTGCCGGGAGGGCACGATCCACCAGCGGTAGATATGCGGGGTGCTGTCCGTGGAACGGAAGGAAGCCGGCACGATGAACTTGGTATCGGTGACGTAATCGATCAGCTTGCGATCCTCGCCTTCGGTGATATCTACCACGTTTACACTGTAGGCCTCGTTTTCCAGCAAGGTTCCGACAGAGGCCCACTGCAAGGTGACGGTATCGCCGGTCTGGACGAAGCGGGCGCCATCCAGCGGCAGGAGCAGGTTGGGTGCGGTGTAAGGCGGGGGCAGGGTAGCGGTCGGCGTCGGGCCAGGGGTCGGATAACGCTCGCAGAGTGGGATGACCAGGTTCATGCCCAACAGAACGTTTTCTGAGCTCAAGCCGTTGTACTCCTGGATCACCGCCATGGGGATGTTATAGGTATTGGCGATGCTGCTCAGCGTGTCGTTCTCCTGGACAACATAGTCCTCTTTCCCACAGGCCTGTTCGGTAGCATCTGCGGCGCTTAAGGTTGAAGTAGGCAAAGAAGTAGGCGTCGGGGTGGGCTGTGGGATCAACAGGGTCGTCCCGACGGTCAAGGGACTGCACTCTGCCGGCAGGTTATTCAAGAGGACAATACTCTGAATGGAGACGCCAAAACTGAAGGCGATCCCGGCGCAGGTATCCCCGGTCTGGATGGTGTAAGAGTTCGGAGTGGGAGAGGGCTGGGGGGTATCCGTTGGAGTAGGAGTGACGGGAGTAGGGGTGGTCGTCGAAGTGGCGGTGGTTGTAACGGTGGCGGTGGCGGCGGTTGGGGCTGCCTCGACTGCCAGCCCGGTCCCGCGCATGGCAAAGAACACCAGCGTCGCACCGATCGCCAGGAATACAGCCAGCAATACCAGGGCGATCGGCAGGCTGAGGGTGATCTCCGGCATACGGGAACCCTGGACAGGCCTGGATTTCTTGCCAGACTTCGCTCCTGCTGTCAGGTCGCTGCCGCAAACCAGGCAGCGGGTGGCATCTTCGCTGACGCGTGTCCCGCAGGTAGGGCAGAGCTTGGTTGGTTTCGATGGGGTCTCGGATGTCATAGGCAAATAGGGAGCCGGGTTTTTTACCGGCAGCGGCGATTATACCAGCCTTTTTCAGGCCTTGCCGGGATAGGTTCGCAGGCGGTGATTGGCCGAAGAACTCTATTCAACCTCGTTTTCAAGCCGGGTTGCAGGAAGGTTTAACCGGCTGGCGCTCCGTGGTATACTGCGCGGGGATGCAAGCCTTCAGTATTTACCTGCATATACCATTCTGCACGCATCGCTGCGGCTATTGTGATTTCAACACCTACGCCGGGATCGAAGATTTGATCCCGGAATATGTCTCTGCATTGTGCCAGGAAGCTGGGCTGGCCGGCGAGGCGTCAGGAGAACGGCTACCCGTACACACGATCTTCTTCGGCGGAGGGACACCTTCCCTGCTGCCGCCGGCGGAAATCGAGCGAATCCTGGATACACTCGACCGGGTATTCGCGCTAATGCCTGGGATCGAGATCAGTCTGGAGGCAAATCCTGGCACACTATCGCCATCGTTCCTGGCAAGCCTATACAGCCTGGGCGTCAACCGGCTCAGCCTGGGCATGCAGGCCGCCCAGCCGCAGGCGCTGCGCCTGCTCGAACGCCAGCATGGATATAACGACGTGATCAACTCGGTAACCTGGGCGCGCCAGGCCGGATTCCGCAACCTGAACCTGGACCTGATCTTCGGGCTACCATACCAGGATTTGACGGAATGGCGGCAATCTCTGGATTATGCTCTCCGGCTCGAACCAGAGCATCTCTCGTTGTATGCCCTGACCCTCGAGCACGGCACTCCCCTGGCGCACTGGGTTGCGCGAGGTCTGCTCACCGAACCGGACCCGGACCTGGCAGCCGAGATGTACGAATGGGCTGGCGAGCGGACGGCGCGGGCGGGATTCATCCAGTATGAAATCTCGAATTTCGCCCGCCCGGACGGGGAGGGAGGCAGCTATGCCTGCCGGCACAACCTGCAGTACTGGCGGGGGCTGCCCTACCTGGGTCTGGGCGCCGGGGCGCATGGCTACGCGGCAGGCGTGCGCACGTCAAACGTCCTCTCCCCGAAAGCTTACGTGGAACGCTGCCTGTCCGGCTTGAGACAGCGCTCTGAGAAGGTCCCTGGCTTCCCGGTTACCCCGGCAACCGTGACCGCCCAAGCGGTGGAGGGGAAGAGCGAGATGGGCGAGTTCATGATCATGGGGCTGCGGTTGACGAAGGAGGGGGTTTCGAGCAAGCAGTTCCAGCAGCGGTTTGGCGAATCGCTTGAAGAGGTCTATGGGGAAGAGATCCGGGAGCTGGTCGCTTTGAATCTCCTGGAAAAGGCCGGCAATGATGGAGATATTTTGCGGTTGACGCCTGGGGGACGCCTGCTCGGCAACCAGGCGTTTATCCAGTTTATCTAATCTACCTAGCCCTGGCGCTTCAACAGGCTATCCGCCAGAGCCGCCAGCTCGCGACCGGCCTCGCCAGCGGGTTGCGCTCGATCGAGAGCCAGGAGAGCCTGGCCGGTCATCTCGCGGGCTGATTGTTCGGTGAATGCCCGGGCTCCCCCGGCCTCCAGCTGGCTAGCCAGGGCGGGTACTTCATCTGGCCTGACCGGTCCTTCTGCCCAGCGCCGGGCGAATGTATCGACCCGGTTAAGCCCGTAAAGGATAGGCAAGGACTTTTTCCCCTCCAGCAAATCGCTTTCCGCAGATTTCCCGGTGACCTCCGCATCGCCCCAGATTCCCAGGATGTCATCCTGAGCCTGGAAGGCTAATCCGAGATACTTGCCAAAATCCCTGTAGGCGCCGCGGCAAGCTGGAGGGACCCTGGCGATAAGAGCTCCCAGTTCGGTGCAGGCCCCCAGCAGGGCAGCGGTCTTCCCGCTCACCATCTGCCAGTAAAGGTCCAGACTCAGGTTGGTCAGGTCTTCATAAGCCATGTCGAGGAACTGGCCTTTTGTGAGCTGCAAACAGGCGTGTTGGAGGACGTGCGCCGCCTGGAGGGTAATCTCTGGAGGGCAGGCTTCGGTCAGGCGCAACAGTTCCAGGTGCGCCAGGGTGAGCATGGCGTCGCCGGCGTTGATCGCCTGGGGGATACCCCAATGCACCCAGACCGTAGTCCGGCCGCGCCTGAGCGGGCTGTTATCCTGGATGTCGTCGTGGATCAGGGAGAAGTTGTGCACGAGCTCGACAGCGGCTGCGGCGGGCAGCGCTTTTTCCCAATCGCCACCCGCCGCGGCGCAGGCAAGCACGACCAGTAACGGGCGGATGCGCTTGCCGCGCGCTTCAGGCCCGGCCCCATCCCCTTCCCAACCCAGGTGGTAGGCCAGCATCGCATCGAACTCATCCAATCCAGCCTCTGCGGATTGGCCCACGGCGCGGTGGAGCTCGCCTTCGACAGCGTTGATCAGCCTGATACTCAATGGTTCAGCGTTCATCTTGATTATGTTGACTCCTTAGAGGGAGGGGTGGATCGATCAGATTTCTTTAAGCGGGGTTTGGCGGAGCTGATCCAGATCCCGTACCCCGGCTGCGAACATGCTGACCTGGATCTGTCTCTGAATCAGGCGGATGGTCTGGATGGTATCTTCGAGAGACCGGGCGGCGGCTTTCAGGAATGGGCTGGCCATCCCGCCCAGGACGGCTCCCAAGGCGATGCTCTTGGCGATGTCGGTCCCGTCCCGCAGGCCTCCGGAAGCGATTATGGCGACCTGGGGAGCGGCCCGTTTTACGTTCAGGATCGAATCGGCGGTCGGGACGCCCCAATCGATAAAGGCGGCAGCCAGGCGGGCCTGGTATTCATCCTGGGCGCGGTGCATCTCCACCTGCGACCAGGAAGTACCTCCCGCCCCTGCTACGTCGATTGCGGCGACTCCGGCGCTCGCCAGCCTGCGTGCGGTTTCTTCGGAAATCCCCCAGCCGACTTCTTTGGCGATCACAGGAATGGGTAGAGACCGGCAGACCTTCTCAATCTTCTGGAGCAGGCCGGCGAAACGGGTATCCCCCTCCGGTTGGACGGCTTCCTGAAGCGCATTCAAATGCAGCACCAGGGCGTCGGCAGCGATCATATCCACCGCTCGCCGGCAATGGTCGACCGTGTAGTCATAGTTGAGTTGAACGGCGCCCAGATTGGCGAGCAGCAGGATGTCTGGCGCTTCGCGGCGAACCTGGAAGGTATAGGAGAGCTGAGGATCTTCTAGCGCGGCTCGCTGAGATCCCAGCCCCATCGCCACCCCGGTCTCCTGGGCCGCCTTGGCCAGGGTCCGGTTGATCTCCGCAGCTTCCTGTGTTCCACCGGTCATCGAGGAAATCAATACCGGGGCTTGCAGGCGCCGGCCGAACAGCTGCAAGCTGGTCTCGACTTCATCTAGATCGAGTTCGGGTAAAGCCTGGTGGATAAATCGAAAGCGTTCCAGGCCGGTGGTCAAGGCGGAGCGGACATCCTCCTCGAGGTTGATGCGGATGTGGTCCGCTTTTCTGGCGGTGATTGGCGTAACTTTTTCCATCCCTGGGTGTTCCTTTGAGTTGGAGTATCTTACCAGCCGCCCTTAAGCCTGTCAATCATCTTTCCGCCCGCCTTGATCATGCCTCTTTTTCCGAAAGGCTTGACAGATCAGGCGGCGAGGATACAATTGGCGAAATCAAAGGAGAAACCTGCAAGGAGGACCATTCATGGCTGACACCTTTTCTGAAATCAAGGCAATTATCGTCGATCTACTCAGTGTGGACGAAGACAAGGTAACCCCAGAAGCGCGTTTCCGCGAGGAGCTAGAGGCGGATTCACTCGACCTGGTCGAGCTAATCATGGCATTCGAAGATAAATTTGGCGGCGAAATCTCCGACGAAGACGCCCAGACGATCACCACGGTGGGGGAAGCAGTAAATTACATTGACAGCCATATGCGCGGCTAGTGCAGATTTGGTTCCGAAAAAGAGGCGCGGCAAAAACCGCGCCTCTTTATGAATCAAATTTTAGATGTGGTAAACTTTTTTCCATCAGCCATTTTTATTTTTTTCCCAGCCCGGATTCCGTGTTTATACTCCGGAATACGTTGCGCATCGTTTTCGGACCACGCAGGCTTGTGCGCAAGCACGCTTACGCGCAAGCACGCTTGCGTGCAAGCACGGATTCGAAGGCCGTCGTATCAAGAAAGAACATCAACGCTCTTAAGGAGGAGTGCAGCAATGAAGAGAAATTATCGCCTTATTTTGTTGATCTCCGGAATTCTAATCCTGCTTCTTGCAGCCGCCTGTTCGCCCTCAAGCGGACCGGTCGACGAAGGCGGGGAATCCCCAGAAGTAGTCACCGAACAAGCCCCCGCTGAGGTGGAGGCGGGAGAGCCGGAGGAAGGGACGACCGAAACCGAGGTTGCCGTTGCACCGGTTGGCCCCCCGGGGGTGCCTGAGGATATCCCGATTATGGAAGGGGCGAGCAACCTCCAGGTTGCGACCGGGGGGACGAATATAACCTACCAGGTCGATGGGGAGATCGCCGACGTGGTCGGCTTCTACCAAGACCAGCTGGGGAATTACGGCTGGGAATCGGTCGGGAATCCGGACACAGTTGTTGCCAGGATTGCCACTCTGTTACGCACGAACGAAGTGGACGATCGATTGTCGATTAATATGCAGCACAACGAGTTGGGTGGATTCGTCGTCGTGACGATCACGATCGCGCGCTGAGTACAGGCACTCGCTGCCTTCCGATTGAAGCACGAAGGTCTGTGATGGCATCCATCACAGACCTTTTTCCTTAGGTGAGTGAGAGATCGCCGGTCTGCTAACCTAATAGTGAGGGGATCTCTGCAGGTTGCTTGGCAACGCCTACACCGACCGCTTCTAAAGCGCGGATTTTATCAGCAGCCAGGCCCGAGCCAGCCTCGACGATCGCTCCAGCGTGGCCCATGCGCTTTCCTGGCGGGGCGGTCTGCCCGGCGATGAAGGCGACGACCGGTTTGGTCATGTGATCGGCGATATATTCGGCGGCTTTTTCCTCATCGGTGCCGCCGATCTCCCCGATCAGAACGACCTGTTCGGTGTATGGGTCGGCCTCGAACTTGCCGAGGACATCGATAAAGTTCGTGCCGTTGATCGGGTCGCCGCCGATGCCGACGCAGGTGCTGGCGCCCAGGCCGACTTCCATCAGCGCGTAAAGGACTTCGTACGTCAATGTACCAGATCGTGAAACCACCCCGACACTCCCGGGGATGGAGATGTCCCCGGGGATGATGCCAACTTTGGCCTCGCCGGGAGTGAGGAGGCCCGGGCAATTCGGCCCCACCAGCCGGGTTCCTTTCTGGTCGATGTAGTTTCGGATGCGCATCATCTCCAGCACGGGGATGCCCTCGGTGATACACACGATCAAAGGGATGCCTGCATCGGCGGATTCGTATATGGCGTCAGGAGCGAAGCGGGCCGGGATGAAGATCACGCTGGTGTTCGCGCCGGTCGCTTCGATGGCGATCTTGACCGAATCGAATATGGGAACCTTCCCGTCCAGGACCCACTCTCCCCCTTTCCCCGGCCTGGTACCCGCCACGACATTCGTGCCATAGGCGAGCATTTGCTCCGTGTGAAAGAGGCCTTCATTGCCCGTTATGCCCTGCACCAGCAGGCGCGTGTTTTTTCCTACCAGGATGCTCATTGCGTTTGGACTCCAGCTGCAGCCGCTACGATGGATTTCTGGGCGGCGTCGGCGAGGGATTCGGCGGTGATCATGTTGGCGTCGGCGAGGATCTGGCGGCCTTCTTCAGCGTTGGTCCCAATCAGCCGGACGACCATGGGTACCTGGGTCTTCACCTCCTGGAGTGCAGTGACGATCCCGCGGGCGACCTCGTCGCAGCGGGTGATGCCGCCGAAAATGTTGATCAAAACTGATCTCACGTTGGGATCGGCGAGGATGATGCGCAAAGCCGCGGCAACTTTATCCGATCCTGCTCCCCCGCCGATGTCCAGGAAGTTGGCCGGTTCTCCCCCGTAGAGTTTGATAATATCCATGGTTGCCATCGCCAGGCCGGCCCCGTTCACCATGCAACCGATCTCACCATCCAACTTGATATAGGACAGGCCGTGTTTGCGCGCTTCAACTTCTGCGCCCGCCTCGGCGTCCATATCGCGCATCTCGGCTAAATCCGGGTGGCGAAACAAGGCGTTATCGTCCAGGACCATTTTACCGTCCAGGGCGAGCAGGCGGTTATCGGCAGTGATCACCAGCGGGTTGATCTCGGACAGGGTGGAATCGCACTCCAGGAAAGCTCGCCAGAGGCCGTGTGCGATCTGGCTGAAGTCGCGCCAGAGATCCCGGGGCAGGTCGATGCCTGCGGCCAGATCGCGGGCCTGGTAATCACGCAGACCGAGCAGGGGATCGATATGCACCCTGGAAATCTTTTCCGGGTGTTCCCTGGCGACATCCTCGATGTCTACGCCCCCGGCTGAGGAAGCCATCATGACCGGTTTACGGGCCGCCCGGTCGTTGGTGATCCCCAGGTAGATCTCGGCGTCGATCGAAGCCGCTTCGTCTACCAGGACCTTGCGAACAGGCAGTCCTTTGATTTCCATGGCAAGGATCTGGCCTGCCACTTCTTCGGCCTCTTGCGGGGTCTTTGCCAGGCGGATCCCGCCGGCTTTTCCCCGGCCCCCGACCAGGACCTGGGATTTAATGACCACGCGGCCACCCAGTTCTTGCGCAATGTGCTTGGCTTCCTCCGAGGTGGCCGCGACCCGCCCTTTCGGGATCGGGATGCCATACTTTGAAAAAATTTGTTTCGACTGGTATTCGTGAAGTTTCATTTATATCACCTACTCCTCCGGGAGGTTGAAGTGCAGGATGCGGCTGTTGCCGGCATCGGTGACCCAGACGCCGCCTTGCGGATCGACAGCAACTGCTCCGGCCAGGCCGAAGCCATCGGCCCCCTGGCTGTAATCGCCCCAGAAGCGAACGATCTGCCCCTCCGGTGTGAACTCCAGGACGCGGTACCCTTCCGGGTCCGTCACGAAGACGTGCCCGTTCGGGGCGACATCCAGGAAGGGTTTGTTATCTAACGATTGGCCAAACCAGGCATACACATCCCAGGCGGTCTTCGGCTGGTACCCGCCCTGACTATCGGGGGCGAAGACCTGGACGCGCTGGTTCCAGGTGTCTGCAACGTACAGATTACCTTGTACGTCCAGGGAGATGCCTATTGATTCATAGAATTGTCCCGGTTCGAAACCCTCGCTGCCGAACTGGGTGACGTATTCCCCGTCCGGACCGAAGACAACGATGCGTTTATTGCCGGTGTCGGAGACGAGCACGCGGCCCTCTTGATCGACCTCCACATCGCGCGGCCCCCAGAACGCGTCCGGTTCCTCGCCTTGCCCGGAGAAACCCCACATGGTCAGGAATTTACCATCCGGTGTGAATTTCTGGATGCGGTAATTCCAGGTATCGGCGACATAGACGGAGCCGTCCAGAGCAACGGCGACGCCCCAGGGTTGGAAAAACGTCCCCGGTGGGGCCTCGCCCTGGTTGATATCGGCGAAGCTGCCCCAGCTGTGCAGAACACTGCCATCGCGGGCCAGGTGTTGGATGCGGTGGTTGTCGGTGTCCGCGATGTACAGGCTTCCATCCGGGGCGACGGCGATGTCGCGCGGGCGCTGGAATTGGCCGGGCTGGGTCCCAGGAGCGCCAAGCACTACATCGGCAGTCAAGGGAGTTTCTTTTCCTTCATAGGGATCTGCTTCGATTTCCGTCGTGCTCGGGCCGACTCCGTAGTTCCAGATCTGGGCGGCGACATCTTTCCGCAGGTACATGCGCAATGTCTCTGATGGTTGCCAGTCCGGCAATGTGATCTCGCGCGCGTTATACTCCCCCCACCTGGTGAAATCCCGGTTGAACCATACCTCCCAGACGGCGGCGCGTGCCTGGGGGTTGGTAAAGAATGGGGACAGGTGTTGTCCAACGCGGCGCAGGTATTCTCCGAAGGTCATCGGCGCGATCGGCTCGGGATTCTGTTGATCCTGTTGGGCCTGGGCGAGGTCAGACCTGCGCTCGCCATCGATGCTGTCCCAGGTCAGACTATAGTAGTCCTGGTTAGGCCACCACATGCGGATGTACTCGAAGGGGTAGAAGTTCTCCCGGACGATCGGTTCCAGCTTGCTGTAGTTCTCGCTGCCGACCAGGATGATCGGGGCGTCTCGCAGGTCGCGCGTCGGGTTGGCGCCGTAATAACGGGCTGCGGTGAAGTTGCGCAGATACCACCAGAAAGGATAAGTCGTCTTGTCGTCGTAAGCGACCGCCAGAGCGAGACCATCGGTGGTGCGGCGGGAAATCTCCTCGAGCTGGTTGAGGATCAGTTTATTACCCGGGCCGGAGTGAGCATAAACCAGGTATTCATTGGCATCGTCGTAATTAATGAAGGATGCGGTATAAGCCGTGCGAGCGGTCGCCAGGGCCAGCAGGCCGAAGAAAAGCAACGCCAGCAGCCGAAATACCTGAGCGCTGGGCCATGACCTGACGACGAATACCAGGCCGGCCGCGCTGGCGATCCCCAGGAGGAGTGAAAACAAGAACGTGCTGGTGGCCTGGAGCTGTTCCAGCTCCTTGCCCTGGAACGGGAGGCTGCCGCCGAGCAGGGAACCCAACAGACCACCCAGGCTGGCAAGAAGAACAAACAACAGTCCCAGCAAGATCCAGCCAGATCGTGAGCGGAAGACCGACCAGTCGATACTCTCGATCAGCTGCCCAAAAAGCCAGCTGGCGAGCAGGATCGACGGGAGGGCGATATGAACGGTGAGCCAGGGCATCTTCTCGCCGGCATAGGTGTAGGCGAGCAGGCTGGTGATCGCCCAGAAACCGAGCAGGGTCACGGCCAGGCGTTGAGAACTGGCCTCGGAAGGCTGATCGCCGTCGGTATCCTGGACTCTGAGCCGGGTCGACCTGCCCAGGAAAGCGATGCCGATCGCCAGCAGGCTGCCCAGGGCGGGCAGGTACTCATAGACCGGGATCTGAAGAAGGGCGTAATAATACCAGGGCTGGTTGCCGCGCTCGACGGTCTGCTGCTCCAGCCAGTAGCCCAGGCCGCCGACCATGCCGGTGAAAAAGCCTGCCCCGTTGGTGAAGAGCGTGGTATAGAACACGGTAAAGACCGCGTAGTACAGTGCAGCATTCCCTAACCACAGTCGGGGATTCCACCACACTCCGATCCCGATCGATAACGCAGCGATGGGGATTAACACCAGGCTGGTCCGCAACATGCCGGTGGAAGAATAGTCGAGCGGATTCCACCCGACCATCCTCACCGGGAATGCGGTTAGCAAAGGAAGCATCAACGTACCGACCAGGATCAGGAGGTCGAATGAACGTTCGCGGCGGAGTTGCACTAGAGAATATCCGCGGATCAGGAAGAAGAGGCTGAAGATCAAGGCGAGCAGTCCGGCAGCCCCCAGCGCCAGAGCTGTTGGCGAAATTGCCATCGGCGCTGCCTGGGGTTCCCCCGGAACTGCTGGTTGCGCGGTATCGGTGGCGCCGGTCGGAGCATCGGGCTGGCCCTGCAAGAATATGCCGCCTGCCGCTCCTAGCAACAATACCGCCAGGATCAGGGCGATCAGGAAGCGGTTGCGGTTACCCGGATTGGGCCAGGTGGTTTGCAGCACCTGGAAGAGGAAGTAGAGCGCCAGGAAAACCAGCAGCTGTGCAACATAAATATAGGCTGTTTCCTTGGAGGTGAAATGGAGTACGATCGAAGCGGTCAGCCAGTAGAGGTAGCGCGGGGCGCCAGTCTCCAGATAGCGCATGACCGCCCATAACATGATCACCCCGAACAGGGCAACGAAGGCTTCATTACGGGCATAGCGTCCGTAATACAGCATGTAGGGAGAGATCAGCAGCAGGGCGGCGGCCACCAGCCAGCCGGCTCGCCCCAGATAGCGCCGGTAGTTCCACATGAACGCAATCGTCAGCACGCTGGCGATGGCTTGGGGAAGCCGGGCGGTGAAGTCGTTATCGCCGAAAAGGAAATACGACAATGCCATCAAGTGGAACTGGAGCGGGCCGTGAGTGACCGGGTCGTGCTTGTAGCCGCGCCCCTGTTCCAACAGCCAGGAGAAATAGACGTGAGAGGTCTCATCATGGCTCATCACGCG
>DATDRQ010000339.1:0-5925 GCA_035291645.1 Anaerolineales bacterium
CTGGGGATATTCAATGAGGGCGGCGGCTCATACACCGCCTCCATGCGCTACCTGCGCCCGGCCCTCAGCCTGACTGTGGCAGTGGTTTTAATTCAGGACTATGTGCTGACGATTGTCGTCTCAGCCCTATCCGGAGGCGACCAGCTGCTATCGATCCTCAACCTGTACGGCAAATACTGGTGGCTGCACTTCGCCCTCGGCGCGCTACTAGCCTTGACAACCTGGTATATTACCATCCGCGGCCGGGGCGAATCGGCCCGGATAGTTTTCACCCTGCTGGGTATTTTCGTCATGCTGACCATCACGATGGCGATCGGATTAATCGTCGCCAGTTCCCGTGGTGTGGCTCCTATACCCTCTGTAGAATCACCGGAAGCGGCATCTTTAGGCCAGGCGCTCTATCATATGCTGACCGCTACCATGAAAGGCATGGTGGCGTTAACTGGACTGGAAGCTGTTTCGAACGGTATCCAGTTTATGATCGATGAGGATGCAAATATCGTAAGGTGGGGCAAACGGCGCCTGCCGCGCCTTAGAGGATTGTGGAGTTTTTACAGTGGCAAGTCGGGCATCGGGCGTTTCGTGCAGACCTCCTTCCTGTTCTACGGCGGCCTGACCACTTTCTTCCTGACCACCTTCGCCCTGCGCTTCAATGCCTTTGACGGCACACTAGGCAGGACTCTGGTCGGCAATCTGGCCTGGATCGGTTTCGGGCAGGTCCCTGGAGGCACGATCCTGTTCTGGGCGTACCAGATCCTGGCGGTGGCCTTGCTGGCGGCGGCTTCGATGACCGCCTTCCAGGATCTGCAGGCGACGGCCTGGCGAGACGTGGCCATCGGCGAAATCCCCGAAATCGTCGTCTACCGCAACATGCAGGGCACCTTTACCCGTTCTGTAACGGCTGGCTTCATCGTCGCGGTGATCATTATGTTCCTGGTGCGCGGTAAGACAACTATGGCGGTGCCTTATTATGGTGTAGGCGTGTTCATGCCCATTACTATCATGGGCCTGGCTGTCCGCAAACATATCCTGGCAACTTACATTGGCCGGAAACGAACTCTCGGCAGCCTGGGAGCGACGGTAGCGGCAGGCCTGGGAGCTACGATCTTCGTCGGCCAGATCGTCGGCAAATGGCGGGAAGGCGGCTGGGTGGTACTGATCACCTTCAGCCTGCTGATCCTGTTAGCTCACGCCATCCTGATCTCGCCGTATGGGTTGCGGGAACCGAAGCAGATCCATCGCATCGTCCGGGAAAAGGCGCGCGTGCAAGGGGCGATGGCATCGATTGTGGAGTGGCAGTCGCTGAAGATGCAGGAGTACCGCTACCAGCTGTTAATTAATATTTCCCGTATATTCGAGATTTTCGGTGTCCACAGGCCAATACGTTTTGAGCCTGAACCGGTGTTAGCTGGCGATTACGACCATGCCGTGCATATCGATCATCCCGAGGCGCCTTCCATCCTGACGCCGTATCTTGATTCTGAGCCAGACGTCAAGGTTGGAGACTAATCGGGAAAAGGCCGGACGCCGCCAATTGTTGCAGGCGAGCCCCGGATAGCATCCAATAATTTTCGTCCCGGGATCCTATTTTCTGTCATTATTGTTACGGCTGTCTACGAATCCTTACGCGTGGTCCATAGACCGAGCCCCAACTTCTAACGGAGAGCCATTTTCCCGGACGGGAAATGGCTCTCTGCTTTGTTCTACTCGGCGGTCTATAAATTCTCGGGAGCGGTCTCCGTCCCGCGCCTGGAAATTAAACACGTCTGCTGTATATCGTGATTTTTATTACTTGTCTGGGATTATGCTATACTAAACGGCATTGTTCAGGCCGAAATCTCTGCCCGGAGACGAGGATCCTTGAGACGTACTTCATCACTCGGCTCTTTTAGCAAGTATCTGGATATTAAATATGGTGATCCACTCCCCGTCAAAAACCAGCGATCAAGCCACTAGCCAGCTTTACCAGGAATATTTAAGCCAGCAAGCTCTCTTCCAGGTCCAACCGGCGATCATCCAGCGCTTCCTGGAGGCGCAGTCACGCACCCTGGCTGAGGCTCTGCTGCAGCACCTGTCGCAGGTACACTTCAGGCTGCCCGATCGGGTGGTCTGCGAGGTGAATGGCACGGCTAAGACGAAGCTTGTGCCCGTCCCGGCTGAGCAGCGTGAGCAAATGGCCGGGGGTCTGGTAGATCGTTTAACCCGCACGGACCTGCGGACTGCCCTCCACCAGCGTCTACTTGAACTGGAGGAGTCGCCTCAAAAGCCGGTGGCGATCAGCGCATCGTTGATCCGCTATGCGACGGCAGTCTATATGGTGCGCGGCATGCTCCCGGCGGGACGCACGGTGACCTACATAGCGGCTGAGGGAGACGAAATTCCTAGTGTTCCTGTGAAGGACACACTGGAGCCGGAGTCGGCAATCACCGCCCGCACTGATGCAATTGTAGAAGAATCTGGAGGCGAAGCCGGCCGTGGCGACTTGGTCGTCCCGTATGTCCCGGCTGCCCGGCGCTTCTACCTGCCGCAGTGGGTAGCCTTCGATGGGCAGGATAACCTGCTGGTCAATTCCCTGGCGGAAGCGGAGGCGCACCTGGCGTCTATGCAGCGCTACATGGCGATTCTCAACGCAGCTTTCGCCCTGGCTCCTTACATTGCGACGGACGAACAGTACCAGCAGAAACGCTACGGGATGCTCGGCCAGCTGGTCAACCAGGGCCGCGCCCTGGCTCGTTTCGAGACCGATCAGATCATCCGGACGATCAAACGCCGCGCCGCGGCCAACGACCTGAACCGCGGGCTGAGCCTGAGCCTGCCCTTCTTCGATGATCGCGAACTGGCAATCAGGATGTATGATTTTGAGGTTATCCCGGCCGGGCGGATCATGTTTGTGCCAGCCTTCGTGGTGCGCGCTGCCCGACTGGAGCAGGTTAAGGTGGCCCAGGATATGCACCTGTCTTCGGCTACCCGCAGGCACCTCTTGGAGGAGCTGAAAACCCTGCAGGCAGCCTTTGAAGAAGGCGATTCGGCTGGGTAAGCCGAAAGGATCGAAGTACGGGTGATATTCTCGATATTACTACTACTGGTTATTTTCTATCTCTCCTACCGGTTAGCTCCACGTGAAAATAAGGAGGACGCCCATATCCATGGCGCCGGGCAGGTCGGGTTGCTGGCTGCTCTGGCTTTGTTTGGCGTGGACTACTTTACCTCGTATTTCTATGCTACCGGCGAGCTGATGAGCGCACTGCACCCTTACGGGCTGCAGAAGTACGCTTACATCGCCGTATTGGTGATCGCCCTGGCGAACTTTGTGTTTGGCGCACTTTACATGTATTCCCTGGGTATTTTTAATGAGGGTGGCGGCTCTTTCACCGCCGCGATGCGCTACCTGGGGCCATCCTTGAGCCTGATCGTTGCAGTGGTCTTGATCCAGGATTACGTGCTGACGATCGTTGTTTCGACCCTCTCAGGGTCCGACCAGCTGCTCTCAGTTGCCGGAGCCTATAACGTCTCCTGGATCTGGCACTTTATCATCGGCGCCTCTTTGGCTTCGGTCACCTGGTATTTGACGATCCGGGGAAGGGGGGAGTCGGCACAAGTGGTATTTACCCTGCTGGGAATCTTCGTCCTCTTGTCGATCACGATGTTTATCGGGCTGGTCATCGCCTTAGGGCGTCATGTGCCCCCGGTGCCCATTACTGAAGCGCCGGAGGCGGTCACGCTTGGCCAGGCGGCTTACCACATGCTAACCGCCTCCATGAAAGGCATGGTGGCCCTTTCCGGTTTGGAGGCGATGTCGAACGGGATCCAATTCGTGATCGACGAGGATTTTTCCTTGATCCGTTGGGGAAAACAGCATTTGCCGCGTTTAAACCGGCTTTGGCGTTTTTACAGCGGGAAGTCGGGCATCGGGCGCGTCGTTCAAACCTCATTCCTGTTCTATGGCGGCTTGACCACCTTGTTCCTGACCACCTTCGCCATCCGGTTCAACGTCTTTGACGGCACACTTGGAAGAACCCTGGTCGGAAATCTGGCATCGATTGGCTTCGAGCAGGTACCGGGCGGGATCGTTTTATATTGGACTTACCAGATTTTGGCTGTAGCTCTCCTGGCAGCTGCTTCGATGACGGCTTTCCAGGACCTGCAAGCGATGACCTGGCGGAACGTCGCCATCGGCGAGATCCCCGAGGTCGTTGTCTACCGCAACCCTAAGGGGACTTTCACGCGTCCGGTCACAGCTGCGGTCATCGCAGCTTTTCTAATTCAATTCCTGGTGCGCGGGAATACCGGTGCGGCAGTGCCGTATTATGGAGTAGGCGTGTTCTTGCCGATTACGGCGATGGGCTTGGCGATCCGCAGGCATCTTCTCCAGAACGCCACCGGCCGGGCGCGGACTGTGGGAGTCGCTGGCGCGACGCTGGCAACCCTGCTGGCGGGGCTGGTGTTTGTCGGGCAGATCGTTGGCAAATGGTCCGAAGGCGGCTGGGTGGTGCTGATCTCCTTGGCCGTGCTGATCCTGATGGCGCACGCCATCCTGATCTCCCCGATCGGATACCGCGACCCGAACCAGATCTACCGCATCGTGCGCGTGAAATCGCATATTCAAGGCCCGATGGGTTCGATCGTCGAATGGCAGTCACTGAAAACCCAGGAATACCGCTACACTCTGTTGATCGCCATCGCCCGCTTCTGGGAGATGTTCGGAGTGCGCCGCCCGGTGCGGTTTGAAAGACCAGTGCCGGCCGGAGATTATGAGAAGATGGTTAACGGGGATGAGAGATACTCCTACCTGCATCCCTACGTCGATGCCCCGGCCGAATCCGACCCCTTCCCGGACAAGCCTTCCTCCGAGAACCCACCGCCAGATCTCCGGGATGAGTAAATCGGCATGAGTATTGTGTATTTTGGCTATTTGGCGTTTGTATTGGGATAACTTGCTCTGGTGACTTGCCAACCTGATTGGTACCGGTTTTGAGAGAGTCTTTCCTGTTCTGGTAGACTTGTGGGGGTGTTCAGAATACGATACGATCGACGTCCATTTCGAACACTCCATTATCCCTTATGGACTCAATCCCCCTTTACAGCCTGCGCGCTACCGAAGTCTTCCGGGAGTTGGAGACTTCTGCCGCTGGCCTCTCTTCTGGTGAGGCGGACGCGCGCCGGGATCTGTATGGCGATAACATCCTCAGCGAGCCGCCTACCGAATCCCGCTGGCGATCGTTAATCGGATACCTGGCCCACCCGATGGCGCTTATCCTGTGGGGAGCCGGCGTGCTGGCCTTCGTCGCCCGCCAGCCGGCCCTGGGAGTCGTCATCTGGGTGATCGTCCTGCTCAACGCAGCGCTCACCTTCTGGCAGGAGTATCGCGCCGCGCAGGCTGTACGCGCCCTGCGCGAGCTCCTGCCGGCTTACGCCCGGCTGGTGCGCAGTGGTGGCGAGGCCATGGTCCCGACCGACGAGATCGTCCCCGGGGATATCTTAGTCCTGGCCGAGGGCGACAACATCCCGGCCGACGCCCGCGTGATCGAAGAATACGGCCTGCGCACCAACAACGCCAACCTGACCGGGGAAGCCATACCGGCGCGCAAAACGGCTGACGCCTCGCTGCGGGAAGGGATCAGCGAGATCGAGCGCCCGAACCTGGTCTTCGCCGGCAGCTCCGTGTATTCCGGTACGGGGCGAGCGGTCGTGTACGCCACCGGGATGCTGACCCAATTCGGGCGGATAGCCCACCTGACGCAGGCCGTCCCGCAAATCCCCAGCCGGTTGCAGCGCGAGCTCAGCCGCACCAGCCATGTGATCTCCCTGCTGGCGCTGGGTGTGGCTGCGATCGTCTTCGTGGTGGGCGTCTTCGACGTCGGGCTAAAGGGGTTCGAAGCCTTCCTGCTGGCCTTGGGAATCCTGGTGGCGGCTGTCCCAGAAGGT
>DATDRQ010000340.1:0-6613 GCA_035291645.1 Anaerolineales bacterium
TTGAGCGCGGATTCCGGACCACGCCTGAGGATTCGAAGATTGTCAGATCAAAAAGAGAAATCATTACCTTTGTCACCTTCCTTTATACACACAATTTAGTTGCATTTGCCCCTTTTATCTCCTACAATATTATAAATGAAATGCAGATTCAACTGAATCGTCAATTCGGCGCAGGATATCCAAATAAGAAGGACAGCTTGTTGTATTAGGCTTTCAAGGTCAAGGTTGAACCTATTCTTTTCTTCCCTCACACCCAAAACCCGGAGGCATGATGTCTGAACGCAAGAAAGTAACCTTACCAGCGCTGTTCAAGAAGGTCGCCGATGCCCAGCCCATCACCATGCTCACCTGTTACGACTACCCGACCGCCTACTTCCAGGAGCAGGCCGGCATCGACATAATCCTGGTCGGCGACAGCCTGGGCATGACCATGCTCGGCTACGAGAGCACCCTGCCGGTGACCATGGACGACATGATCCGCCACACTCAGGCGGTGAGGCGCGGATCAGCGAACGCCTGGCTGATCGGGGACATGCCCTACATGAGCTACCAACCCAGCGTTGAGACCGCCATCCGCAACGCCGGGCGCTTCATGGCGGAGGCCAGCTGCGATGCGGTCAAACTGGAGGGCGGCGTCGAGATGGCCGATCGGGTTGCCGGCCTGGTGCACTCGGGCATTCCCACCATGGGTCACCTGGGCCTCACCCCGCAGAGCGTCAGCGCCTTGGGCGGCTTCCGCGTCCAGGGGCGCGACGTGCAGAAAGCAAAGAAGATCATCGACGATGCCAAAGCGCTGGAAGAGGCCGGCGCCTATGCCATCTTGCTCGAGATGGTACCCGACCGCCTGTGCCGGCTTATCACCGAGCGGGCGAAATCCTCCTTCATCATCAGCCTGGGTTCCGGCCTGCACGCCCACGGACAGCTGCTCATCTACCACGACGCCTTCGGACTGTACCCGCGCTTCAAGCCGCGTATGGCCAAAGTGTTTGCCAATGCCGGGCAGCTGATCCAGGACGGGCTCAAGCAGTACGTAGAAGAGGTGAGCGAACGCCGGTTTCCCCAACCCGAGAACTGGTTCAGCATGCCGGATGAGGAATATGACGAGTTGTTGCAGCTCATCGACGAGTAAAGACATAATATACATTAGAAGGAGGCTTTCCCATGGATGACAGCTTGCGCCAATCCCTGGCGATCCCGATCTCGCGTTTAGAGGAGATCAATGTCGTCCTGCTGAACCCGGACACGCGCGTAATCAACGATTTCCTGGCTGTCGTCGAAAAGTACGGCACGCCGGATGAGATCAACCGGAAAGCCGCCCAGGAGGGGTCGCTGCCAGCGCTAATCGAGCGAGTTAAGGAGTCTAAACCCGAATACCTGGAAGACCTGCAATGGCTGGAGGAGCAGCGCGCCCGGAGTGCCTTTATCAGCGTTGCGGATTACCGGCGCAGGATTCTCGGCGAGCAGGCGGATAGATTTACCTTCGATGAAGATTTCGCCGTCACCCTGGAGGTCAGCGCGGCGCAGTATTTCCCCTGGATCATCGCAGCCGCCCGGCGCTCCATCGCGCAGGGCAGTTTGATGCCGGGTCGCTTCATTAAAGTACGCAAGATGAAGGAACAGGAAGCCGACGGCGACCTGCCCGCTATCGCCGCCGCCATGCTCATCATCGGCGCCAGCTACGTCGATACCCTCGATACGAAAGGCACGGATGGCTCTAACGTCCACCTGGGCGGGCCGGCGACGATCACTGGCTACTTCGGCGGCGTCGGCGAGCCCAACGATTATCCCCTCAAATGGCTGGATGAGTATCTTTATTACTACACCAACTATGGAGTCAGGCAGGTGCTCAACCTCAACCCGGGGACGGTCTTCGTCGGTTACCTGCTCCACCGGTTGGGCGTGGACATCGAGTTCAAGATCTCCGTCTTCATGGGCAACGACAACCCCTACGCCGCATTCTGGACCCTGCTCGGCGCCAAGCTGTTCGCCCGGGAGGATGGCACTTCCCCCTTGGTCGGCTTTAATTGGAGCAACTCGATCAACAACGAGACATTGGAGATCACCGCCCAGTTCCGCAAAGATTTCGGGTTCGAGCAGGTGGTGCGCTTCGAACACCATATCACCGAAGCCTACAAGAGCATCGTCCGCCAGCCTTACAACCGTCGCCAGGAGCTGGTCGAGATTTCCAGCCGTGTCGCCAATATTTCCGCCAAGCACGAGGGCGGCGACCCGGAGATCGACTGCCAGCGCGCTCACCCCTCGGACATCCTGGACTACTTCCGGGATAAAGAAGAGGTGATCGCCTCCGGAGACTGGGAAGCCCTGACCCAAAACTTCCTGGACAAGGTCGATGCCACCAACCAGACCGCCCGGGCGTTGACGGAGCGCGGGCTGGCGTTTGTGGCAGCGGAGAACCTGCATAACTACTAATTCAGAAAGCGAAAGTCCGTGACTGCCGGTCCCTTAAGCCAGATGGACCGCGTCGTCGGCACCCTGCTGCTGGCAGTAATCGTCCTTCTGTGGGTAACGGGTGTCGTCATGTTGTACGGCACCTGGCTGCCCTGGCTTTTTGACCTTCACCGCATCGCAGGTTTTTCACTGATCGCCCTCATTCCATTTAAAATCACTACCATATCTCAATCTTGGCTGCGAGGGACAGGCTGGACTTTAGACCGCAAAGTCGGTCTACTGCTCTCGGTGGTACTTGCCGGCTGGATCTTGTTGATCATCGTCCTGGGGATATCCTGGATGTGGCGCCTGGGGCCATATAGCAGCCTCCACCAGACGTTAATCACCTGGCACTGGATCTTGGGAGTGCTTATCTTACCCGTGTTTGCCTTGCATGCCTGGCGGGGGTGGCCGCGCCCGCAAAAAGAGGACTTCCTGTCGCGGCGCAGTTTCTTGAAGCTGCTGGGGTTGGTCGGGGGGAGCACCGTATTCGCCAGATGGGCGGATTACCTGGCCGAGGCGCAGTCCACAGAAGCAAGCCCGCGTCGTTTCACTGGATCCCGAGGATTCGGCTCATTCGCCGGCAATGATTTCCCGGTCACCGGAGAATCGAAGGTTGAACTCGATCCCGGCCAATGGCAACTGGCTGTCAGCGGAGCCGTGCATTCACCCCTGACTCTGGCCTACCAGGATATTCTCGCCTTCCAGCAACTGACGGTGACCGAGGCGATCGACTGTCATAACGGCTGGTACAGTGTTCAAGCATGGCAGGGAATACCCCTCGCAAACCTTTTGGAGAAAGCCAGGTTAAAAGAGAATGTGACCGGGGTGCGGATGGTTTCGGCAACAGGTCTGAGCAATACCCATCCCCTCGGGGAGGCGCGCCAGATTCTGCTGGCTACCCACGTTAGCGGCCAGGTTCTGGATGCTTCCCACGGCTTTCCCCTGCGGGCAGTCATACCTGGACGGAGGGGTTGGTTCTGGTTGAAATGGCTGACGAGGATCGAGGTTCTGGACGATCCAATCGAGGTGGTTGGCGGCATTCTATGCACTCCCCTGCAAGTGTTCCGCGAATTGAACCACCCCCGGGCCTCGTCGGATATCCCTTGATAAACATTTGATCTCCCGAAAGAATAACATGATCCCAAAGACGATGGATTCTTTTTTGAACGACCGCCTCCCGCCCCAGACGCTGGAAAGCCGTCTGGTGCGGGTCGATGGGCGCTGTTTCCTGGAATTCAGTCCTCAGGATGTCGACCGCCTGGCCCGGCTGGGCATCCAGGTCGACAGCCTGGGGCCGCGCCTGGTGGTCTGCATGTGGGATGAAGAGTCTCCGCTCGAGGTCGGCGGCTACCTGGTGGTGGACAACCTGGCCATGGGTCGCCCCTCGATGGGCGGGATCCGCATGCTGCCCGACGTGACGCCCGCTACCATCCACAACCTGGCGCGCGGCATGACCCTCAAGAACGCGGCCGCCGACCTGCCCTACGGCGGCGGCAAAGCGGGCATCGTCGCCGACTATGATCTCTCCCCCGAAGTACACCAGGAAATGGTCCGCGCTTTCGCCCACCTGCTCTGGCGCTATCAGGATATCTACCTGCCCGGCCCAGACGTCGGCACCAACGACGCCGACATGGGGACAATCGCCATCGAATCGGGTCTGGATTGTTCCGTATCGAAACCCGTGGAGATGGGAGGCAACCGCATCGACCAGCTCGGCGCGGCCGCCGGGGGCGCCATCATCGCCCTGGACGAATTAGTCAAGGAAATGCCGCGCCTATCAAGCCTGGCGCAGTGCAATGGCCTCCAGGTTCCCTCGACTGATCAACTGAGCGTGTTGATCCAGGGCTTCGGCGCTGTTGGTGCGCATGCAGCCCGTTTCCTGTGCGATTGGCTGCCGGGCGCCCGCGTGGTTGGGATCAGCGACGAGACGGGCTACCTTTACTGCCCGGACGGCCTGCCGGTCGGCGACCTGTTCCGCATGTGGCAGGAACAAGGCCCGGTCGCTAAAGCCTATTACCTGGAACAGATGGCTTCCGCCGGGCGCGGCCAGCCCAGGGTGAAGTTCTCCAATTCACCAAACGATCTGCTGCGCGAATCGGCTTTTTGCCTGATCCCGGCCGCGCCTATCGCAAACTACCTGGACCTCGACGATTCCACCCACCCGGCGATGACCGTCGACCGGATGGGACATTGGTCCGCCATCGTGGAAGGCGCCAACACCTATTCGCCGGACCCCGAGCGGCGCGCCGCCCGAGCCCGCCTCGAGCGTACCGTTTACCGGGAGCGCGGCGTCTTGATCGCCACCGATTACCTGGTCAATTCTGGCGGGGTGATCTACGCCGCCCAGGAGCAACTCATCAAAACTCCCGCACGCCTGCGCATTCCCCAGGCAATGCTCGGAGACCGGACAGCCGTGGAGGGCTGGCTGGAGGAACACGCCGGGGAGCTGCGGGAGTTAGCCGAGCGGCGCCGGGCTGCAGCCGAGGCGCACCGCGACGAGGTCATCCGCCGCAACATCCGCGAGCTGCTCGATCTGCTGGTCGCCGACCCCGACCTGCTGCCCTGCGAGGCCGCCGAGCGTCTCAGCGTGCGCCGCATCGCAATCCGCGAGAGCGACCGCACCGCCGCCGACATCATGGAGCCCATCCCGACCATTCCCCTGGAAAGCACCGTCCAGCAGGCTGCCCGCACCCTGGTAGAGGCTGGCTGCCCGATCCTGGCGATCGTGTCACCCACCGGAGAATTGTCCGGGGTGGTCACCGAGTGGGATATCACGCGGGCTACTGCTCTCGGCTCGCCAGACGATCTCCCCCTGGAGCAGGTCATGACCCGCCAGGTGGTTAGCGCTTCTCCGCATGACGGCATCCTGGAGGTGATCCGCCAGCTGGAATACCACGAGATCTCAGCCATGCCTGTCGTCGCCGATAAAGCGGTGCTGGGGATGGTCAGCACCGATCTGCTTGCCCGGCAATCCCTGCTTCGCCTGCTCCAGTCGCAAAGCGGGTGAAGATCTGGTATAGCATATGCCAACCGTCCTACCAGGAAAGGGACATTTGCCACTTTAACCTTTGTTTAAATTAGGTGATAATAGGAGCAGAGTTCGTTCCATTGTTCCCAAGGAGAGCCTTCTCATGATAACGAAACAGGAGCTCGTTTACCGGCAGCTGGTTACCCTGCCCGATGGAGCCAGGGTGCTCTTACGACCTCTCAATCCGGACGATCGCCAGGCCTTGATCGACCTGTTCGAACCGGTTTCGATGGAAGATCTGCGCTACATGCGCCATAACGTCACCGATGCGGAAGTGGTCGGTAAATGGGTGGACGACCTGGATTTCGACCAGGTCTTGCCGCTGGTGGCGATCATCGGCGACCGGATCGTTGGCAACGCCACCCTGCACTTCAACAAGGGGCCTGCCCGCCACCAAGCCGAAGTGCGCATCTTCCTCGCCAAGGAGATCCGCCGCCGCGGCGTCGGTTCCCGCATGATCCAGGCGCTGATTGAACTCGCCAAGCGCAGGAACATCTACCTGGTGGAAGCGCGCATCATCAATGACCAGGCCAGCGTGATCAAGGCTTTCCAGAAGTTGGGCTTCGAACTAAAAGTGGTTCTGGACGATTATTTCATCCTGCCGGACGGCGAAATGCGCGATGTAGCCCACCTGATCCTGCGGCTGCGCGACCTCGGCGGGGATTTCTAGCCTTAGCTGGACCAGCCCGTTGATTGAGGGCAAGAAGAACTCCCATCCTGAAGCAAATCGCTGGGATGCCCGCTACCAGGCTGAGCTGGAGGCCTGGCTGGCGCGCTCCCCCCGCCAGCTGCTGCTGGACTACTCCAGCCTGCTGCCAGAATCCGGTCTGGCACTGGACGCCGCCGCCGGAGTGGGTCACAACAGCCTGTACCTGGCCCGCCGCGGCCTGCGGGTCATCTCCCTGGATATCTCCAGGGTCGCCTTGCGGGCAGCCGCTCAGGCCGCTCGCCAGCAAAATCTGCCCGTCTACCCTGCTGTTTATGATCTGGCCCGTGCCTGGTTTCCCCCCGGACGGTTCGATGTCATCCTGAACTTCCACTTCCTCGAGCGGCAGACGTTTTCGGCCTACCGCCAGGCCCTCAAACCTGGTGGATTACTATTTATCGAGACTTTTGTCAGAACCGAACCGGAGA
>DATDRQ010000341.1:0-3962 GCA_035291645.1 Anaerolineales bacterium
AGGCTGGAGTTGGCCTCCACCATGCGGGCGAACTCGGCGCGGTCGCGGAGGCGTAAAGCCTCCAGGGAGAGAGGTTCCTGGCGTTGATCCGTGTTCATTAGATGCACACCAGCCGGGAAAGGTTACGATTCATCTTCTGGCTCCGGCTGTATTTTAGATATCTGTTCCAGCAAGATTTCCAGCTGCCTGTCGATCTTCTGGAGGTCCTGACGGGTCGGGACGCCCTGCTCGTCCAGGAAGCGCCGGACAGATGCTTCATCCATCTCCCCAGATGAAACCCGGCCCTGGTTGAGCAGCTTCTCCTGCAGGTCGGCGGCTTGTCCTTCTGTCAGTTCCCCGTTTTGTTTGAGCAGTTCGATCCTGTGTTCGATCTCCTCGTCGATCTGGCGCAGCCAGTCGACCGGGCTGGCGAGCGCCTGGCGCATCCGGCTGAGGGTGAACCCGCTGGCCTGGACCAGGCCGGTCAGCACGCTGATCGGCATGAAGCCCGACTGCCGCTTTTCCTGCTCGAGGATGATCTGGGTTAAAACCAGGGTGGTCAAATCCTCCCCGCTGGCATGATCGATCACCTGGACTTCCCGGCCCTGGCGGATCAGACCGGCGATTCCTTCCAGGGTGATGTATTGCCTGGCGTCCGGATTATAGAACTTCCGGTTTGGATAACGCTTGATCGTCAGCGTGGTTTCATCCATACAACCGTATTATAAACGGTCGCCAGTCCTTCTAAGACAGCCAGGGCTGCCCGGTAAGAGACTGGCCGGTCCGGGCTGTCTGGAAAATGAGTGTGGTAAAATCAATCCCGGGGGGATGAGGTGAAATCCAATGCTTCTCCGCCCTCGCTACCTCCGCCGCTACCGACAAATTGCAGAGATCCTGGCAGATTATGGCTTTGGAGCGGCGCTCGCCCAGTTCGGCCTCAGCGAGCGCCTGAATCTGCCGCGCGCCTGGCGGCGGAAAAAAGCAGCGGACGAGGAGTTGACCAACGCCCGCCGGCTACGCCTGGCGATCGAGGAAATGGGACCGACTTTCATTAAGTTCGGCCAGATCCTAAGCACCCGGTCTGACCTGCTGCCCCCCGACTTTATCCAGGAGTTAAGTTACCTGCAAGACAGGGTCGCCCCAGTCTCCTGGGATCAGGCCCAGGCGGTCGTAGAGAGTGAACTGGGTGGGCCAGTGGAAGATTTCTTCGCCGCAGTGGACCCGGTACCGATCGCCTCGGCTTCCCTGGCGCAGGTGCACGTCGCCACCCTGCTTAACGGGCAGGAGGTGGTGATCAAAGTCCAGCGTCCGAATATCGAAGCCACCATCAACACCGACCTGGATATCATTTATGATCTGGCCCAGCAGGCCCAGCAGCGCACCGGGCTGGGCTCCCGCTATGAAGTCGCCGAGGTGGCCGAGGAATTCGCCTTCTCCCTGCGAAATGAGCTCAACTTCCTGAGGGAAGCGCGCAGCCTGGACCGCTTTCGCGAAAATTTTACAAACGAACCTCAGCTGTACGTCCCCAAGGTCTACTGGGACCTCACCACCCACCGGCTGCTTGTCCTGGAACGCATCCGCGGCATCAAGATCGATGATCTCGCAGCCCTGGATGCCGCCGGCTATAACCGCACGCGCCTGGCCGACTACGCCGCCCGCATCGTCCTCCAGGAGGTCTTGATTGACGGTTTTTTCCATGCCGATCCCCACCCTGGCAACATCTTGATCCTGCCAGGGGAGGTGATCTGTATGCTGGACTTCGGTACGATGGGTCGCCTTGATGAGAGCGACCGCCTCAACCTGGCCCGCCTGTTTATCGCCGTGGTCCAGCTGGACGTCGAGAGTACCATCGACCAGCTCCAACGCATGGGCATCGCCGATTACAAGGTAAACCGCGCCGGCCTCTACGCGGACCTGCGCCGCCTGATGCGTCAGTATCACGGCGTGCCCATCTACGACATCAATGCCCGGGAAGTGCTCAACGAGCTGCAGCCGATTATATATGACTACAAACTGCACGTCCCCACCGATTACTGGCTCTTGATCAAGACCGCGGTGATCATGCAGGGCGTCGGGCTGGCTTTGGATCCGGATTTTGATATTTTCAAAGCCGCCCAGCCCTTCCTGGGAAAAATCTTCCGCCAGCTGTGGTTCCCCTCCTCCTGGGCCCCGGGTTTGATGCGCCTGGGCCTGGACTGGAAAGACCTCGCCGCCCAGCTGCCTCGACAGGCCATCCGGCTGATGGACCAGCTCGACCGGGGGGATTTCACCGTGCAGGCTAGGCTGCCGCAGCTGGAACCACTGATCAACCGGGTCGAGCGCTGGGTCCATCAGGTGATCTACACCATTCTTCTAGCCGCATTGTTAATTGGCCTGGCTTTCCTGGTCCCGCACCTGAATTTCATCTGGCCATGGAAATTGACCACCTGGATCATCATGGGAGGCTTCCTGGTACTGGTTATCCTGATGGCCCGCCTGGTCTGGTCTTTCTTCCGCGCTGGAAAATGGAAAATAGATTGAGCTAAAAAAGTGGACCCCGGGTAAGCGAGCGGGGTCCACACGCTGGTGATGGTTTGTTTTTTTTTCTGCTGGCTACGGCATAGACCAGGGCTTACCCCTGGCTTTGGTCTTTTAAGGAAGGTCTTGTTTTTGAGCCTTCCTTAAATCATCCACTTTCCTCGAGAGGGCGTTGATCTTATCGCTCAAGGCGGTGATGTCCTTGCGGGTGGGGATATCCATTTTGGCCATCATCTCGCGCACCCGCTGGCTGGCCATATCCTCGGCCTGCTCTGTTTTCCGCTTGCGCTTTTCCATTAGCTCCGTCATCAACTTCTTGCCCTCTTCTTCGGCGACCTCGCCGCGCGACACCAGCTTGTTGATGAACGCCTCCAGCTCCTCTTTAGTCAGGGCCATTGCCCCGATACTGGCGAGCATTACCCGGCGCAGGCTATCCATCAAGCTGGTTTGGGCTTCTTCGGGTGTCGGCATGTCGCCGGCAGTGGTAGTATCTGTATCCATCATGGCAAACCTCCTGGTTGGTCTAATTAATGACGCATTGCGTCAATAAGGATACTTTACCTGGGGCTGGCTGTCAAGGGACACTCGTTCATAGGACAGGGGTTTCATAAAATCCGAAGCACCTGCCATCGCGAGCCGCCAAGGCCTTGCCAGGCGGCGAAGCAATCCCATTAGCGTAAGTAGATTGCTTCGACCAGCAAAGAACGCCGGTCTCGCAATGAGAACTGGCAGTATGTTCCCGCAATTATGAAAGCCGTGGGTAACTGGAAACCGGGCCAATCACAAACGACTTTTCTGGCGTCAAATGGTTTATGGTAATATCTAGAATTATGGCTGGTCAATCTGATCGCCGGAACCCAGACCTGTTCGGGCCTTTCCCTCGGGTAGGTTCACTGAGAATGGCTACCCGCCTGCTGCTCGGCGCGGTGTTGATCGGCAGCGACGAATTCAACCGGCGTTTTGGAGCGGATCAACAAGTTTACCACCCGGCCCCAGCCGAGCGCGACCGCCTGCTGGCCAGCGAGAACGAGGCTGACCGACGCCGCTATGCCGTCCTCGGCGCCCTGGCAGAGACCACCCAGGCCGCTCAACAGGGCTTCTCCACAGCTGGCAGCCTGGCGGATCGGGCGTACCGCGCCCTGGCAAGAGCTGTGCGCCCTGTGACAGACAGCCGCCTGGCGCGACCGGTGAACCGGCGTATCGACCGGTATGCCGCCCGCGGGGATGCGATCGTCCGGCGCTGGATCGAAGCCGGGCGGTCTGAAGAGCAGCTCAGCCGGGAGCTGGCCGGGCAGGCCTCCCTGCAGGCAATCGAGAGCACGCTTGACTACCTGGCCCGCAGCCCGGAGATGGACCAGCTGACCAAGGAACAGAGCTTCGATCTGGTCGAAGGGATGGTCGATGACGTCCAGGAAGGCGCATCTGGCACGCGAGTGATCTTCTATAAATGGTTCAGCCGGTTTCTC
>DATDRQ010000342.1:0-7304 GCA_035291645.1 Anaerolineales bacterium
CCGCGCTTGGGCAGCTGCTTGCGCGCTTCCACGTACTGTTCGTACTCGTAGATCAGGCAGCAGCGCAGCCGCCCGCACATCCCGGTGATCTCCGACGGCGTCAGCGAAATGCCCTGCTCTTTCGCCATCTTGATCGAGATCGGGCTGAACTCGGTCAGGAACATCGAACAGCAGCGCGTCTCCAGCCCGCAGGCGCCCATCCCGCCCAACAGCTTGGCCACGTCGCGCGGCCCGATCTGGCGCATCTCGACCTTCGAACGCGGGTAGATGCGCTGCACCGCGTTGCGCAGATAACGCAGGTCAACTTTCTCTTCGGTCTCAGTGGAATAGAGAATGGAAAGCCGGGCTCCGTCGAAGGTGTATTCCGCCGCCACGATCTTCACCCCCTTGAGTTTCATCTCGGCGGCTTTTGCCCGGCTGGCCACCATCGCCTCGACCTCTTTGCGCTGCCACAGCTGGCGCATCACCAGGTCACGCGGGGTGGCCTTGCGCTGGATTGGCTTCCAGCTGCCCTCCGATGAAGGCTGAAGGTCTTCCAGTACCCTTACCACTTCCCCCAGCTGGCGGCCGCGGCTGGTCTCTACGATGGCGAAATCACCCGGTTGGATGTCCGGGTAACTGGTCGCGTCGAAATGGTAAACTTTGCCAACTTTTTGAAATCGAATACCGACAATAAACGGCTGCATGACCTTCACGATGCCCCCTGCCATCCCCAGGAACACTCTCATGAAGGGGCGGGCAGGGGCGCAGATTATTCGGGGATTAGGCTCCGGGAGGATATCCCGGCGTTCATGTATTTTACCCGATCATATTTATCGGGACGAAGTCAGATTTCTGTACCGCCGCAACGCTGATCTTGGCGGCGATATCCTGCCCGATCGCGCGCAAGGCCTGGGCGACCGGCGACTCTGGATCGCTGACCACCACCGGGACGCCGTTATCTCCACCCTGGCGCACCGCCGGGTCCATCGGGATCGCCCCAATGAAGGGCACACCGCTTTCCCGCGCCAGGCGCTCGCCGCCGCCCGACCCGAACACGTCCATGCGCGTCCCGTCCGGCAGCTCCAGGTAGCTCATGTTCTCCACAACGCCAAACACGGGTACGTTGAGCTGGCGGAACATCTCCAGGCCGCGGCGGGCATCCTCCAACGATACCTGCTGCGGCAGCGTCACGATGATCCCGCCGCTCAGCGGCATGGACTGCATCAGGCTGAGCGCCGCGTCGCCCGTCCCGGGCGGCAGGTCGATCACCAGGTAATCCAGCTCGCCCCACTCGACATCGCTCAAGAACTGGCGGATGGCGGAGTGCAGCATCGGCCCGCGCCAGATCAACGGCTGGTCTGGACGAACCAGGAAGCCTATGGACATCATCTTCACCCCGTACGCTTCCGCCGGGATCAGCTTGTTCTCACCCGCTGCCGGCAGCGCCTTCACGCCCATCATGGTCGGGACGTTCGGCCCGTAGATGTCCGCGTCCAGCAGCCCGACGCGCGCCCCGCTCTGCGCCAGCACTACCGCCACGTTGACCGCCACCGTGCTCTTGCCCACCCCCCCTTTACCGGAGGCGACCGCGACCGCGTTGCGGATCGGCAGGCGCAGCAGGCCGCGTGAACGGCCGTCGCTCGGAACCGAGGCGTCGAACTTCACCTCCACCGCCGACACTCCCGGCAGCGCAGCCACAGCCTGGCGCGCTTCGCGTTCGATCTGGTTGCGCAGCGGGCAGGCCGGTGTGGTCAGCATCACGGTGAAACTCACCCGATCGTCTGCGATCTCCAGGTCCCGGATCATGTTCAGCGTCACCAGGTCCCGGTGCAGTTCAGGCTCCTGGACTTTGCTCAGGGCGGCCATGACGGCGTCCTTATTTACTTTGCCTTTATTAAACATAACAATCCTTTCACAATACTATCGGAGATACTCACCTTGCTCTAACCTGTAGTAACGACTTCAGTCGTTTCCAGGCCGGTCGGAACGACTGAAGTCGTTACTACGGTGACCGTAGCCTTACCAGGTTTTGACACAGATTGGCCAGAGCAACTCGTGCTTGCTGAAGCGACGCCGGATGTCGATCCGCTAAATCTTAGTTGCATTGGACGATGAGCCTCAGCTCTCGAGACCGGCAAAGTAGGTCAGGACCAGTTCGAGCGCGGCGTGATATTGCTTGGAAAGCTCTTCATCTTCACCAGCGTAACGGCGGATCACCTGGCGAGAACAAGGAACACACCCCCGCATCGCCCGGTATGAATCCGCCTGGCAGGAAACACAGCCCGCCAGGCGCACGATCATCAGCACAAAGGCAGCCCGTTCGGGGCTGGTAGGGCTGCTTTGAAGCATCGCCTCCACCAGCCTATCCCATTCGACCCCCCGCATCCCGTGTAAAGCTGGGATAGCGTACGGTGGAAATACAAACTCCGGGCTGCCGCTGTACGTCAAGATGCTCTCCCTTAGGCAGGCGTTCCAGCGCCCGCCGATGCTTTCTTCGCCGCTTTAGCCGCCTCGGCTTCCGCCCGGGCTGCCTCCTCGGCTGTGTAATTCGTCGGGCGGATCGATGCGTAGTACGATACCGGGCGTGAGAGCCGTTCTTTGTCGAAGATGTTCTTGGTATGCCGGTCGTAAACCGAGATCTCGTAATCGTGGTCCATCTTGATGGCGTCAAACGGGCAGTATTCCGCGCAGAAGCCGCAGTTCATGCAGATGTCCACGTCGATGTAGAACTCTTTCGGCTCGGGGATCGGTCGCCCGGTCTTCGGGTCGTTGGTCCGCACGATCCAGATGCATTGCGGCGGGCACACCTTGGCGCAGATCCCGCACGAGGTACAGCGGTCGTGCTTATCGCCATTCTCGTCCACTTCGTAAATCAGGAAGGGGATAAAGCGGAACTCCTCCGGTACTGGCAGCTTCTCCTCCGGGTACTGCACGGTGAAGATGCCGCGCACCTCGCTGCTCTGCCGGTTGGCGATCCCTTCCGCCGTGAAGTAGCGTTTCTTGCCCAGCCAGCGGATATCTTCCAAATAAGTGTCGATGAAGTGCCTGAGGGTCACGCTAAGACCCTGCAGCAATCCTTTCCCATACATTCCATCCATAAGATTTCTCCCTCTACGCCCGGCTTAGCGATCCGTCTCGCCCAGTACGATGTCGATCGAGCCCAGGATGGCGACTACATCGGCAATCTTGTTCCCCTCCGCCATCGGCTCCAGCGCAGTCAGGTTAATGAACGATGGAGCCCGCACGTGGTAACGCCAGGGATTGGGCTTGCCGTTCGAGACCACGTAGAAGCCCAGCTCGCCTTTCGGCCCTTCCACTCGCCCGTACGCTTCGCCTGCCGGGACGCGTACCTGGTACTGCGGCTTGCCTTCCTGGATCGAGCCACCCGGGATATCCCGCACCACCTGCTCTAAAATGCGCAGGCTCTGGCGCATCTCGTCCAGGCGGACCAGGTAGCGGTCGTAGATGTCGCCGTGATAGCGTACCACCACGTCGAATTCGAAACGATCGTAGATACTGTACGGGTCGGCCCGGCGCAGGTCGTATGGTACACCGGAAGCCCGCAAAACCGGCCCGCAGGTCGAATGCGAGATGGCCTGCTCGGCGGTCAGCACCCCCACTCCCTCGCAGCGCCCGCGGATGATCTCGTTCTTGGTCAGGAAGGTGTCCAGATCGTCGATCTTGCGCGGCAGCCGCTCGAGCACTAACGCGCGCACCTTTTCAAAGGTACCCTCCGGCAGGTCGCGCGCCATCCCGCCGAAGCGGTAGTAGTTGCACATCATGCGCGAGCCGCTGACGGCCTCGAAGATATCCAGGATCAGCTCGCGCTCTTCAAACGCGTACAGGAAAGGCGTAAAGAAAGCTCCCAGGTCGTTCAGCAGGAAGCCGATCGCCGCCAGGTGGTTGACGATGCGGGTCAGCTCCGCCATCATCACCCGCAAGTACTCGGCCCGTTCCGGCGGCTTGACCCCCATCAGCTTCTCCACCGCCAGCACGTAGCCGAAGTTATTGCTCATCGAGTTGAAGTAGTCCAGCCGGTCGGTGAACGGGATATTCATTAAGAAGGTGTTGCGTTCCCCGATCTGCTCGTGGTTGCGGTGCAGGTAGCCCATCACCGGCTCCAGGTCCACCACCGTCTCGCCTTCCAGCTTGGCGACCATGCGGAACACTCCGTGGGTGGAGGGATGCTGCGGCCCCAGGTTGACCACGATCTGGTCGGTGTCCAGGGCGGTCTCGCTCACCGGCTGGTCGATCCGGCCGAGGCCAGCATACATCGCCGCCTCGCCGATCGGCGTCCACTTCTCGGGGTCGAATCCGGCCGGGTAATCCACGTTCTTGTAGAATGGGTTCTTCTCCTCCGCCCGGTAGACGTGCCCCTCCGGCCAGCGGCTCTTGAAGGGCTTGCCCTCTTCCTCGAAGAAGGGCTCCTTCCAGTCCTTGCGCAGCGGGTGCCCTTCGAAGCCTTCCCACATCAGAATACGCTTCAAGTTAGGGTGCCCTTCGAACACGATCCCCAGCAGGTCGTAGGCTTCGCGCTCCTGGAAATTCGCCCCCGGATATAGAGGAGTCAGCGAAGGCACCACCGGATTATCGCGCGGCGCCTGAACCTTGAAAACCAGCCCCGGCCCGCCGGTCGTCTGGTAGGCGTGGTAGACCACTTCCAGCTTGCCTTCCGGCAGGTAATCTACCCCGGTCACCGAGGACAGGTAGTCGTAACCCAGCTCGTCGCGCAGGGCGGTGGCGAATTCGATCAGGTTTTCGTTATTAACGATGTAACCGGCATACCCCTTGCGCGTGTCGGGGGTGACCATCCCGGGGAAGCGCTGTTCGAGCTCGCTCTTTTCTTCGACGGCGATTTGTTCGGTCATCGGTTCCTCCCTAAGAAGCCGCCGCCGTGGCGGACGGTGTCTCGGAGGCCGGTTCGGCCTGCTCGCCGGCCTCGGCTGGCTGCGCCGCTACTCGCGCCGCTACCCGCGCCGCTTCTTGCGCCTGGCGCTCTTTTTCAAGCCGATCTTTTTCGGCCGTGTACTGGCGGATCTTCTCGTATTCGCGCGGGTCCATCAGGTCCGGGCCGAGCACCGGCACCGGGATGGCGTCGATCGGCTCCTTGCTGTACCAGCGCACGCTCTTGATCGACTGCTTGTCGATCTTCTCTTGCAACTTGATCAGCCCGTGCAGCAGCGCCTGCGGTGTGGGCGGGCAGCCCGGCACGTACACGTCTACCGGGACGAACTTGTCCACCCCGTCCACCACGTTGTAGCCCTCCTTGAACGGCCCTCCGCCCGAGGCGCACGCCCCCATCGCCAGCACGTACTTGGGCTCCGGCATCTGGTTGTACAGGCGTACGATGTTAGGGATCATCTTCTTCGTCACCGTGCCGGAGACGATCATCAGGTCGCTCTGGCGCGGGCTCGGGCGCATCACCTCCATCCCGAAGCGCGAGAAGTCGTAGCGGCTGGTCGCCGTGCAGATCATCTCGATCGCGCAGCACGCCAGCCCGAACATCATCGGCCAGATCGAAGAGCGCCGCCCCCAGTTGTACAGTTTGTCGATCGTAGTGATCGCCACCTGGCCCTGCATTTCGGGCGGGATTTCGTAGCCGGGGGAATTCTGTTCTTCGCTCATACGGAATTTACCTCCTCGAACCATTCCTGGTAAATGGCCGCCAGCACGGCGTCGTTGGCCAGCTGCGGGTCATCCGCGAACCCCGCCAGCGCCACCGTCCAGCGGAAGATCATGTTAAGGGAAATTTCTTCTAAGTTGACGCCCGGATGCTCTCGAATGAGCGCCCGCGCGATGGCGTACGAGTCATCCCAGGTCAGCGTCTCATCCATTTATTCATCCACGAATTTCACGAATCGTGCTGATTTCTTTCTCCTTCGTAAGATTCATGTAATTCGTGGATCATTATACCCTCTCATCTAGCCCTGTCAATGCAAAATAACGCAAAAATTTGTTTGCATAATCAACGATCACCCAGTAGAATATGGTTATGAATTCTCCAAGGTCAGTTTTCATTCAAATGTTGGGGTTTGGCAGGGCTTCGCCCTGCCAAACCCCAACAAAAAAAATTTTCCCCCCTTCCTGGGAAGGGGAGTCAGGGGGGATGGGCTGATAAAGACCACCCGCCAGCGCATCCTGGACTACCTGGCTGCCCACCGCAGCGCCACCCCCGCCGAGCTCGGCGCCGCCCTGCAGGTCACCCCCGCCGACATCCGCCACCACCTGAGCAACCTGCGCGCTGAAGGAGCGGTGGTCCGTGCCGGCGCGCAGCCCCTACCTGGCCGTAACCGCGGCCGCCCCGCCCGCCTTTACAGCCTCCCCGAGCAGGCGCCCGAACCCGGCCTGGCGCCCCTGGTCGCCGCCCTGCTCGCCGAGACACACGACTCCCTTCCCGAACCCGGGCAGGAAGCCTTCCTGCGCCGCCTGGCCGCCCGCCTGGCCGGGCCTTCCCCCCCCTCCGGCGGCCTCAGCCAGCGCCTGGTCTTCGCCGTCCAGCGCCTCAACCAGCTCGGCTACCGCGCCCGCTGGGAAGCCCGTTCCACCGGCCCGCGCCTGATCCTCGACTCCCGCCCCTTCGCCGCCCTTCAGCCCCCCCACCCCGCCCTCGACCGGCTGGAGATCTACCTGCTCGAATGCTTGATCGGAGAGGCTGCCAGGCGGCTGGCCTCCGACGGCGATGCGCGTACCGGTTTTTCTATATACCAGGTTAAAAAATAGGTTCGGGGATTCTTACTATTAAAATCCTCAAGTGAAACCGTAACTTCCCGGCCTTTTTTTCGTTCTTATCTGTGTAGGGGATGCAATCACCCCACCCGCTTGCCGTCACCCCGCAAGTCGGGTACACTCCTAATAATAATCCGTAATCCAGTCTCTCTCCACAAATATTCTCCTGCTGGAGCTCTGCATGCCTGCTAACAATACCACGGTAGAAAAGCGCCTGTGGGAATCCGCCGACGAGCTGCGCGCCAACTCCAAGCTCAAATCCTCCGAGTACTCCATCCCCGTCCTGGGCCTGATCTTCCTGCGCTACGCCGATTTCAAGTTCGCCCAGGCGGAATCAGAGCTCGTAGGGCGGGATTCCGTGCAACCGGGTTTGTCCCAAACCCGGTTGCCACCCGCCGCCCCTGCATCCCGCCGCCGCGCCCTCTCCAGATCCTCTTTTCCCCGCTCGATTCTTCCAGACCGATCCTCAAGCAGCTCCAGATGAACCTGCAGGGTGGCCACCTGATCTTCGTGGCGGTGTTTCCAGTGAAGAATTAACACACGAAATTGATTAAAAGTCATCCATTTGTGCTTATATCCAACCTAACGTTTCTGTT
>DATDRQ010000343.1:0-3267 GCA_035291645.1 Anaerolineales bacterium
TCGACTGGCGAGCCTGGTGGGCGATGGCCTGCATTAAGATCTCGGGATCGCTCCGTGCGGGGAGCTCGGCGACGCGAATAGGGGCGCCATAGGCGACGCGCGGCGCCACGGGCTTGTAGGCGGGCAGCAGCATCTGGACGAAAGCTTGCAGGGCTGCCCCCAGGCGCTCCCGGTCCGCCTGAGCCCGGCGCAGGCGGGTGAGCGGGTGGAACGACGCCGCTGGCCAGAGCACCCCGCTGACGATCCCCGTGACGATGACCAGCTCGGGCACCAGGCGGGCGAAGATGGCGATGCTCTCCGACCAGCTCTCTAGCGATTTGTCCGCGCCCGGCAGGCAGGCCGGGTCGGGCTCGATTTCCCCAGCGGGGAAGGTCAGCAGAGCGCCGCCTCGGCGCAGGTGGGCCACCCCCGACCTGACCACACCCATGCGCTGGCTGGGGTCCTCGCTGACGTAGATCAGGTGCTGGCTGACTGCGGTAAGGCTGCGCAGGAAAGGGCGTTCGGTGGCAATGACCCGCAGGTCGGGCCGCGGCAGGCTGGCGAATAATACCAGGGTATCCGACATGCCAGGATGGTTGGATAAGACCAGCACGGGTCCAGAAGCGGGGATGTTCTCCTGCCCGTGGATTTCCACGCCGCGCACGTACCCCTCCAGGGCGCGGCGGGAGGCGGCTCTCAGCCCGAGCTCTCCCACCTGGCGGTCGTAGCTGGCCAACTGGCGGGCGAAGCGGCGCGCCGGAAGCCAGCACAAGGCGCCGAGAGCCCTGCGCCCGAATCGCAGGTCTCCCAGGCCAAACGAGGCCAGGAAATCATCGATATTCATTTGGGTGAGCGCAGCTACTTGCGCAGACGGGTCGGGCATAGGATGGGATCAACCGGTTTAAATGGCAATCACCCTTCAAGGCGGGTAGATTGTACCATTTGAATGGACTATTCAGGTAAAGTTACGCAAAATGGACGGGTTTGGATTAAGGAATCAAGCTACTGAACGGACTCAAAATAACAAAAGCGCGTGCCTATCTCTCCTTGGGCACGCGCGGATAAACCCGCCTTGGGATGGAGTGAACTTAGCAATTAATTGCAGCCGACAACCAACGTACCGCTGCGGGTGTTACTGAGAGACGCATCCGAGGTCGGCTCTGGCGTGAAGTTGGTTATTCCGTCCGATACCACGCCCGAAGCCTCGGCGCCACGGAATGTGCCGCGGAAGCTGTCCATGAACTTGCAATTTGGGGTTATGGACTTGAAACTGGACGATTGGCGGATCAGATCGCCGGTCCCGGTCCAATTCACATTGACATCGACAGCAAACGAAGTCTCGGTCACGAAGTCGAACACTTCGATGCTCGTATTCAGGCTCGCCGAGCTCAAGTGCTGGTTGATCGAGAACGCAGAATTATCCAGCATTGTGGAGCCAAATGCGGAGAGCAACGAAGTTTCCGTGCAGAAGTCGAACCGGTCAATGAAGACGTCGGCGAAGATACCTTCGCCTGGGGAGCCGGGCGGGCTTTGGAACTTGCCATCGTTTGCAAACACGCCAACAAAGGTGGCCACACAGTCACCCTCTTGCGAGAAGAAGAACGCGTTCGCGTTCAAGCCGGAAAACTTGAAGATGTCCCCTGCCTGGGCAGGCGCCGGCCGAATGGCGGCCACCAGCATCAAGGTAACGACGAGAGAAAGAATTATTTTTTTCTTCATATAAACCTTCCTTCTAAGAGAGAAATGCTCCGGATGCCGGCCAGATTTCCAGACTTCGTCTGAATGAGGCAAGCCCGGAACAACCTGTTGTTGTACAAGTCTTCACCATCGTAAAGACATTTCAACGCCCAGTAAATAGGGAAATCCCCTACCGAAGAATAGGGGATTTCCCGACCATACCCTGGTGACCAGAGCGGAGTCAGGCAGCGGGCTTGAACACCCCCAAGGCCACGCCGCGAATGAAGAAATCGCGAGTGGATTTCGTAAACGTAAAGGGCTGGTGGTCCTGGTTGTTGCTCTGCGGCAGGAGCAGCACTTTCTCCTCCCCGTCCGTCTCCCGGATGCGGGTGAAGGATTTGAGCGTAGCCTGGCTGTCCACATTGAGGATCTCAGCCGCGACGATATCCCCGTAGTCGGCGGAATCCTGGTAGCGCAGCAGGACGTAATCCCCAGGCTGGATGCCGGCCATGTCCATGCTGTCTCCCTGGACCTTCAAGATGTAGTAGGGGATCGAGGACTGCAGGTTGATGATTTGGCTGGGTCCGCGCAAGTTGAACAGGTGGTGCGGCACGCCGCCGATCATGAATTCGTTAGCCGAGGGCTGCAGCCGGACGCTTCCGATGGGCTGCGGGCCAGAGCCGCTGGGGGCAAACCCGCCGGCCGGGATGGTCCCGAGCACGTCGATGGATTTCAGTGAGCCGGGCTGCAGGTCAACCCGCGGCAAAGAGACCGGCCAGCCCCCCGGCCCGGTGCTGACGGGGATCGGCTGCGGGCTTTGCAGAGCCTGGCGGAAATATGCTTTCATCTCCGTCAAGCGATCCTGATACCACTCCGGGGCGGGGTCCAGGGTGTTGGGGTCGTGAATCAAGACCTGGAACAGATCCAGACTGTGCTGCCAGGTCTCGATCGCCGCCTGGCGCTGATCGGGGGTGCGCCAGAAAAACGCCCCCAGCATCCAGTTGACCATGGTCAGGTTGTGGCGGCAGCATTGGAAGAGATACCGGATCTCGCCCAATAGTTTGGCGGCGGTTTCCAGCTCCTGGATGGCTTGCTCGGGCTGGTTCATCTTGTGAAACGCGCGGGCGCACTCGATGTGGACGCTGGCCCTTGCGCAGTCGTCCAACCTGTCGCTGGCAGCCTTAAGGTCATCCAGCAGGTCCAGGGCCCGGTCGAAATCGCCCGCCGCGATCGCGGTATGAACATTATCCACCAGCACCCGGGTGGCAAAGTCCAGCGGAACGTTATCTCTGCCAAGCCATTGGTACGTTTGCTCCAGGTCAAACATAACATTTCTCCCTGTAACTTGAACTCGGAATAAGGGAAACGCACCCAGACCTGGCAGGTTTTTGCTCTGCTTATTATCGAAAAGATAAAAACGATCCCTGAAAAAGGTGCAGCCAGCAGAATTGAATACCTGTCAGGTCCTTTTCCGAGTAGATTTATTAACGTTATAGCGAGTTTCCTGAAATTGTCAAGCAACTTGATTGGGTTGAGCGCATATCAATTCGGGGGCAAGCTTGCTCAGCGGGTCAAATCTCAGCGGGTAGGGTGCCGTTCGTTCTTTGAACG
>DATDRQ010000344.1:0-5684 GCA_035291645.1 Anaerolineales bacterium
GTGCCTGGTTTCCCCCCGGACGGTTCGATGTCATCCTGAACTTCCACTTCCTCGAGCGGCAGACGTTTTCGGCCTACCGCCAGGCCCTCAAACCTGGTGGATTACTATTTATCGAGACTTTTGTCAGAACCGAACCGGAGACGCAGGATACCAGCTACTACCTGGAACCCGGTGAGCTGCGCGCCAGGTTCTCAGATTACGAGCTCATCCTGGATGAGGAAGCCGGTCTCCCTCCCAGCCGCGCCCGCCCGGCGCGCGGAGTGGCCCGGCTGGTGGCGCGCAAACCCGGGACGGCTACAGGTAGTCGTCCGTGACCTCTTTAGCGCAGCGCACGAAATCCAAAACCACAGGGATGCTGCGCATCATCACCGACATATTTCCCTGCACCTGCAGTTTGCGGGTCATCATCGCCTGCATGGGATGAAGCTCCCCTTTAAGGATACGGACGAAATTTTCGTATGGGGCTCGCAGGCCGAAGGCCGGCTTGAGTTTCGTCAGATCTGGACCGAAAACGACGTTCAGGCATTTCCCATGCCACAAATCCATGTATATGAAAGTCTGCTCTCTGATCGGGCCGCCAGGATCGATGATGAAGCAGATATCCCCCTCCCAGTTGCGGGCGATATCGGCATACCGATCGTCGCTGTTCAACTTCGCCATGATCGCCTGGGCCCATTCGGGAGTGGGGAAGGTTGACATACCGCCTCTTTGTGCGCTGGGTGGGAGTTGAACCCACACGCCTTGCGGCACATGGCCCTCAACCATGCCTGTCTGCCAATTCCAGCACCAGCGCTAAAACACGTGTATTATAATCTCCTGTTGTCTGGTGTCAAGCCGGGCACCTTTGGCCTCCATGCCAGCCCGATCAAACACCATCTTTAGAATCGAAGGAGGTCCTGCATGCGCATTGTGCTGGATGGGATGGGTAGCGATACCTGCCCAGGACCAGAAATCCAGGCTGCTGTGGAAGCGGCCGGGCAGTATCCAGATGAGATCTTCCTGGTAGGTCCACAAGAAACACTGTCGCGGGGTCTGGAAGCTGCCGGCGGGAGCCTGCCAAATTTGCACCTGGTGCACGCGCCCGAGACCATCACCATGGAGGATAAAGGCCTCAAGCTGGCCTTGATGGCAAAACGCCCGAACGCCCGCAACACCATGGCAGTCGGGATGGACCTGATCAAGAACGGCCAGGCGGACGTCTTCGTGACCGCCGGTAACACCGGCGGGGCCCTGGCCACGGCCTATTACCGGCTCGGTTTAATCGAAGGAGTCGAACGACCGGCTTTGTCCGGGCTTTTTCCCGTCAAGCATGGGCACTGCGCGGTCCTGGACATCGGGGCCAACCCGGACTGCAAAGCGGAGCACCTCTTCCAGTTCGCCGTGATGGGCTCGGTGTATTCGGAGAAGGTGCTGGGAGTGCCGAGTCCGCGCCTCGGCCTGATCTCGAACGGCGAAGAACCCGGTAAGGGCAACCAGCTGGTAAAAGAGACTTACCCTATGTTGCAGTCCAGCGGTTTGAACTTCATCGGCAACCTGGAGGGGAAGGAGCTGTTTGGCGGGCAGGCCGATGTGGCAGTGACCGATGGCTTCACCGGCAACGTTCTGCTGAAATCCAGCGAAGCCGTCGCCAAACTGCTGGTCGATCTGCTCCGTGAAGAGTTGATGAGCGGCACCCGCAGGAAGATCGGCGCACTGATGGCGAAACCAGCCTTCGATCAGCTCCGCCGGGTGCTCGATCCGGGTGAGATCGGCGCCGCTCCCCTGTTAGGAGTAAACGGGCTGGTCTTCATCGGTCACGGTCGTTCCGATGCCCGCGCCCTGGTCAACGCCATCCGCACCGTCCGTCAGGCTGTTCATGCCGATCTCTTACAGGCGATCCGATCTGAAATCGCCACGCGCCTCATCCCCAGGGCAGCTATTTCAGAGGCAGCATGAAACAGCCGCGCGTGGTCATCACAGGCATGGGCGCCATCACCCCCCTCGGAAATTCTACCCAGGAATTCTGGCAAGGTTTGCTGGCGGGTCGCTCGGGAGTCCGCCGCATCACCCAGTTCGATGCCAGCCGTCTGCCCTGCCAGATCGCCGGCGAGATCCCGGATTTCCATCCAGAAGATTACATGGACAGGAAAGTCGCCCGGCGCATCTCGCGCTGCGCCCAGATCGCCCTGGCAGCCGCGCAGGAGGCCGTCCGCGACGCCGGACTTCCAGATAGTATGCCCGATCCGGAGCGGGCAGGTGTCGCCATGGGCACCGGTTTTGGCGGGATCGACGTCATCCAAGACAACCTGGAGGTTTACCGGGAAAAAGGATTCGAACGGGTAAACCCCTTCGCCCTTCCGGCCAGCATCCTTAACCTGCCCGCTTTTGTGATCAGCCAGCTGTTCCGCTGCCTCGGTCCAAGTGTGACCATCACGACCGCCTGCGCCACCAGCACCCAGTCGATCGGGGAGGGCGTCGAGCTGATCCGGCGCGGGGTCGTCGACCTGGTCATCTCCGGCGGCACGGAGGCCGTGGTGCGGGATATTGCCATTGCCGGTTTTTCGAATATGCGCGCCCTGCCGGTGAACTATAATGACCGGCCTGCCCAGGCCTCGCGTCCCTTCGATCTGGATCGGGAAGGATTCGTTTTCTCAGAAGGAACCGGCGTTTTTGTCCTTGAGCGTTCTGACCACGCTTTGGGGCGTGGCGCGCGCATCTACTGCGAGGTCGCCGGACACGCCGCTTCCTCCGATGGTTACCACGTCGCCATTCCAGAACCGGAAGCAGCCGGATCCATCCGCTGTATGCGTTGGGCGCTTCGGGATGCCGGCCTTAATCCTGACGAGATCGACTACATCAACGCCCATGGCACTGGAACTCCGATCAATGATCCGCTCGAGACGCGCGCCATCAAGACTGTCTTCGGCGAGCATGCCTTTCGCATCCCGGTCAGCTCAACGAAATCGATGGTCGGGCACGCCATGGGCGCGGCTGGCGCCCTGGAAGCGATTGCCTGCGCCCAGACCATCGCTACCGGATGGATTCACCCCACTATCAACCTGGATCAGCCTGACCCGGAATGCGATCTGGATTATGTCCCGCATCAGGCTCGCCAGGCTGAGGTAAATGCGGCCTTATCGAATTCCTTTGGCCTGGGCGGTCAGAACGCCTGCCTGGTCTTCAAACGCTACCAAGACTGATACAAACCGGAGGGTTTCTTACACAGCATGGAAATCATCAGCAACGAAAGCCTGATCAAGCGTAACGCCCGCATCGGCCAGGTTACCAGCCTGCTCGGTCTGCTGGTACTGGCAGGTGGCATGTTCATCTCCTTCACCCGGCAAGAACTATTCTACCTGTCGATGATCTCCCTGGTCGTGGGCTTTGCCCTATCCCAGGTCGGCATCTATTTCGGCAACCGTTGGGGGCGCCGGCCGCGCCCGGATGAGCTGCTCAATACGGCGCTCAAAGGTCTGGACGGTCGTTACAACTTCTACCACTACCGTACACCCGCCACCCACCTGTTGGTCGGGCCAGCGGGGGTGTGGGTGCTGCTGCCGCGTACCGTGCGCGGCACGATCACCTACGACGAACAGAAAAACCGCTGGCGCCAGCGGGGCGGCAATCTATATCTCAAGATCTTCGCCCAGGAAGGCTTGGGGAGACCGGATCTGGAGGCCGGCTCCGAGGTCGAGGCGGTCACGAACTACTTGCAGAAGCTGCTGCCTGACAAACCCCTTCCCGAAGTTCAACCCATCCTGCTCTTTACCAGCGAGAAAGCCGAGGTCGAGGCCGATAATGCTCCCATCCCCACCATGCACCTGCGCAGGTTGAAGGAGTTCATCCGCAAGACCGCCAAGAACAAAACCCTGCCTGCGGAGACCATCAAACTGATCCAACAAGCCCTGCCGGAGTAAATCCTGCTGGGTAGGCTCAGCTAGGGTTGCTCTAGAGGTTGCCAGCAGGCCATGGTTTCTATGGACTTTTACAAAATCGGTTAAGAATTCGGGGTGGCATGGCAACCCAGTAATCTTAGACCTGATCCAGCGGGACAAAGACAGCCTGGACAACATCTGGTTGAAAGATGAGAGTCTCGACGACACCGAGAATCTGCCTGACCCTTATGTGCTGGCAGCCGAGAAAGTGGAGAACCTGCAAGCTGCGTTGGAGCAATTCAGCAATATTCAAGAGGCATTGGGAGGTGAGGAATGAAAGAGTATATTTACCCAACCCGCGCAAATACAGACGACGAATGGGCGAGGGACATGCTGAATGCCTGGGAAAAGTCTAGAAAGCCCTTATTGTGCTTTCCATGGATCCTTTTCAATGTCCATACCCTTGTCAAAGAGCCGTTCTGGATGTACTTGTATTACACGGTAAGAGCGACAGACATTCCAGCCCTGCAGGGCAAAGTTGAGTTCCGTGTCCGGGTAATCGATTGGAGCCTGGCCCGATTCCAGCAAGACAGTATCTATCCGGCTAGATATGAAGAAGATGGCAAGGTCTGGTTTCTTTGCGAGCGCTATGAAGAGATACGAAACGCGCACCAGCAACTGCTCAGCCTTGATGATTTTGCCCATGCTACTGGCAAGAACCTTATCTCTACCATTCGTAACAGCATCCCCCAAGTGATCTGCCACTCAAAGGTAATAGTCGCTCAATGCTATCCCTAAAAGCCGCCTGGAAGATTTTCAGGCGGCTTTTTCTTTTTTGGGTGTTGCTTGGATGGCCTATTGTGGGTGAACGACCGTCCGGCAGGCCAGTTCGTCGCTCGTGGCGTTCTTCAAGCAGAGCGTGATCAAAGCAGCATCGCCAAGCGCGGCAGGCAGGTTGTAGAACTGGCTGAGTTTCTCGTTCTTGTCCACTTTCAGTACGCCCAATTTGGTCCACTCGCTCACCTTTGGAACCACTTCGCGCACCTTGACGGTGAAGACGTTCTTGCTCTTCAGCCCGGCGACATACACCAGCACCCGGTTACCGTATACCGTTGCGGTAAAGGTGGCTTTCTCGAAGGCGGACGGGGAATCGTCTTCCTTGTCCTTGTCCTTTCCCTTGACGTCCCCTTCAGGGATGCACAGCACCTGACCAACAGTCAGGCGGAAAGGCTCCTTCAGGTTGTTCGCCAGGGCGATCGATCCCCATTTCACCCCGTAGAACTGGGCGATACTGACGGTGGTTTCGCCCTGCTGGACAGTGTGGTAACTGGCACAGTTGGCGGCAGCCTGAGTGCTTCCTGGCACGGAAGCCAGGATCAAAGCCAGGACCACGATCAGGCCGAACGGGATCGAAATCCTCCTGACAGGTCGTGAGTATTTCGTGACGGCATTCATGCCTTACTTTCCTTGCCAGCTATGTGAGTCGCATCAACCTTTGAGGAATGCCTCCAGTGATTCCCGGCTGATGCGGAAGGCGTTGCCTAACTTGCGCGCCTTGAGATCGCCAGCCTGGATCGCCGCCAGGATATCCTCTTCCGAGACTTTAAGGAACGTCGCAGCTTCCGCCGGGGTCATCACGTCCGGCATTCCGCCGGCGGGCGGGGTTCCCTGTGGAGCGCTACCGGACGGCGCGCCGCCGGCAGCGGCTCCGCCGGTCATCCCGCGCAGCGATTCGCCGATCACGTTGCCGACCCCGATTCCAGCCCCGATCCCGGCGGTCAGTCCTGCCCCGCCGCTCGGGTTCTGGGCGGCATCTCGCAGCGCATCCGC
>DATDRQ010000345.1:0-7640 GCA_035291645.1 Anaerolineales bacterium
GCATCTGGGGTCAATTCGCAGTGATTATGTCCCAAGGGACAATTGAAAACCAGCATTTTTGGGATGCACATGGCACTCCTGCTGGATATGGTACATATCCATAATAAATCGAGCATTCACCGTCAGGAAAAAGGGTGGGGCTGCACAGCCCCACCCTTCGTTTCTCTCCAGCTCGCAGGCTGGCAGGCTTTGCCTGTCCAGTCCAAGGAGTGATTGACACAGGTGTGTGTATGTGTATAATTGGTTCCGGAGGTGCACCATGAGCGAACGCATGTACCGGGCCCAAATCCTACTGGATCCAAAGCAGCGCCGCAAGCTGGAGGAGATCGCCCGCCGGGAGGGACGAAGTATCTCCGCAGTGACCCGGCGGGTCATCGATGCCGGGCTCGAGACGCTGGAAAGCGAGACGGAAGTCTGGCAAAAGCGGGGCCAAATTCTCGCTGATTTGAGAGGCAGACGGGCAGAACAACCCGGCGAGTACCGCGGCGATCTGATCAACGAGGCACGCCAGGAAAAGGAAGATGAGCTGGATCGATTATGGCGCAGCGAGTCGTGATCGACGCCAACGCTACGCTCGGGTTGTTCTTGCGGCTGCCCTTCTCGGTGCAAGTCGACCGCCAGATGCAGGCCTGGGGGGCGGAGGAAGCCAGGCTGATCGTCCCGACGCTGTGGGAGTACGAATGCCTGACCGGGTTACGCCGGGCTGTAACCCTGAAACTCATATCGCCTAAGGAAGCAGAGCGGATGGTTGAGGACCTGCTGGCGTTGGAATTTCAACGCGTGCCACCAACGCTGGAATTGCACCGCGCCGCCCTGCAGTGGGCTGAACGGATCGGCCAATCGAAAGTATACGACGCGCACTATCTGGCTCTGGCCGAGAACTTATCCGCCGCCTTCTGGACAGCCGATCACCGGCTGTTCCGGGCGCTTCAGGGGATAGGCGTAGACTGGGTCTTTTCTTTCCTTTCGTAAGCCGGCCTGGGCGGAGGCCAGATGGTCGTTCATAAGAAAAAGCAGATAAACAAGTAATAGCACTCCACACCAGGCGGGGCAGCACAGCCCCGCCTTTTTTTTACCTACCTCCCCCGGACTACTTTTCTAACCAGATAATTACCAAACCTGAGGTACGCCATCTCAGGCGCTTTGTGCCATAATGGGATCGCCGGAATGGTAAGCAGGCAGGGGCCGGCGTATGGGATCGCCCACCCGGGGGGAATGCGGGCGGCGAGGGGCGCTGTGGGGCGCCTGGAGACGGAGCGGTTCGGCGCAAGGCCACCCGCCCGGGGGAAGCTCCAGGCTCAAACGCAGAGACCGGCTTGCGCGGCCGGTCTCTGCTGTGTATTTTAACGCCAAGGCGCCAGGGGAAGATAAGGCGCCAGGTCCTATTTTTATTCCTCCATCTCTGCGCCTTTGCGCCTTTGCGCCTTTGCGCCTTTGCGTCTTAGCGTTAATAAAGAAGAACTTAACGCAAAGACGCGGAGTCGCAAAGGGTTAACGTTTCAACGTTTTAACGTTCAAACGTTCTAACGCCTCAGAGTTGGAACTATTCCCCTCTGCTATTCGTTATCAAGGTATTACCCGGTAAGGAGCGCACCCTGGCACTGGACGCCTTTACATGACCGGTTTAACCAGTTTCCCCCACACCCTGCCCCCGGCGCCGCCTGGCGCGACTTTATTGATCCGGCAGACTGCCTGGGCCGCAGGCCGCGCCCAAACTTATTCCGGCGGGTCTTCTTCTTCGGGGCCGGGCAGCTGCAGATCGCGGGCGAAGGCGCTGAAGTCCCAGCCCCACAGCTCCTGGCGCAGGTCGCCCTTGCGCCGCAGGCCGAACTTTTCGAGCACGTTGTGCACGTGGCTCTTGACGGTCTCGATCGAGATCACCAGCTGCCCGGCGATCTCGGCGTTGGTCAGCCCGAAGCAGATCAGCGCGGCCACCTCCTGCTCGCGCGGCGAGAGCCCGCGCCAGCGCGCCAGGTCCTCCTCCGCCGCCTGGCGCTGCACCAGCGCGAAGCCCAGCAGGTCGGCGGCGACGTCTTCTTCCGGGCGCCGCTCGAGCTGCGCGGCCTCCCACAGCCTGCGTCCCAGCTCGCCGCCCGGGTGGAACAGGCGCGCCGCAAAGCGCATCGAGCTGCGTGCACGCCGTAAATGTTTCCAGAGCATCCCGGTTTACCTAGTGAAGGTTTTCTGGCGAAGGCTTTCTCTGTGAAAGTCTGCCCAACGAAAGGAGGTGAATCCCTGTCCACGATCCAGACCGCACCCGGCGCCTCGCCGACTACCCCGGCTTTCACCCAAGTTAGAACTAATGTTCTAACTGACTTGATTATACCCGCAACTCGATCCTTGTCAACCGGGCCGGGATTCGGCCGGAATCCGGTTTATAATTAAGCCAAAGGGGTATACATCTGGGAAGACCTTATAGGTCTCCCAAAGACCCTTGGGGTCTCAGTTCGATAAAGGAGTACAAAGCATGTCCACAAGAACGAAATGGATCCTGGCGCTGTTGTTGGCGGTGAGCGTGGTGGCCGTGGCGCGCGCCTCGCTCCAGAACAGCTATTACTTTCCGCTGGTTGCCAGGCAGCCCCAGCCGACCAAGACGCCTACCACCACGGCAACGGTGACCGTCACGCCGACGATCACCCGTACGCCCACCGTCACCCGCACGGTAACGCCGACCCGCACCGTGACGCCCAAACCGATCGTCTGGCTCAACGACGCCGAGTTAAATGGCCCGGGCGGCCCCCTGGACGAATGGGTCTCGGTCAAGAACAGCACCGATAAGACGGTCGACATGACCGACTGGACATTGAAGGATGAGAGCAGGGGTGGGATCATAAATGTCTACACCTTCCCGGACGGCTTCAAGCTGAGCGAGGGCAACAGCGTAAAGGTGTGGAGTAAAGACGGCGACGATTCCTCCTCGAACCTGTACTGGAGTTTCGTCCCGGACAATGAAGAAGAAGAGGTTAACGGCGTTTGGAACGACCACGGCGACTGCGCCTACCTGCGCGACGAGGATGACGAAAAGGTGTACGGCAAGTGCTTCGAACCCGACGGAACATCCTACATCCCGCTGGACTGGTAAACCAGCCGCACCCTGGGGATGCAAGGAGAATGCATTCGCGAATGGCTCCAGCCGCCCGGATTGGGCGGCTGGCGCGTTTTCATCCCCGTAGCCGAATGTCGGGTTTGGAAACCCGACCTACAAGGCAATGTAGAGCGGGATTCCCATCCCGCCGGTTAATCCCGCCGCCGAAAGTCGGGTTTGGAAACCCGACCTACTACAAGGCGATGTAGGGCGGGATTCGGGCAAACACGTTTACCACAAACACGTTTGCCATCCCGCCGGTTAATCCCGCAGTCCCCGTAGGGCGGGATTCCGATAACGGTGTTTGCCGCAAACACGTTTACCACAAACACGTTTGCCATCCCGCCGGTATCCATCAGCTACAGGCTCGCCAGTTGATATATAATAGCAGGTAGGATGAAGATACGCTTCGCGGCGGGGTGTATTCTCCGCTCGAGTGGGGCGCAAGATCTGCATCCTTGCCATACCGCATCCGCCGGAGTCGATTTTCAGCAGGAGCGTGTGCTATGTCCAGCCTGTCCAGGTGGATCCTGGCCCTTTTCATCGTCTTGAGCCTGGTGATCGTCGTGCGTGCCTCCCAGGAGAACCTGTATTACTTCCCGCTGGCCCATCGAGATCTGACCGTCACCCCCTCCCCGACCGGCACCGCCACCCGCACCCCCACCGTGACCACGACCCCCACCCGCACCCCCACCATCACCCGCACCCCGACCCCCCTGGTCGGGCTGCGTATCACGGACATCCTGTACTTCCCGGTTGGAGACCCACTGGATGAGTACGTCGACATCCGCAACGAGGACTCGCGCACCGCAAACCTCAAGGGGGCGACCCTCAAGGACGAATCCGGCAACAAGTACACCTTCCCGGAATTCCACCTGGGTCCCGGCGACCGGGTGCGGGTGTGGACCGGGTCCGGCAGCAACGATGACAGCAACCTGTACTGGGGTCGTGATAAGCCGGTCTGGAACGACTACCAGGACTGCGCCTACCTGCGGGACGTGGCGAAGAACAAGCTCGACAATTACTGCTACAGCCCGGGCGGCGTCTACCATCCATGACCAACCATGCCGGGTAGACTAAAATGGCTGCTGATCGGGCTGCTCGCCTTCGGCGTGTTCGGCGTGGCGCAGGCGGTGCTGGAGGAATTTCTTTACGTCCCCGTCACCATGCGCGTCTTCGGCGCCACCCCCACGCCCACCATCGTGCCGGGCGTCTACATCACGACGGTCAATTTCGACCCGCCCGGCAATCCGCTGGATGAGTACGTGGCAATCACGAACTTCCTGGGTACGCGGGTCGATCTAACCGAGTGGACGGTGAGCGACGAGAATAAGAACATCTGCACGATCGGGGAGACCTCGCCCAGCGGTCTGTACACTTTATACGACGACGCCGAACTGTGGCTATGGACCAGGGACGGCGTGCCGGAGGTGGGTGTAGGCGATCACGACAACCTATACTGCGCCTTTACCCAGCCGATCTGGAACGACCACGGCGACCGGGTTTATCTCAGGGACCAGAATGGCGATCTGATCGACGATTTCGCCTACGGCTCGGCCAGCCGGGGTGCGGCCCCGGCCCTGGGGGCGACTCCCCCACCCCCGGCGCCGCCGTCCTCGGCACCGCCATCCCCGGCGCTCACCCCCAGCCCGACCCCGTCCCTCCATGATTCCCCCCGGCTGAAGCCTTGACTCCGGCTCTCACTCCGGACTCGAGGCTTTTGCCGGATTGGTATTCCCCGCGGATCGCCGGCTATCTGATTTGATAAACCGGGTCGGTTAAACCATAAATGTGATAATTAGTACTTGACTCCTATTGTTTCTCCTCTATAATAGATATAGAATAAAAGATTCGAAATTGGGCGGCGATGATCCGATCCCTTGCATTGGTCGCTAACCTGCGTTCATCTGAGGGGTAAGGGGATTGGGGAGCCAATAGCGAAACCGGCCCGGCGGGCCGGTTTGTCTATTTAACTCGATAATTTCGTTTCCACAGGGAAGGGAGATTCTATGAAACGCAATCGCTTCTTCGTCGTTGGTTCAGTTGTGGTCCTATTGTTCGTCTCGGTGCTCGCCGCCCGGGCGGTGCTGGCGGAGGACGCCGGGCCGCCGTCCGGGAAGGGCATCCCTCCGATCGTCCTGGACGATAACCCGGACTGTGGAGACGCCGGGTATGGCTTCGGCTTTAAGGTCAATGGCGACGATAATGGTATATACTACCTGACCGCTACCTACGGATCGCTGACCGGCGGCGCGCCCTCCGACCCCGGCAACTCGATCACCATTTCCAACAGCAACGGTACGACCTTCGACTGGTCGGCCACGCTGGGCATCGACGCGGTGATCGTCAAGGGCGGCAACAACGCTAACCTGTACGAATACGATCCGGAAGAGACCAGCGACAGCGGCCTGCACCCGCCGATCAACAGCAACACCGGGCAGCCCTACGGCATCAGCCATATCGAATTCTGCTACGACTACGAGGTGGTAGTCAGCAAGACCGCCGAGACGGCCTTCACCCGCACCTACAACTGGACTATCACCAAGGCGGTCGTGCCGGACGAGCACTGGCTGTTCGCCGGGGGCAGCGCCGATTCGACCTACGGGGTCAACGTCAGCAAGACCGGCTACACCGACAGCGGCTGGGCGGTCAGCGGGACGATCACCATCCATAACCCGACCCCGTTCGATGTGCTGGTCAGCGTCAGCGATGTCGTCTCGCCGGCTATCGGGGCAACCGTCGCCTGCCCGGCATCTGCCATCGTAGCCGGTGGGACGCTGGTCTGTACCTACATCACGAGCCTGCCGGACGGCGCAGCGCGCACCAACACCGCCACGGTATCGGTGACGACGCCGGCGTACGTGGGCGGGGGAACAGCGACTGCCGCGGTCACCTTCGGCGACCCGACCACCGAGGTCAACGCTACGATTAACGTGCAGGATGTCTTCGACGGCGCGCCCAAAGCCCTGGGCTCAACCAGCGTGACCCATACCTTCACCTACCCGCGGACATTCACCTGCCCGACCGACGCCAGCCTGTTTGTCGACGGGTTCTACTCCTTCACGAAAAACAACACCGCCAGCATCGTCGAGACCGGTCAATCGGCCAACGCCTCGGTGGAGGTCAACTGCTACGCCCCGATCGTGAGCAAAGACGCCCACACCTCACTGACCCGCACCTGGAACTGGGAGATCAGCAAGGACGTCGACCCTGACGAGCACTGGCTGTTCGCCGGGGAGGACGACGACTCGACCTACACCGTTTCAGTGGACAAGACCGGCTCCACCGACAGCGATTGGGCGGTAGAAGGTGCCATCACGGTCTACAACCCGCACCCGACGGCTGCCATGACCGTCGCCTTGAGCGACGTGATCACCCCGGGCGATATCGCTGCGGTACTGGACTGCGGCGGATCGCTGGAGGTCCAGCCGCTCAGCAGCGCCACCTGCGGCTACAGCGCCGACCTGCCAAACGCGGACGAGCGCGACAACACCGCCACCGCGGCACTGAATGGGGCTTCCTTCAGCGGAGCGGCGGATGTCGAGTTCGATGACCCTGAGATCACCGAAGAGGACGAGGAGATCACCGTCACCGACACTTTCATGGGGACCACCACCCAGCTGGGTACGGCGACGGACGACCATACCTTCCCGGTTTACGACCGGACCTTCGCCTGCTCGGATGACCCGGATGACTACACCGCTGGCGCCTACTCCTACCAGAGGCAGAACACCGCCGAAATCGTCGAGACCGGGCAAACCGACAGCGAAACGGTGACCGTGCATTGCTACGCCCCGGTAGTCAGCAAGACTGCCGACCCGTCCTACACCCGCACCTACGAATGGGAGTTGGATAAGAGCGGCGACCAGTCGAACCTGACCCTGGCGCTCGGGCAGTCCTTCCTGGTCAACTACACCGTCACCGTAGACGTCTCAGGTACCTCGGACGATGACTTCGGAGTGAGCGGAGAGATCAAGGTCGCGAACCTCCACCCAAGCGCAGCCATGAACGTGACCATCTCCGACAGCCTGGCGGGAGCTTCCAACCTGGTGATCGACTGCGGCGGCGGGCCGGGCGACACCTCGCTCACCGTCCCGGCAGGTGATGACTCCTCCTGCGATTACAGCGCCGCTCTGCCGGATAAGGCCGACCGCACCAACTACGCCACCGCCACCCTGAACGGGATCGACTTCACCGCCAGCAAGGCCTTCTCCTTCGGCGACCCCACCAGCGAGGTCGACGAGTGTATCCAGGTCGACGACGATAAGTACGGCAGCCTGGGCACCGCCTGCGCGGACGACTCCCCGAAGACCCTCCAATACAGCCTGACCGTCGGCCCGTACGAAGCCTGCGGCACCTACGAATTCACCAACACTGCCACCTTCGAGACCAACGACACCGGCGCCACAGGCGGCGACAGCTGGACGGTAATCGCCGATGTGCCCTGCCAGGGCTGCACCCTGACGATCGGCTACTGGAAGAACCACGCCGGTTTTGGCCCGCAGCCCGACATGGTCAGCGACCTGCTGCCGGTCTGGCTGGGCGCCCCCGGCGG
>DATDRQ010000346.1:0-9722 GCA_035291645.1 Anaerolineales bacterium
TATGCAGGTGATCGACCTGGATCATTTCACGGCTCGAAGGTCACATCCGCCGGCATCCCCGGTTTTAGCTGACCGTTTGGGTTCTCTATCGCCAGTTTGATCGCAAAGACCGTGCTGCTCCGACCCTCCACGGTTTGGACATTGCGGGGGGTGAATTCCGCTTGATCGGCGATATGGGTAACCATAGCAGAAAAGGTCTCACCGGGAAAAGAATCAACTACCACCAGCGCTGGCTGCCCCAACTTGATCTCGCCATAACGGTCCTCTGGGACATATACCGTGATAGTCAAGTCGTCCAGTCGAGCCAGGGTGAGCAACGGCGCGCTCGGCAAGGCGACTTCACCGGGTTCGACCAGGCGCTCGAGAACTATCCCGTCGATCGGCGCGCTGATTACCATCTTTTGCAGCTGGGTTTCCAACACTTGCAAAGCAGCTCCGGCAGTATCGATCTGAGATTGGGCGAGTTCCAGCTGCTCCTGGCTGGGATCGGCTCTAGCCTGGTCCAGGCGCGCTTTGGTACTGGCCAAGCGTGCGCCTGCCAAAGCGACAGCATCGGGGTCCGGGCCGTCCTTTACGGCCGCATAGCGCCTTTCCGCATCGGCCAGTTGGGATTTCGCTACAGCCAGGTCGGCCTCCGCCTGGCCCAAGTCGAGTTCGTTGGCCTCTGCCACCAGATTGTTCAAGAGAGTTGCCGCGCGATCATAGTAATTCTGGGCCGCTGCCATTTTGCTCAGCAGCGCCGCCCGGGCCAGGTTGTCCTCCGGCTTATTCTCGTAAGGCGCGTAATCCTCCTGGGCTTTATCCAGCCGGTCCCGCGCCAGGACCACTGCTGCCCGGGCGGCATCGATATCTGCCTGGTCGGCCCCATAAATCAGGTTGTCCCGCCGCTGGGTGGCCTTATCCACGGTATCCTTTGCTCGGGCGATCTCCTGCAAGGTGCGGGCTGCGACGATTTCCGCGGCATCGTTCAGATCTTGCATGGCTTGCTGGGCAGCCAGGAACTCGGTTTCGGCGGCGGTGATGGCTGCCTGGCGCTGTTCGTGGGTAAGCCCGGCGGCGACCAGGGCGTAGTTCGCCTCCGCCTGAGACAATGCAGCTTCAGCTTGGGTGCGTTGGGCCTGGACCAGCTGGTCATTAAACTGGACCAGGACTGCGCCGGCATTTACTGAATCTCCTTCGCCAGCCAGCACCTCGTCAACCTTCCCGCCCGTTTCCGAGGCCAACTCCACTTTGGTGGCCTCGACTGTACCGGAAGCCGAAACCGGACCGTTCTCCTCCTGGGCGCTGGCATTTCGTAAATACCATATTGCAGCGGTAGCTATGATGACCAGCAGAATGATTGGTACAACTCTTCGAGGATCAGGGTGCATTTGGAACACCTCCAGGAATTTCGATAGATGATTTCAATCCAGCCGTTTCCGGAAACGTCTGGCGGCGACGGTCATGATCGCCAGGCCGAAGATGGTCAGGGCAAGCACCTCTTCACGCAGGGCAGGAAACCCGACGCCCTTGAGCAGCAAAGACCGAATGATCACCAGGTAATAGCGTAATGGCATCAGGTAAGAGATCCACTGCAGGGCTTTCGGCATGGCCTCCAGTGGGAAAAAGAATCCAGATAAAAAGAGTGCCGGGAGCAGGAGCATCCAAACTGCCAGCATCGCCTCCTGCTGCGTATTGGCGATCGTCGAAGCCAGCAGGCCGATCCCCAGGCTGGAAAGCAGGAACAGGCCAGAAAAGGCGAAAACCAGGCCGAGATCGCCTCGGATGGGGACTTTAAACCACCAGGCGCCCAGCGCCAGCACTTCCAGGGTATTTAATAACGCCAGCAGTACGTATGGGAACAGCTTGCCGACCACCAGCTCCCAGGGCCGGATCGGAGTGACGATCAACTGCTCGATGGTGCCGCGTTCGCGCTCGCGCACGATCGCCGTGGCGGTCAGGATCGAGGTCAGGGCAAACAGGATCATGCCGATCACACCCGGGATCATGAAGTAGGAGGAAATCAGGTCCGGGTTGTACCAAACCTGTGTGTTTACCTGGACAGGTAAGGTGATTTTCGTGGGTTGGCCGCGCCTCGCCAGCCGTTCGGACATGATTTCCGTCGCGTGTGCTTGACCGATTAGCTGCGCTGCGGAAAGCGAAGTGGATGCTACGGTTGGGTCGGTGCCATCTAATATAAAAGCGACCTCTGCCGGGCCTCCCGATTGCAACTTACGGCTGTAATCCGGTGGGATGATCAACCCGGCTCTGGCTTTCCCGTTTTCGACCAGGTACTGGATCTCTTCTTCAGAGCTGACGGAATAAGCCAGGCTGAAGTAGTCCGCGGCGCGGTACGCATCGAGTAATGAGCGCGCGGCCGGACCCTTATCCTGATCAAACACTGCCAACGGCACGTTGCGCACATCGTTTGTAGCGGCGTAACCCATCAGGAAGAGCTGCATGACCGGGATGATCAGCGCCAGCATCAGGGTGCGCGGGTCGCGGATGATCTGGATAAATTCTTTTCGAATGAGCGAGCGCAAACGTGAGTTCATGAGCTACCTTCAAGCGAAAATGACCGGTTTTTTAAGCGCCAGGTTTACCAGTATCGATGAGTATGCCATGCAGGTAGATGTCGATGAAATGATCAAGAGCATTTACCTGCATTTCCTGCGGCATCTGCGTGCCGATTAATAAATCCGTAATGATGTATGAGAAGAACAGCCCGATGAATGCCCGCACCAGGACAGGGGTGGGAACAGGCCTTAATCGATCTTGATCCTGCATAAACCGGCCAGAAAATGCTATTAATTGGGGGTAGATGAGATCGAAAAGATAAGAGATGTGCTGGCCGTTGAACTCGACCAGCTCGATGAACATGACATTCAAGAAATCTTTCCGTCTATCGAGCATAGCCACCATGCGCATCGCTGCGTCCCGCACGAACGCCTCCAAGGTCTCCCCCTCTGCGGCGTTCATGGCAGGCAGGACCTCGTGATAAGGGTGGTGATCCCGGAGAACAGCGAGGTATATTTCTTCCTTGCTCGAGAAATGGTTGTAGATCCCCCCGACCGCGATCCCGGCTTCCTGGGCAATCTGTCGCATGGAGGTGCCGTGATAACCCTGCTCGAGGAACAGGCAGTAGGCCGCTTCGACGATTTCGACCCGGGTACGTTCACCCCGGGTGATGCTCAGATCGTTCATCGGATCTCCTTTGTGAACGAACGTTCATTCATAAATATAAATCCGATTGTTCGGCGTGTCAAGTTAAATAAACAAGCCCGGCGGTAATTCCACCGGGCTTTCCTGGATAACTTCTAAGTTATCCCTGATAAAGCTCATCCGTCCGGGCAGCCATGATGAAATCGTTGCGATGTAGTCCCCTGATTTTATGAGTCCACCAGTTCACGGTTACTCTGCCCCACTCGGTCTGGATCAGCGGGTGGTGATCTTGCTCCTCCGCCAGCTCGCCGACTTTGTTCGAAAAATCTAAGGCCTGGCGGAAGTTCTTGAATTTATACTGGCGCACCAAGCGCTTGACGCCATCCACCTCCACGACTTCCCAATCCGGGACTTGAGGCAGGTAGGACTGCATCTCCGTATCTGTGACGGTCGGTTCCCCTCCCCGGCAAGGGACGCACTGCAAAGATTTCAGATTGTTCATCAGCGGCTCTCCGGTAGATCGGCAATCTGGCGCAGGAGAGCCATCACAATTAGACCTAACCGCAAGCCCTCGCCAGCAGAAATACTCAATTCACGGTTATTCCTTTCCATGCTCTGGATCAACATATACGCGGCGGCTACCCCAACCGCTGCTCCCAGCACGCCCCCGACCACAAGCCCTTTAACCAAACGAGGCTGCGCCTCGGTTTCTTCGATGGCGGTATGGCTTACCATTCTGTTCTCTCCTTTGCTTGGATTATTTCGACCCTTTATCCCGATCCCCTGTACTTAGCCAAATAAATGGTTATCTGAACCTTCTGAATAACGCCTGAGCGCTGGCTTTGTAGCTGCTCAAGCGCAAGATAGGTTCGACAGACTGGTTGGAGATGGCGCGAGCTTTCCGCTCTAGCTTGAAGAAAAACGCTTGAGCTTGCAGCGTCTTATACGGTAATATCTTCAAACCCTGGTGGAGAAAGTACGCCACCGTGGTGATGAAGGCCAGAAAGATCAACGCGACCAGCATCACGAACACTGACAGGTAAATAATGGATATGTCTGCCCAGACGCTCTTACCGTTCGCGTCTGCAAATATCACCATTCCAGCCAATCCGAAAACTATGAGAATGAAGAGAGTCAGTGGAAAATAGATTTGCCAGAAGGTCTGGCGCCGGTGGGCACCGTAGGTTATCGGGTTCCTGTGTGGTACCAGAGAAGGTAGATCCCCATCTTTCATGAAATAATTTTAGCATAGTATTGACTTTTTCCACCTCTACTCCTACACTTTCTAGATACGACGGTCTAAAAAGTCTTACGAGTGGTCCAAAAGCCGGGTACAAACTTATCCGATCGTCCAACCAGGAATTTCGCAATAAACGCCAATGTGTTGATGAACTCCGAAAACGTAACCAAACAGATCGGGTCTATCCTGTTACTCCCAGGCGCCGTGATGGTGCTGATTCCCGGCCTCATTCTTTTTATTACCGGCACGGCTCGGATAGCATTGTCATTCTCCCTACCGTGTAATATACTGCTCCTCGCCGCCAGCCTGCTTCTGGTTAGCTCCGGTTCTTGGCTGCTTTTTCGAACGATTATGCTCTTTGTAGCCATAGGTCAGGGTACGCTCGCTCCCTGGCAGCCGCCTATGCGATAAGTTGGGCGCGGTTTCCGGACCACGCGTTAGGATGCGAAGACCGTCGTATCAATAAAGAACAGAATTCTATCGCCTGAAGCTTACTCCGATGCTAGAAACGATCGACATCGAAGATCCCGCCCAGCTGATTCGTTACCTGGATGAACGAGGATATTTAAAAGGTCAAGCCCAACCAGGTATACGGATCCTTCACGGTGGGGTCTCCAACCGGACGGTACTCGTGGAATTCGTTGGCGCCTCCTGGGTGCTCAAACAAGCCCTCAGCCAGCTGCGCGTGGCCGTTGGCTGGTTTGCCGATCCAGCCCGGATCCACCGGGAGGCGCTGGGCCTGCGCTGGCTCCAGCAGCTTGCCCCGCCTGGCAGCGTGCCGCAGCTGGTTTTCGAGGATTTCGATCAGCACATCTTGGGGATGGAAGCCGTACCTCAACCCCATGAAAACTGGAAATCCCTCCTGCTCCAGGGGCAGCTCGACCAAAATCTCATAGCCCAGTTTGGCGAATTACTCGGAACCGTGCATCGTAATGCTTTTCACCGCCGTGCGGAGATCCTCGCTCTCTTCGAAGACCGATCTTATTTCGAAGAGCTGCGGCTCGAGCCGTACTATGCGTATGCCGCCAGCCAGGTTTCTGAGGCCGCCCCCTTTCTCGATAGACTCATCGAAGAGACGCGGGCGACCAGATTGACCCTGGTACACGGCGATTACAGCCCTAAGAACATCCTGGTACATGCCGGGAAGCTGGTGCTGCTCGACCACGAGGTGATCCATTTCGGGGATCCGTCGTTTGACCTGGGCTTCTCCCTCACCCACCTGCTCAGTAAGGCGCATCACCTGCCTGAGCTACGTCTGGCCTTCTCTCAAGCAGCGATCCTTTATTGGGATACTTATCGAGAAACTTTAGGGCTTCAAGCGTGGGTTGAACAGCTGGAACGGCGCACCGTCCGGCAAACTATCGGGTGCTTGCTCGCCAGAATAGCGGGGCGATCTCCCCTCGAATACCTGACCGCAGAAGAGAGGGATAGACAGCGATCAGCCAGCATAAAATTAATGGCCTCCCCACCGGCAAACATCCCGGACATGGTAGAGTGTTTCTTAGGAGAACTGACGGAATAATGAATTACCAGATCGAAGGATTATCGGCAATCGAAATCCTGGATTGCCGCGGCCGCCCGACGTTGAAAGTCCACTGTTCCCTGTCAGACGCTGCCTCCGGTTCCGCCTCCGTGCCATCCGGAGCGTCTACCGGGAAAGCTGAAGCCGTCGAACTGCGCGATGAGGAGCCGAACCGGTATGCCGGTTTAGGTTGCCGGATGGCTGCAGCCAGCGTGAATGAGCAGCTACAACCTGCGCTCCGCGGAAAGGCTTTCTCGTCCCCATCCGAGTTCGACCGGGCCCTGGTTGACCTTGACGGCACGCCGAATAAAGCCCGTTTAGGTGCAAACGCCATCCTGGGAGCCTCCCTGGCGTTCGCCCGGGCCTGCGCTTCCCAGGACGGTCTGGCGCTTTATGAGTATTTCGCCATTATGGCAGGCCAATCCGCCGTTCACCTCCCGCGTCCCTTCATCAACTTGTTCAGCGGCGGGAAACACGCCGGAGGCCAGGTTGATATCCAGGATGTGCAAATCATCCCGGTATCTGCGGGATCGATCGATGAGATCCTCGCCACGACCTACGCGGTTTTTCAGGCAGGCGTCGAGATCACTAGAAAAGATTACCAGATGCGCCTGCTTCGCGCCGATGAGGGCGGGCTGGCGCCTACTTTCCCCACTGCAGAGGCTATGCTGGAAACTGCTGTCGAGGCCATCCACCTCGCCGGTTTCCAGCCAGGAGAGGAAATCCTGCTGGCAGTGGACGTGGCTGCCAGCCAATTCTACCGGGACGGGAAATATCAGTTCGCTGGAGAAATCCTGGATGGAGATGAATTGACGGCCCGTTGGCTGCGCTGGCTGGAAGATTATCCGATCGCCAGCCTGGAAGATCCCCTGGCAGAAGAAGATTGGCCTCACTGGTCGGAACTGAGCAAGCAGGCTGCCGGGAAATGCCTGCTGATCGGCGACGATCTTCTTTGCACCAACCCGGCCCGCATCGAACATGCGATCAAGACCGGTGCTGCCAGTGGACTACTGCTGAAAGTCAACCAGGTCGGCACCCTGAGCGAGGCGTTAGAAGCCTTCCATTTAGCGCGTTCCGCGGGCTGGAAGGTGATCGCCAGCGCCCGCAGCGGGGACACCGAAGACGACTGGCTCGCCGATCTCAGCGTAGGATGGTCGACCGAGTATATTAAAGTGGGCTCGATCACGCAATCGGAGCGATTGGCCAAGTACAACCGTTTGCTGGAACTTGAACAACTCGCCGATTCACGACTCCGGCGCTGGGAGAGATGATCCAACTTTTATCAAGAAAGTAGGATGAATTTACCTGTCCTTTCCAGATTTATCGAATTTCAACGTATTTCCACCTACTTCCACGACCTGATCGGCGAGTTTCTTAATTCCAGGTTCGTCCACCAATCCACCCCCTCGCACAGTGGCGCCGATCACCAGAGCAGCGCTGATGAGCACCAGGTTTTTGATGATATATTGGCCCTCTAAGGTCGGAACGAAAGGGAATCTCGTAAAAGCCACCTGCGGGTACAGCAAGAGCGGCATGATCGTACCGATCCACTGTAAGAAGAGCAGCAGGAGGGTGAAACGCAGCCATACTCCCAGGAGCAATCCTAATCCGATGGCTGTCTCCCAGACAGCCAGCACATTCAGGGCAAATTCCCCTCCTACCAGCCCGAAGGATAACCGTTCCATCGTCTGCACCGCCAGTTGTTCCGCCGGGCTGAGGCCGGGGAAAAACTTCAACACGCCGAACCACAGGTAGACGATCCCTAAACTGATGCGCAGGAATCCAATCCCGTAACGGGACATCCAATGAGTCAGCCGTTTGTCTACCTGATCGAACCGCTTCGAGAAATCGCTCATGAGACTCTCCATTGAACCGGTGACGGGTCATTCATCAGGAATAGGGCAATCGATCTTCCAGAGATTCCAGCGCTGGGAGCAGCATTGTTCGTCAGGATGTGGCTGGTTCTCCCGGGAAAGCCGTTTTCCCATACCTGCCCATTGTTCCTGAATTATACTGCTGCTCTAGTCTCGCAGATCTCGGCAGAAAAAGCCTCCATGCTATAATGTTCTTACCCATCGTCCAAAGAATAAAGAGGAGAAGCGAACATGCAATACCGCCAACTTGGACGGACCGGCTGGAAGGTAGCGACTATCAGCTTTGGTGCGTGGGCGATCGGCAGCGCCTGGGGTGAAGTGAATGACCGCGAATCGCTTGCCGCGCTGCACCGCGCCGTAGATCTCGGGGTGAACTTCTTCGATACAGCGGATGTCTATGGGGACGGGCGCAGCGAGCGCCTGCTGTCCCGTCTAAAACACGAGCGCCCGGAAGCCGGGATCATCATTGCAACGAAGGCCGGGCGGCGTTTAAACCCGCATAACGCCTCTGGATACAACCGCCAGAACCTGACCGCCTTCATCGAAGACAGCCTGCGCAACCTTGAGACCGACTGCCTGGACCTGGTGCAGCTGCATTGCCCGCCGAATGAGGTGTATTACACCCCTGAGGTTTTCGAAGCCCTCGACGACCTTGTGCAGCAGGGAAAGATTCGCTACTATGGAGTGAGCGTCGAGAAGGTCGAAGAGGCGCTGAAGGCGATCGAGTACCCCAACGTGCAATCCGTACAGATCATCTTCAACCTTTTCCGCCAGCGTCCGTCCGACTCGTTCTTCCAACAAGCCAGCCAGAAGCAGGTTGGCATCCTGGCCAGGCTGCCGCTATCATCTGGGATGCTGGCAGGCAAGATGGGCCACCAGACCAGCTTTTCAAAAGACGATCATCGCAATTTCAACCGTTCCGGGGAATCTTTCGACCGAGGGGAGACCTTCTCGGGTATCGATTACGATTCCGGATTGGCGGCGGTGGAGGAATTACGCCCCCTCATCCCGCAGGGCTGGTCGATGGCGCAGTTCGCCCTGCGCTGGATCTTAAGCTTCCCCGCGGTGACTTGCGCTATCCCGGGAGCCAAGCGCCCGTCACAGGTGGAAGAGAACGTCGCTGCTGCCGGATTGCCCGCCATTTCTACTAAAACGCTTGAGAAGGTGCAATCGATTTATGATTCCCGGATCAAAGGCCTGGTGCACCAATATTGGTAGGCCGTGGATCTTGCGAGAATTGAGGGTATTCCAGCATGAGCTCAACGAACCCATCCATCGAGAAAAGGAAACGGCCCGGGGTGGCGCGCAGCTACCGTAACGAGCAGATCGAGGTGGATTGGGAACCCGAGCTGTGCATCCACGCCGCCTATTGTCTGAGAGGACTGCCGCAGGTCTTCGACAGAAATCGCCGGCCTTGGGTGATGGTGGACGCCGCCAGCGCCGGAGAGATTGCCGCCACGATCATGCTGTGCCCGACCGGCGCGCTGAGCTTCCGCCGTTCGGATGGAGGACCTCAGGAGCCGCTGCCCGAGCAGGCGACCATCGAAGCGCAGCCCGACGGCCCGCTCTACCTGCGCGGCAACCTGCACATCGTCGACCAGGACGGGTCAGTGCGTGAACTACCCCGAGCTGCCCTGTGCCGATGCGGGCAGTCCGCCAACAAACCCTTCTGCGATGGCACTCACCGTGCGATCCATTTCAATACCACCAAAGCAGCAGGCGAGGGCTAGCGGATCAGAGCACAGATCGCTCCGGTAAAGTGGATTTAAAAGGGCACTTAGGTCCATAAACAATCAACTAATGCTATAATTCTACTGCTTACGAAAAACGGTAAAGTTTTCCTTAGTCAATAAACAATCTGTTGGATGAATTCCACGGGAGGGAGATACAAGCAACTATTCATCCATTCATTGGAACAGAATCTACGCCTGCCAACCGGGCGCGG
>DATDRQ010000347.1:0-2713 GCA_035291645.1 Anaerolineales bacterium
ATATCCCTATATCACACACTTGGCGAATTGCCGGAACCGGAATATCACCACAGATTCTGCTGATGAACCTATTTCATTTGAAACAGTATTATTTATCGCTTTGTGATATAAAATCGATGGTTTTCATCTAAAAAAACAACATAAAAGGTATTGCAATGGGAGCATTACCCGTTCGTAACACCCGTTGGGGCACTTGACCCCACGCTGTAAAAAAGTGCTGGACATTCTCCTCAGCTTCCCCTAAAGTACCCTGGGGAAGCAGGAGGAAACACCATGACACAGCACGTAATTACCCACCTTCCATTTTGCGGTCGACCCATTTCCGCTGAAGAGTTGACCCTCATTCGGGGCATTGTCGAGGATTACAGCGGCCTCGGGCGCACCGAGATCGCCAACACGGTCTGTGAACTGTTGCAGTGGGTTCGCCCTACCGGCAAGCTCAAGACGGTGGAATGCAGGGCGTTTCTGGAATCCTTGGAGGCCCGCGGCCTGCTCCGCCTGCCGCAGCGCCGGTCCCAGCAACGGCGTGGCGAACTGGCGACGTCGCCCATCATGCCCTGCGGGGAGAGCGGCGCACCGCTGGAGGGCGACCTTAGGGATTTCCAGCCCCTTGAGCTTGAATCCGTCAGTTCCCCGGCCGATCAGGCGCTGTGGCGCGAATGGATGCAGCGCTATCATTACCTCGGCTATCGCATTCCCTTCGGCGCCCATCTGCGCTATTTCGTCCGGATCATGGCGCCTCAGCCGGTGCGGGTCGGGGCGCTGCAATTCTCCAGTGCGGCCTGGCGAATGGCGGCGCGCGAGCGCTGGGTCGGCTGGAGCGATGTGGCCCGCCGGGGCAACCTGCAGGGCATCGTCAGCAACAGCCGGTTTCTGATTCTGCCCTGGGTGCGCGTCCCCAACCTGGCCAGCAGTGCCCTGGCGCTGGCGGCGCGGCGCCTGGCCGACGACTGGGAGGCGCGCTACCGGATTCGGCCTGTGCTGCTCGAAACCCTGGTCGATCCGGCACGCTTTGCCGGCACCTGCTACCGGGCGGCCAATTGGATCGAGGTCGGACAAACCACCGGCCGGGGCCGCCAGGATCGCCGCCACCAGCGCCACGGGGCCAGCCCCAAGACGATTTTTCTCTATCCCCTGGCCGCAGACGCCCGGCAGCGCCTGTGCGCGCAGTGCGCCCCATGAGCTCGGGATCCAGGGACAAAGACCTGCGGATGGCCGCCTTTCGCGCCGCCGCGCACGAGAAGCTCGATCGCTGGATCGATCAGCAATCGGAGGTGTTTACCTCCGAGACCCTGCCGACCCTGCGGCAGCTCAGCGATCAGTTCACGCGTACCCGTTCAACGCTTCTGGGCGGCTGCCTGGAGGAGATGGTCAAGGACCTCACGATCTCCTACCAGCGCCAGGAGATAGCGGCCTGCCCGCACTGCGGCAAATCCCTCAAGCGCCACAGCGTCAACGCCAAGACCCTGCACACCCTGCAGGGGAGCATCACATTGCCGCGGCCCTATTTCTTCTGCCGTCGCTGCAAAAAGGGCGTCTATCCCCTGGATGAGGCCCTGGAGCTGGCCCACGAAGCCTATCAGTACGACATGCAGGAGAAGATGCTGCGCCTGGGGGTCGAATCGCCCTACGGGACCGCCGCCACGCTGTTCAAGGAGCTGACCGGCATCAGCCCCTCGGATCACTGTCACCACGACACGCTCAACCGCATCGGCGCCGTGGCGCCCATCGAAGAGGTCATCCCCAGCGCCGAGGAGATCGCCCGCCGCATCGAGGCGGTCAAAACGGCGGATAACACACCCCCGGTGCTGGTGGTCGCCAGTGACGGCGCCCACACCCCGACCCGATCCGAGGCAGGGCGCAACAGAAAACGCGGGCCGGGCAAGTGGCGGGAAGTCAAGGGCTTTCGCATCTATCTGCTTGATGGCAAGGAGCGCATCGTCCAGATCGCCAGTTGGCACCAAATCCAGGAGGCGACCCGGTTCACCGAGGATCTGGCAGTGGTGGCAACGCGGATTCCCCAGGACAAAGTCCGCATCGCTCTTCTGGGTGATGGCGCCGAGTGGTTATGGACCGCCATGAGCCAGTGCTTCCCCAGAGGGCGCCAAGTGCTCGACTATTACCACTGCGCCGAGCATGTGCACAAGGTCGCCAAGCTCCAGTACGGTGACAGCCTGGCCGCCCAGCAGTGGACGGAATCCACTCTCACACGGCTCTTCATGGATCAGACCGGCTTAGCAATCGGCGGCCTGAAGCGCATGCAACCGAGCGGCGCGGAGGCCATGAAAGAGATTCGAAAACTGATCAACTACCTTGCGAATCATCAACATCGCCTCGCCTATCAGGAGTGCAAGGACACCGGCCTGCCCCTCGGCAGCGGCGGGATCGAATCAGCCAACAAGCACATCTGCCACGTCCGGCTCAAGCGTTCCGGTGCCTGGTGGTTGGTGGAAAACGGCAACACCATGCTCAGATTGCGCTGTGCCCTCTACAACGGTACCTTCGATACCGTGTTGAACAGCTATATCGCGAAAAAAAGTCTCAAGTCGGTGCCATAAACGGGTAATGCTCCCGGAAACACAGATAGACACCATAATAACTGGGGCCTGATATGGGATTACGAGACGGTTATGACTGGATCTTCTGTCGTGAACTCTCCAGCTTTTGACAATGGAACTAGCTTGGGTTATGAAATATTAGAAGAGGATATAGA
>DATDRQ010000348.1:0-19994 GCA_035291645.1 Anaerolineales bacterium
GGTTATTCTCCTGCGAGCGAGGTGGGAAAACGGCTGACGTTATTTTACCACCGCTAGTTTCCTTACTTTATCGGAGTTATAATTCACCCTCTAAATCCCAAACACCTTCTTGGATATACAACAGAATGCATATTCTTGTGACGAATGACGATGGGGTAAACGCCCCTGGTTTGCTTGCTCTGGCTCAGGAAATGCGGAAGCTGGGCCAGGTGACAGTCCTTGCTCCGGAACGCAACTGGTCCGCATCCGGGCATGTTAAAACCATGCACCGCCCACTCCGGGTGACAGAAGTAATCCTTGCAGATGGTACAACCGCCCTGGCAAGTGACGGCGCCCCTTCGGATTGTGTGGCGCTTGCCTTGCTGGGATTGCTACCCGATTCTGTTGACCTGGTTGTTTCCGGGATCAACCCGAATGCAAACGTCGGTCATGACGTCACCTATTCGGGAACCGTGACCGCTGCTATGGAGGCAGCCATCTGGGGGATACCTGGGCTGGCTTTTTCATTGGACCCACCTGGGGATCCGGTCGAGAAGGTGGAATACATCACTGCTGCTCGTATCGCCGGCAAGATTACGAAGCAGGTAGTCGAACAAGGCCTGCCGAAGGGTGCGTTGCTCAATGTGAATATCCCTGGTTTACTTGAACAAGATATTAAAGGGATCTTGGTGACCCGCCAGGGCCTGCGCGTCTACCGCGATCAGCTGGATAGACGCAACGATCCGAGAGGTAAACCCTATTATTGGATAGGCGGTGAAGCTCCGACAGGAATCCCGGAAGAAGGGACGGATATCGGCGCTCTGGCGGCCGGTTATGTCTCGATTACCCCGCTGGATCTCGATCTGACGGCTTGCGAGGTGATCGAGAAGATCAAGGATTGGGATTGGTCTGACGATTGAGGTGTTTGACCATCTGGTTTGGTAGCAAATTTATCTGGATTGATCCTTGACAGATTTTGGATTCGCTCTAAAATCGGGCGGAATGAAACGACCGGGCACTCTATTGAAGGATATACCACGCCCAGGGAGAACATCCCATGGGCGTTTTTTTTACCATCAAGAGCCCTTGCGGCTCTTTTTTTTCCTCTCCCTGCTCGATCCTCTCGAGTATCCTTACCTTAATAAACCGTCGATGAAATTACCCGGTTTTATCGATCCCCACGTTCACCTGCGCGAACCTGGCGCCACCCATAAAGAGGATTGGGATAGTGGCACGGCGGCTGCATTGGCCGGGGGATTCACCGCCGTCTTGGCTATGCCCAACACCAGCCCTCCGATCTGCGATCGGGAAAGTCTTTCCCTGGCTTTGTCAGCTGCCAGGGCGAAGGCGCGCTGCGATTACGCCCAATACCTCGGCGCGGGCCCAGAAAACGTACAGAGGCTTCCCGCTCTGGCTCGCTTCGCCGGTGGGGCGCCGATCCTGCGCGATTTGATCCGGGGCTGGTTTCAGGCGCCTAAAAAACCGGTTCAAGCGTTTGGATTGACTTTTAAGAATCCACTTGGGCTGGCCGCTGGCTATGACAAGGACGGTACAAGCCTGCACGGCCTGGCTTTGCTGGGCTTCGGGCACCTGGAATTGGGCACGGTAACGCTGCTTCCCCAATCCGGAAATCCTAAACCGAGGCTTTTTCGCCTGCCGGAGGATCAGGCTTTGATCAACCGGATGGGGTTCCTGGGTCGCGGTGCTGGATACCTTGTCGGGCGGCTCTCCAGGCCTCGTCCCAATGGAGTGATCGTAGGAGTGAATCTGGGGAAGAACCAGGATACACCGTTGGAAGAGGCTTCTCGGGATTGCCTGGCGCTTCTACAGGCTTTTGCACCACTTGCCGATTATCTGGCGATTAACGTCAGCTCGCCGAACACGCCGGGATTACGCCGGCTGCAAGCCAGACAGGCGCTTGGAGACTTATTAGGGGTCCTGAATAACGCCAGGAAGGAGCAGGAAGCACGCCTCCATCATCGCCTGCCTCTGCTAGTCAAGCTAGCTCCCGATCTCACAATCGACGAGTTGGAGGATGCGCTCGACGTCATTCTGGCGAACTGCATGGATGGCGTGATCGCCGCCAATACGACTATAAACCGGTAAGGCCTGCGTTCAGCGTTCGCCAGAGAAAGCGGTGGGTTGAGTGGAGAACCGCTGCGGGTGCGTAGCACGCAAATGATCCGCCAGATCACCCAGTTGACTCAAGGACAGCTCCCGGTGGTGGGAGTGGGAGGCGTGATGAGTCCAACCGATGCTCGAGAAAAGATCGATGCAGGAGCAACCCTGATCCAGGTTTATACCGGCTTGATCTACCGCGGGCCGCAGCTGGTCGGGGATATAATTCGATCCCTATAATCTCGCTCAGGAAAAAATAAAATTGAACCTCCAGGCGCCATCCTCGGGCTGAGAGACTTCAGAGAAATTACCGATCACCTCGATCCAGGTATTACCCGGTTTGAACGGGAATTCGCTTCCATCCGGGTTAGTCAGATATAGGACATCATTCTGGGTGGGTATATTCCATTGGACTTCATAGACCTGACCATCCCGGAAAGTGTAAGCGGTGCCGTTGCCGGTCAGCTGGATTTCGACGATCTCTGACGGGGGACGGTTAAAGTAAGAGTGGCCTGTCATCAGGACGACGACATTGTCTGTGGAGACCTGCTCACCGGTTTCACGGTCCGTGAGCGGGGTAAATTCCTCGTCGATATCGTTCGCATAAACATTATCCTGGAGGCGCAGATATTTCCCGGAGGCAGAGTCGTACTCCCACCGGTTGTAACTATCCACTGAATAGCGGCTAGTAATTTCGGTGGCTGGCTCCCCACCGGCAGGCGGCTGCAGCTGGAAGGACATCCCCTCCAAATCCTGGCGAGAATTATTGACCCCCTCGGCCTCTGCGAAGGCGCGGATTTCGCTCGTGCCACCCAGTAAGAAGTCGAATCCATTCGGATCGTAGCGGCACAAAGGCTCATCATCGGTGGCAGGGCAGAGACTCTGACCGCCTCCCTCGAGCACGAGCCGGTTTCCGAATTCCGAGTTCAGCAAGCGGCTGTTGATGCGCGCGTCGGCGCTACCATAGGCGAAAATACTCTTGTACATCGGAACCAGGGACGCATCTGGAAAGCGCGCCGAACGGATCGGCCCGACCAGGCTGGCTTCTTTCCCATAGTAAATGGCATGGAAGCGCGTATAACCATCGTTTTGGTAGAACTCATAGACGATGTCCGCAGCCGCCAGCCCCCAGGGAGGCCGCGTGCTCGTGCGTGGAACGATGTTCACTTTAATAGCAACGGGTCGCTTATCCAGAATATCCGGATCGGCTACCATTAATCCTGTTAGAGGATTGACGTCCGAGGGGAAGTTATCTGGTCCGTACCCTTCCTCTGGATAGACAGGTGTCGGGGTGGTCGTACTGGTTGGAACAGTCGTCGAGGTCGCCGTCGAGGTGGGAGGGACTGGTGAGGCGGTCTCGGTGACTGTGTTGACAGGTACCGGGCTTGGTTCACCGGTGATTACAGCGGGACCCCGGAAAATCGAACAGGCCGTCAGCACACTGGCGAAAGTGAGGGTTAGGAGTAGGCGATTGATATTCATAGATCCTCCGTGTAAACACATCGGCCAAGGGAATGATCGGCATCGGCTCAGTTCGAAATCAGGTTCTCTTCAATCAATTACAAGGGGGATAATAACCCGCAGGGAATGATATAAAAGCCCGAATATTTCCGAACATTTTTCAACCTTTCATGTAAAATGCAATGATACTCCAGATCGGCCCCTTGTGCGATATAGTACTTATGATGTCGATCGTCAACTTCACTAATTCGGTGACTCATGGAAAAACCTAGCCCGGGTGAACAGGTCCGTTTCAAAATCGCCAGACTGGGCGCCTATCTTATTGCCGGAATACTCCTGCTGCTGTGGTTAGGCTTGACGCCTGCCGGATTACTCGGCAAAGCCGATGCGATCGGTTATGCAGTCTGCCACCGGATCGACCTGCGCTCCTTCCATATTGGAGAACGACCGCTGCCATTATGCGCGCGTTGCAGCGGGATGTATCTGGGCGCCGTGCTCGGTTTAATTTTCCTGGTCGTTCGAGGTCGCCGGGCAGGCACGCCTCCTAAGAAAATTCTCTTGGTTCTGGGGGTGATGGTGGTGGTCTTTGTGGTCGATGGGTTGAACTCCTTTCTCAGCCTGTTTCCAGGATTTCCGTCCTTGTATACTCCCAGTAATACGATACGTTTGATCACTGGTACCTGGATGGGGTTGGTCATTGCGGCTGTACTCATGCCTGCATTCAACGAGACTGCCTGGCAGGATCGGGATCCTCGCCCGGCGATCGGAAATTTTCGTTCCTTAGGCCTCCTGATCGCCTTGGGCTTTCTTCTCGACCTGGTGATATTGACCGAGGTTCCGATCGTCCTCTTTCCACTCGCGTTAATCAGTGCAGCCGGAGTGCTCATCTTATTGACGATGATTTATTCGATCATGTGGCTGATGATCTTCAAACACGAGAACCGTTACTATCGAATGAAAGAGATGTACTTCTCGATCCTCGCAGGTTTTACTGTGGCGTTGTTCCAGATAGCCTTGATGGACCTTGGCCGGTATCTGTTAACCGGAACCTGGGAGGGTTTTCATTTCGGCTGATTTAAGGTATAAAAGGGCATAATTAATATTATCGATTGAAGTAGTAGAGTAGGAAATCGAGGAGGATCGCATGGAGATGTTAACCGGTGTCCTGGCAGCTTTTGGCCTATCAGCCAGTGCTGGATTGAATGCCTACATTCCACTTTTGGTCATTGGGCTGATGGCTCGCTATACGAATCTCGTTCAGCTAAGCAAACCTTGGGATACGCTCGCGGACGGGTGGGTGATTGGTTTGTTAATATTCCTCTCGATCGTCGAATTCTTTGCCGATAAATTCCCGGCAGTCAACCACGTAAACGATGCGATCCAGACTTTCGTTCGCCCGGTGGCAGGGGCGGTTGCCTTTGCGGCCAGCGCAAATGTCATCAGCGATATCCATCCGGTCGTTGCGCTAATGGCCGGAGTCCTGATCTCAGGAGGCGTGCATGCGGTGAAGTCAACGGCCGTACGCCCGGTGGTGACCGCAACCACGGGTGGAGTGGGTAATGTGCCAGTCAGCATGGCTGAGGATATCCTGGCAACCATTACCTCCATCCTTGCGATCGTTGTTCCTATCGTTTTCACGTTCATGTTCATTCTGTTCTCTGCCTGGCTGGTCTGGTTGTTCTGGAGGCGATCTACGAAGGTTAAACCCACCCAGGCCGTCTAACGAGTTCATCGTCTTATCCTTACTTGCCCTCTATATGGAGTAACCATGGCGCAGGAATTTCAAACCATCCCACCAATGGAAACACCCACAAGGCGATCGAATACCGGCTTGCTGATCGGTTTAATCGCGATTCTCGTTTTATGTTGTGTCTGCGTCGTTTTTCCATTGATCTTTTACTTCTGGTTGGGGGACCTCTTGATCGAGTTTTTCAGTAATGTTACGAGCCAGGGTGGTTTCGCTCTCGTTGGCTTGCTCGTGTAAATCTGCGGGCATTTCGAAAATTCTGGATATTGGGGATTTGTGTGCGGTTTCACTCGCACACAAATCCTTCGTTCACCTTTTTTCAAACGGATACTCGATTTCCTGGATCGGAGGAGAAATCTCACCCGGTCCTTTTCTTCTCTCGCTGGCTGAACATCGCTCTCAGCTCATCGAGAGCTTCTAGTGCTTTTCTCCTGAATTCTTCGGAGAGCGGTAGAGAGTAGAATTCCTCCTGGTCAAGGATGGCCTGTTCCCCGTCAGGATAAACAACCAGGTCGAGCGCTAAATCCTGAAACGTGATCGTTTCTTGACTGAACTGGGCAGGAGTACAAACGTTACAGTACCAACCTTTCCGCCGGTTGCCGTCCCGGTCGAAGATTTCATAAATGTTGAACCAGCGGTCATCGTAGTAAGATTCAACGAAACGATCCCCTTTCCTCAAGATTAATTTATCCACCGGGATGACCTCCCGGTCAAAAAAAGCCTCGATGATCATCGTATGAGGTCGCCGCTCGATCAGCTTGCCCTGATATCGCCAGCTCTCCTGCCCCTGGATATCCAGCTTGATAACGGTGACCGTGGTCATAAATACTCTACACAGGCCCTCTCGAGTTCAACAATTGTAAGACGAAAGAAGACGAAAATTGTTCCAGGCAATTTTCGTCTTCTTAGAATTGGAGCTATCCAACGAATGGTGAATGGTAGGTTTATACTTAAACATAGCCGCAGAAAAACCCCACCTATCCAGATTTATAGGTGACTTATCGTAGAATAGGGTTGGTCGGTGCTCCTTCTATGATACGGCGGTCTCCGCAAGCGTGCTTGCGCGCAAGCCTGCTTGCACGCATGCCTGCGTGGTCCGGAAGCCGCGCCCAACTTATGCCAGTCGGCGAATCGTCCTAAGCAGTGACTTCTTGTAGGGCGAGCAATTTCATATGGGCCAGGATAGCGGCGATGCCATTAAGTCGTTGGTAGGTCAGCACTTGATCTAGACCCATCTGCAGGTAGAAGTCTCCCGGAACTCTCAAGATTTCCTCTGGCGTCAAACCATCCAGGCCTTTTTTCATCAAAGCTGCGTACCCACGCACGGTCGGCGAGGACTTAGGCACGTGGAAGTGGAAATATATTTTCCCGTCCGTCATTTCCGAAAGGACGAAAACCGGGGTCATGCATTCTTCAACCTGCTCGAAGGACTGGTTCTGCATCCAAGCGGGGATGTCAGGGAGCTCCTCGGCGTATTGAAGGAGAAGCTCTAATTTCTCGCGCCCCTCACTCCACTGGAAATCTTCTACGATTTCCTGCAGGCGAGGTGGTAAACCCGTAGTTGAATCAGCCATTTCCTGTCCCGACGGAAACCCTTGCTTACCGGAGGTGAAATACCTGGCTCCCAGACATCACTTCTCGATTGGAGCATTGACCAGGTTGCCCCACTCAGTCCAGGAACCATCGTAATTGCGCACCTTCGGGTAACCGAGCAGGTAGGTCAAGACGAACCAGGTGTGCGAGCTGCGCTCCCCGATCCGGCAATAGGCGATGATGTCTTTTTCGGGGGTGATGCCGCGTCCTTCATAGAGCTCACGCAAGGCCTGCGGAGATTTAAAGGTGCTATCTGCCTCGTTGGTCGCCTGTGCCCAGGGGATATTCATCGCGCCTGGGATGTGGCCTCCGCGGGTCGCCCCTTCTTGTGGGTAACCAGGCATGTGAAGCAGTTCACCGCTGTATTCCTTAGGAGAACGTACATCGACGAGCGGCTTACCCTGCTCGATTTGGGCAAACACATCCTCCCGGAAGGCGCGTATATCAGGGTCAGATTCTTTAGCCTGGTAGTTCGTTTTCGGGTAGCCCGGCACATCCTTGGTCAACAGGCGCCCTTCCATCTCCCACTTCGCCCGACCGCCGTTCATAATCTTTAGTTTCTCGTGACCGTGATAGCGGAACAGCCAGAAAGCGTAGGTGGCGAACCAGTTGCTCTTGTCCCCGTAAAGGACCACCGTTGTGTCGTTGCCGATCCCTAGGTTAGAGAAAAGTTGTTCAAGGTCCTTTACAGATAAGAAATCCCGGCGGATCGGATGTTGCAGGCTGGTGAACCAATCGACTTTTACCGCTCCGGGAATATGACCCTGCTCGTACAGCAGGGCGTCCTCATCCGATTCGACGATGCGCACTGCAGGATCTTTTAGATGTTCCGCGACCCATTCTGTATCGACCAGGTAATCGGGGTATGCATACTTGTCCATCATAATATTCTCTCCTTAACAGGTAATATTAAGATAAAGTAGATAATATTATAAGAAATTCGGCGTGTTCCGTCAAGTCGAATGCGAGGTTTACTTCTCGAAAACCTCGAGCGCTTCATCCGGATTAATACTGATGCGGATCGGCTGGCCTTTTTGAGGGAGAGGGATGCTCGACGGAAAATCGAATACCAGGGAGTGATTATCGACTATTATGACAACTCGAGTGAGGCCGCCGCGGAAGGATGCCTCTCCGACATTCCCCACGATCTGGTATTCTCCACTTCCTTCTAAGGTCGCTGCATCCGGACGGAGCAGCAGGGTTACCGGGCCCCGATAATTCGCCTTGACCGGAAAATCACCCAGGTTGGTTCGGATAACAGATATATCCCCATCTTGAGAAGCTTCCCCTTCCAGCAGGTTGGTAAACCCAAGGAAACGGGCGACAAATAAGGAAGCCGGGTGGTGGTAAATCCTGGCGGGGGTGTCGTACTGTTCAACTCTACCGGCCTGCATTAAGACAACCCGGTCGGAAATCGCAAAGGCTTCTTCCTGGTCGTGGGTTACGTACAGCGTCGTGAGGCGGAGATCCTCCAGGATAGTTCGCAGCTCGATCAGGAGTCGCTCCCGCAGTGTGCGGTCGACCGAGCCCATCGGCTCATCCAGCATCAAGAGCTGTGGGCGGGGAGCCAGCGAACGCGCCAGGGCGACGCGCTGCTGCTCGCCGCCGGAGAGTGTGTTGACGTCCCGTTCTTCGAATCCCGTTAGACTGACCTGTTCGAGCGATGCCTCCACCCGCTGATGAATTTCGGTCTTTTCCATCCCGTACATCCGCAGACCGAAGGCGATATTTTCGGCGACGTTCATATGGGGAAAGAGGGCGTAGTCCTGGAACATCAAGCCAAATCCACGCCGGTGTGGTGGTTTATCGAGGATCGATTTCCCTGCCCAGAGCACTTCCCCTTGATCCGGTCTCTCGAGCCCGGCAACCACCATGAGCAGGGTAGATTTTCCGCAGCCGCTCGGCCCGAGAATCCCGACTGTCTCGCCTTCCTGGACATCGAACGAGACGCCATCCAGCGCCTGCCGTTCTCCAAACCGCTTATAGATGTCCTTTATCCTCAGGATGGATTGGCTGCTCAAGAAAATCCTCCTTGATCGACCTAGAACTCGCCGATATCGGCAAAGCGCAGCCGCTCGATTGCCAGAATGCTGGTCGCTGTCACCACCATGAGAATCGTGCTCAGGGCCAGAGCCTGTCCATAATTGAGCGCTCCAGGCTGCGAGATATACCGGTAGATCACCACAGGAATGGTTGGATATTCCGGTCTGGCGATTAAGACGGTGGCGCCGAACTCGCCTAGCGATATCGTGAAGGCGAAGGTGGCAGCGACCAGCAGTGCTCGTCCCACCAGAGGCAGATCGATCGACCGGAACACCTGAGCAGGAGATGCCCCTAAAAGCGCTGCGGCCTGGCGGAGGCGGGGCTGGATGCTGCGTAAGGAAGGCACCAGGCTGCGAACGACGAAGGGGAAAGCCACCAGGGTATGGGCAATCGGGATCATCCAGGGAGAGGTGCGCAAGTCTAGGGGCGGCCGGCTAAGGGCGATAATGAACCCTAGTCCCAGAGTTACCGCGGAGGTTCCCAGGGGCAACATAATCACGGGATCGAGAAATTTGTTTAAAGGATCGTTGGAATAGCGGGAAAGTGCGTATGCAGCCGGTAACCCAATCCCCAGAGCTAAAACCACGGTTGCGAGGGCATAACCAAGCGAAATCGCGATCGCTGTCGTGGGCGGTACGTAAAAGAGCGAACTGGCTCGATCGACCGCCAGCTCACGGTAAAAATCGAGCGTCAACCCGGGGCTGACTGGGCTGCTCTGGCCGCGGTTCGGTTCCAGGCGAGTGAAGGAGCGAGCCGCCAGTGCAATTAACGGGGCAGTCAGCAGCACGAGCAGCAGGGTGATCATGATACCGGCGAATATCCGGCTGCGCCAATTGGTGAGACGTTGTTGGGTGTAACGGTGCGGGCGAAGGCGGAGCGGTCGTGTAAGGCGAGCGGAGAGCCGGGTATAGAAGACGGTAAACACCAACGTGAAGAACAATTGGACCAAGGACAGGACCGCAGCCAATGGCAAATTGAACAGGCTGACCGTCTGGTAGTAGATCTCGACCTCCAGCGTAGAGAAACGGGGACCGCCCAAGATCAGGATCACGCCGAAGGAAGTGAAGTCGAAGAGGAAGACCAACAGGGAGGCCGCAATGATGGAAGGGGCCAGCAGGGGGAGCGTAATCTGCCGAAAGGTTCGCCAACGGTTCGCGCCCAGGGTTCGAGCTGCCTGAGTCAGCCGGGGGTCCAGGTGGGACCAGTAATCTCCAACCATCCTCAGGACGATGGTCGTGTTGTAGAAAACATGCGCGACCAGGATGGCGGCCAGGGTGTTTGTGAAGCGGATCGGGGGGACGCTGAGATCGAATAATTCGATCAATGCCAGGTTCATCCAGCCGCGCGGACCGAGCAGTGCATAAAATGCAGCTGCTACCACCACGGTTGGCAGAACGAAGGGGATCAAACTCAAGGCCTGGATCAGGGATTTTCCGCGGAACTCGTAGCGGGCGAGCAGGTATGCACCTGGTAGGCCGACGACCAGAGTTAGCAAAGTAGAAAGCAAAGCCTGCCAGAAGGTGAACCAGATGATTTCTTGGACAAAACCAGACTCGGCTGCCTCCAACAATGGCCCGCTGGCGCCCGTGCCGCTGCGCGCAAAGCTGAGGCGTAAAATACTGCCAAGGGGATAGAAATAAAACAGGCTAAGGAAGAGCAGCGGGAGCGCCCAAAGCGCCAGCAAGTGGAAGGAATTACTCCAGCGTGATAGAAGCGCGCTCCTCCAAACCTGGCGGTTCAACGGATGACGGCCTCCGTCCACTGCCGGATCCAGGTTTCCCGGTTCTCGGCGATTCCTTCGGGACTGACCTCGGCAGGTTGTTCGGGCGCCGCCAGGAATTTCTGAAAGGTTTCGTCCAGCTCGGCGTCTGGGTTGACCGGGAAGACAAACATCTGAAGCGGGATATCTTCCTGAAACCTCTTCGACAGCATGAAATCGATCCATTTTTCCGCCAGGGGGCGACTCTTTGTCCCCTGGAGGATGCCGGCAAACTCGATTTGCCGGAAGCAGGAACCCTCACCCACGACCACCCCGGTCTTGGGTTCATCCAGCGGCTCTTCGGCGAAGATCACCTCGAATGGCGGGCTGGAACTGTACGATACGACGATCGGGCGGGTACCTCCCCAACGGCTGAATTCCGTATAGTAAGCAATCTCCCAATCGTTAACCACCAGGACATCGTTCGCAACCAGGCCGTTCCAGTAATCCAGGTAACCACCCTCACCGAAATGCCCGATGGTTGCCAGGAGAAAAGCCAGTCCTGGAGAGGAAGTGGCGGGATTTTCGACTACCAGGAAGCTTTTATACTCCGGTTGCAGTAAGTCTTCCAGGTTCTGCGGCGGAGCAATGCCCTTATCCTCGAAGAATGTTTTATCGTAATTTAAGCAAACATCCCCAAAGTCTACCGGTAAGGCACGGTGATCTTGGTCCAGCTCGAATTCGTCCGGAATCTGCACGAGCAGCGGAGATTGGTAAGTCTCGAAGATGTCTTCTTCCAAGGCCCGGCTCAAGAAAGTATTGTCGACCCCGAAGAAAACATCCGCCAGGGGAGCGTCTTTCGCCAGGATGGCTTTATTCAGAGCAATACCTGCATCGCCGGCTTTCAGGAACTTGATCGCGGCGTTGTTCTCTGCTTCGAAGGCTGCCTTGACTTCCTCGGATATGGCAAACGAATCGTGGGTCATCACGGTCAGGGTCTGAACTGACGGGGTTATCGTAGTAGATTGTCGGGGTGATTGGGGAGTGATAGTTTCCCCAGGAGAACAGGAAGTAACCGTCAAGAAACCCAATAAAAGTGCCGTATAGACAACGCATTTCTTCGATTCGAACATACATACTCCTTATGTATTTTCAAACTCCTCAATCCGGTGGACGACCAACATCGTTCCACGGTGGATTTTGACCTCAACTGGTGAAGAGACCATTTCATTAGAAATACTGAGCGTCGATCCAAAGTGGAGTATTGCATTCACGAGAGGCCACTGGAGATTCTGCGTGGTGACCCCAGTTACCTGCGGGCTCAGCGGGAGCAGCGAGACGATGTCGCCAATGTCGCCGGGGATGGATAATGAATCACGATCGTGCAGGATGTACGCCGTGTCCGGGCCTTCTATAACGACCAGCCGGGATCTGTTCCATTCCTCTCGTGATAAAAGCAACAGGTTGGCAAGCGTCTGGTCCAATCTACCCCCCAGCAATCCAAGCAGGAGGATCTCGCCGGCGCCTTGTTGCGTGGCAAAGCCTATAGCCAGTTCGAGGTCTGTTTGGTCTTTATTACGCGGGAAGGTGATAAATCGTGTTTGTCCGGCCTCCAAGGCAGCCCGCTGCTCTGAAGCGATAGAATCCATGTCGCCAATGACGAAGGTTGGCGTCAGGCCGAGGGAAATGCAATTCCTGGCCCCGCCGTCCGCCGCGATCAGCAGGTCATCCTGGCGGATGGCAGCTTTAGCGGCATGAGGATATGCGATGTTCCCGTTTGCGAAGATCACAGCACGCAAATTAAAATCCCTCCTCGGTGTGCCGGAGGAGGGTGAGTATGTTCTCGATAGGTGCATCCCTCCGCCGGCATTACCCGGATCAGGTTCATGGGTCGAAGACTGAAGGTCTTCCTCTCAGCCTAGCAGAACCAGGCTCCCCAAGCGGAATGTATTTATCTGTGAAGTATAAAGTGGGTGGGAGGAGATGTCAAGAAAAAAGGTTGCGATTCGGCCTGCCGCGGCCATTCGATTTACCATTCGGCCCGGGGATTGGATCTGCCAGATATTCTTGCTCAGGATTTCCAACGATGGATGGCACCAGGGTTGTTTCAAACATGTCCAATTCCGCAAGAATACTATAAAGGAGTTCTAACAAGACGTTCTTGACGCTTTCTTTCTCGACTGCCACGCAACTCAACAGTCTGGTTCTAGAATCTAACCGCAGTGCAATGCGCATGTCCTCCGGTTCCCAGGCATCTGGACGATCTTGTTTATTCGCAGCAACCACAAATGGAGTGGGAGCGTAAGCCCGGAAAGTTTCCAGGATGCTGCGGGCTTCACGGAAGGTCTCAGGGCGAGTGCTATCGACAACCACGACAAAACCGAGCATCCCTTCTGAGAGGATCTCCCACATGAAGTCGAATCGCTTTTGCCCGGGAGTCCCGAATAGATAAAGAACCAGCTCTTCATCGATGGAAATTCGACCGAAATCCATCGCGACCGTGGTCGAGTCCTTGATCCGTTCGGCCGCGGAGGTTATTTTTCGCTCAGTCGAGACGACGTCGATCTCGCTCACCGACCGGATAAACTCCGTTTTCCCGGCACTGAACGGGCCTGTCACAACCATTTTCACCGTCTGCATTAGAAACTGCCCATATCTTGACCTCTTTTTTGATCCGATGGTCTCCGAATCCGTGCTTGCGCGCAAGCCTGCATGGTACGGAAACCGCGCCCTAACTTATAGGGATCTGATTCGGTTGATAAGCCGATAAATGAGTGATTTCCTTTCTTCCTTGGCTTCGGGGGTTGCGGGCGTGGACATCTTGACCTCCTTAGCTGGATTTTGGGAAGCCCTTTCAGGTCGTACCATCGCAACGAAACCAGCCTGGAGCAGGCTGAATACGATCCGCCGCATCTCGAGATCCGTTAACTGGAGGTGCTGAGCGATCTGCTGCATGGTATTGTTTGGATGAATGAACGAGATGACTCGCCACTCTTCGGGAGATAGTCGTAATTGGTTGAGATTCGTTCCAGGTTGGTCGACGAAACGCAATGCCATTTCCAGGCTGGGAATCTCGTCCTGAAGGTGGCTGCACTCATGGGTCCGCCGGGAACCTTCGAGGATGATATTCTCCAGGTTCACCCGCACGGTTATTTTTCCATCCGGTGGAGTGACGTCGGTTTCGAAATGGAACAGGCCCTCAGCCCAGGTGAACAGCCGGTCGAGAATATCCACAAAATAGGCCTGTACGCTGGCGAGGATGTCTTGTTGGGTAAAGTAATTTCCATTGATCAGTAACAGGCCGAGTTCTTTATCGGTCATCGACTGGGTGTGCTGTTTGATGCGCTGGTACTGTGCCGTAGACAGACGGTTGGTTTTGTGCAGGATCCCGGCGAGGCTGGTATCTTCGTCGCCGTTCTGCGCATAGGCAAGCTTGCCCTCGCGAAAGTAAACAGAGACATCTCCACCCGACCCTTCAACGACCAGGGTGCCAGTCTTATGAGCCAAGTTGATTAAATTAAGGAGATGAGTGACTGTGAAATCACACAGATTGCCTTTTAGTGTCATGATCACCTCATCGATAAACTAATCCTGCCAGGTCTAACTTGAAGCGAGCTCGGATGAAGATCGAATCTGCTTATTCTAAGATCTCATATAATCGGGTCGCGATCGGCTTGACACGCTTAATGCTTCTGTTTATAATCCCTGACGCTGTTTTCCTCGGTAGCTCAATTCGGCAGAGCGGGCGGCTGTTAACCGCTAGGTTCCAGGTTCGAGTCCTGGCCGAGGAGCCTTGTTTATTAAGGATTCAGGTAACACTATATCCCTTGCTGATTTTTAAAAAGTAAAAATATTTATTGATCGATTGTATCAAAAAACAGCCGCCTCTTCAATCAGAGGCGCCTGTTCTTTCGTATACAAATCTGATAGGCAATCGGGCTGAGGCCTCAGCTTTTCTCGGCAGGCTCGCTTTTCGCAGGAGTTTCGCCGGGTTTGTCGCTTTTCTCGCTGGTTTCGGTTTTTGAACCGTTCGCTCGAGAAGAACCCGAAGGCGAGCGGTGATCGGTCGCGTAAAAACCTGATCCCTTAAATACAATGCCGACCGGCGTAAAAATTTTACGAAGCGTCCTCTTCGAACATTCTGGGCAGCGAGTTAAAGGCGGGTCAGAGAATTTTTGATTACGCTCGAAACGCACGCCGCAGTTATCGCACTGGTAGGTATAAACCGGCATGAACAATCACCTCGATCCTGCTGAGGAACAAACAATACTTGTCTACGCGGCATTATAGCGCGCCTAAAGCGGGTTGGCAAGACATCCTGCGCAAGAATTTTATTAATTTTCTGGTTAGAATCTAACTTATCCTTCCTGAGGTTCGGCTACTGGAAGGGTAAAGCAAAAGATACTCCCCTGGGGGTGGTTGGGTTCAACCCAGATTCGACCACCATGAGCTTCCACCGCCAGCCGGCAGTAGGCCAAACCGAGGCCGGAGCCGCGCCGGCGGGAAGTCCTCCCGGGCACCTGGCTGAAGCGCTCGAAAATTTTCTCTCGATACTCCTCAAGAATGCCTGGTCCGTTATCGACGATTTTGATGAGCATAGACTTATTTTCTTCCAGGCTGGCGTCGATACAGACACTCCCACGTTCAGGAGTAAACTTTAGCGCGTTATCGACGATGTTATTGAGTACACGCTGTATTTTTCCCGCATCGATCGATACGGGCGGCAGGCTCGCCGGGACATCGTTGATCAACGTGATCCCATATTCCGATGCCTGGACATTGAACTCCAACAAGGTGTGGGCAATAAATGGTTTTAAGGATACGCGCTCCAGGTCAAGTTCAATATTGCCGGATTGCAGGCGGGCTATCTCCAACATCGATTCGACTAGGTTGAGGACTCGTCGACCACTGCGTTGCGCGATGTTCACCGAGGATTGGATGATCTCCAGTGACCCACCTGACTCGATCGTCTCAGTGATTACATCTAAGGCTGCCAGCACAGCGCCGATTGGAGACCGCAGATCGTGTACGAGAGTCTCGGAGATCAGATCGCGCGTTTCTTTGATCTGTTGTTCGTCGGTGATGTCCCTCAAGACAATCAGCCACCCGGTAATTTTTCCATGCTTATCGGCGACCGGCACGAATGTCCGTTCCACTACCTGAGGCGGTACCCGTTCAGTGACGATGTATGTCGAAGTGGAAGTGATCCCTTCTGGTGGCCCATCCATTTGAAGGAGAAGGGAGCCGGCTTGCTGAGGAGAAAATCCAATAATGGGCAACACTGGTTGAGATAGTTCAGCGAGGCGTTTGCCGATAAAATCACTTTGCGGTGCCAGGGTGATGTGAGCCATGGCTTCATTTACTAAAGTAATCCGCTCATTTTCCTCAACCAGCAGGATACCTTCCCTCACTGAATTTAACACTGCGGATAATCGATCCCGCCCGATGGTCACATCTGAAGAGAGCAGCGCGTTGTGCAGGGCGATCTCGATTGCCACGCTCGCCTGACCTGCCAGGATGGTCAATAAGTTAAGGTCGGCCTTTGTAAACTCGGTGTCCGCGGAGAGCGAAAAAACTGCCATGCATCCGATCACGCGTTCGGAGGTTATCAAGGGGACGCCAACCCAGGCGTAAGGGGCGTCTTCGCTGGGAGGTAAGCCGATGCGCGCCAGTTCCTGGCGGGCGTGGTGCGGCAGCAGGATCGGTTCGCGCAGCTGGATCACCCGATCGGTTAGCCGGTCGGTTAGGGGACGGCGCGGCCAGACCTGGCGCTGACCATGTTTGACTGCCAGGGGATACCAGAGCTGCTGATCAGCAGAATCGTAGAGCGCAACATAAAAGTTATCAACATTCAGCACCTGTGTAACCTGTAATTGAATCGATTCCAACAGGATATCTAGGTCTAAGGAGGAGCTAATCGTCCGGCTGATCTGGTTTAAGGTGGATAATTCCCTGGCTCTTCGTTCGAGGAGGCTGCGTGGCACGCTAAGACGGTTGGCGAGTACAGCAATGGCGATAACGATCGAACCAACCAGGAAGATAACCTGGGTTAGGCCAAGTGTTGACGCTCGGATGGAAAGCAATGTCAGTGGAAGTGGAAGGAATTCTATGAATAGAAAAGCCAACGAATCGTTGGCCTGACCCAGATCGACTTTCCCGTTCCCGATCAGGTTTTCTCCAACTACTAAACCAGCATGGCATACCGTGAACACCACACCTGCACTGATCAGTGGGAGGAGACCAACTTGGGTCATGCTGGCCGGCAAGCCGGCAGGATATGATAGTTTGACAATATATATAGATATTGCCAGGGAGATGAGCAGGGAGCCGGTTAAGAAGGCTGCTTTGTTCCAGTAATCTTTATCAATAACTCGCCGTGATCCTGACCTGCGTTGGATCGTCAGGTAAGATTTCACTAAAAGGAAACCGCCGAAAACACCTGCGATAATCGCAAGGCCTGTATTTACAAGACCAAAAAGGATCCCGGCCGGTAAAACGAACGTGTTGAGCAGGTAAACCTGTCCCTGGAAAATCTCCACCGGGAACAAAATCAGGATTGCCAGGAAGCTGGCGATGAGTAGTATAGTCCAAATCGAATAGGCGGGAAATGGATGGTAGCCGGCTGATAAAGCCAGCGATCCTACTCCGACCAGAGTGACGCTCCAGCGGAAGAATGTGAGAAGGTTACTTCGAGGCACTAATCGCTAGTCTCGTTGATCGGCAGTAGCAGGCGTCGGAGAGGGGGTAAGGGTCCTGCTGGGCGGGGTGGGCGTGTTGGTTGGCCTGGCAAGGGTCGCAGTCGGTGTTAGAGTCCTGGTCATAGTGGCGGTGGAGGTGGGGGTATTTGTCTGGGTTGGTGTCAGGGCCGCAATCCACATTTGAGCCTGGTTCTTCCATGCCTGGGGCACTCCGGTCGAGGGTAGATCCAATAATTCCTGCCAGTCCTTTGCAGCGGCGAGCTGCGCACCTGACGCTTTCTGAGCCTGCGCCCGCCAGTAGTATACCTCAGCCAGCTGCTTTTCATCTATAGCCAGATCCTGGCTGGCGGAGATCTGGGCAACTGCTTCCACATACCGCCCGGAAATGAACAGCGCCCTGCCTAAGCCGAGACTTGCCGGAAAAGAGCTACGGTCCAGGTTGCGCGCATAGAACAGGTCATTGACAGACAGCTGGTCATCATACATTCGTAAGTAGGTTAAACCACGGTAGAGATACGCGTCGAACAAGTCATCCTGGAGTGCGATTGCTCGATCGAACGCTTTAATTGCTTGGCTCGATCGGTTTCCGAGTTCATAATCTGCTCGACCAAGGTAAACCCAGGCTTCGGCGTTTTGTTGTTCGTACTGCGTATATATCTCCAGGAAGCGGCGCGCCTCTGATGGGTTCCCGGTTAGAAGGTGAGCCTTGCCAAGCAGTAAGTACCCAGGGAGGAAGGTCTGGTCAAGAGAATTGGTTGTCTGAGCTTCTTCCAGCCCCTGTTCATATTGACCTGACTCCAGATACGCTTCAGCCAGGTAGTGGTGCAGAAGAGGGGATTGGGCAAGCCCTTTCCCAGCCGCCTTCAAGTCCAAGAGGGCAGCTTCATGCTCGTTCGTGGAAAGATAATGGGCAGCCCTTTCCAGGTAGGCCTCGCTGAAATTGGGATCCAAATGGATAGCTCGATCCAGGTCAGCAGTAGTACTTGCGTTCGGGTCGATTATGCGCAGAATTCTCGCCCTGCCGAGGTAGGCAGGTGCGAAATTTTCATCGACCTGAATGGCTTGCTCGTAGGCCACCAGCGCGACCTCGAACTCGTTCATGAAACGATGTGCTTCACCAAGATAATAATATGTGTCCGGGGAATCCGGTTCATCCCTGGCGGCCTGTTCCATAAACTTCACCATATTGAACAATTCACCCCTCTGGTAAGATCGCAGCCCCGCACGATATGCCTCGCTGATCGGGTGTGGTGTATCGACGTATAGAGGGGTAGGAGTGTAAGTCGCTTCTAAGATCATCCACAGCGGTATGGGTCCGGAATAGGTCGCCTTGGGGGTTATGACTGCAGAAGTGTTCGTGGGGAGCATGGTTGCTGTCGGTCTCGGCGTTCCCGGTCTGGGGGTCACCGTAAACTGTCCGGCCTCAAGCAGGCCCATGGACTTGAATGGATTCCCAAAGAACCCTATGAGAAGAACACTCAAGAGGAACAGGGCTGATAAGACCAGTAGTACAGAACGTATCCACCCTAATTTGGAGGATCGTACGGCATTCGTCTTAAAGGGTCTTGCTTCTTCGGGCGCAATCCACTTCCTGCGAACTGGAGGAGCCAGCATATGTGACACCTCCGGCTGGAACGCACCCAGGAGTATCAGGCCCAACCTGGCGGAAGAGTTTTCCGGTTCCAGGCGGAGGACGTTTTGAAGACAAAAGATTCTCTCCTTAGATGAGTCAACAACGGTGCTCATCCACAACCAGCAGGCGGGATTTGCCTGGTCTGAACGCAGCAGGCGGGTGAATAATTCGCGCGCCCGCTCCTGCTCGCCGCGCGTAGCTGCATCCACTGCCTCTCGGAACATATTCTCTTCCGCCACACTTCACCTCTTGCAGGAGTGTAGCATAGGGGAGGGGCGCTATCAAGTTTTGAAGAGGCACCTCAAAGATCTGTAAGTTTCACAAAGGGTATAATGGCGCCTATGTTCTTCCGGCTTCGTTTATCATCCGGGATGCAGATAGGTGGGTTCCTGGCGGCAGTCTTGGGCATAGCAGCCTGCGCCCAGGCGCCTCCTTCAATTCCCCCAACACCGACGGTCGGTTCTAGCCTCGTTCCCTACCGCTCTTCCACGCCTTCATCAACTCTCCCGCCTTACCATCCAATCAAAACGAAGCATCCCACCCCTCAGCCGCCGACTCCCACCCCATTAACCTATACGATCGTGAAAGGCGATACCATGCTGGGTGTGGCGTTACGCTATGGCGTCAGCCTGGAGGATCTCCAGACCGCTAACCCCGAAGTTGACCCACGCTTTTTGTCGGTGGAAACAATCTTAATCATCCCGCTTGGAGAGAGCAGTCCACCTTCCCTGGCGACTCCCACTCCCCTATCGGTGGGAATGGCTGGACCGACCTGTTACGTAACCTCCGACCTCGGGGCATGGTGTTTCTTGCTCATCCAGAATAACCTGGACGAATCCCTTGAAAATGTTACCGCCAGGATCTACCTGGTATCCGATAGTGGGGAAGTAGTGGGTGAGGAAATCGCCTTTACGCCGCTGAATCTGATCCCTCCCGAAGCAGACTTCCCCGCTATGGCATTCTTCGAACCGCCGCTGGCCCAGGGTTTCAACCCTGGCGCGGAATTGACCAGCGCCTTGCCGG
>DATDRQ010000349.1:0-4117 GCA_035291645.1 Anaerolineales bacterium
AATTCCCCGACACGGAAGAAGTCCTGGCGGCTGACCTGGTGATCTTCGCCATCGGGCAGCGCCCCGCCTCGGAGTGCCTGACGCAGGCTTCCCGCCAGCGCGGCGGGCAGGTGATCGTGGACCCGCAAAGCCTGGCGACCGATGTCCCCGGTCTTTACGCCGGCGGCGACGCCGTGACCGGCACAGCCTTCATCGTCGACGCTATCGCCGCCGGGCACACCGCCGCCCAATCGATCGGCGCTTATCTGAAAGGGATCCCCTACCAGGCCCCCCAGCCGGTAGTCCCTGTTGCAAAAATGGATGCCAGCGAGGCTGCCCTGCGCCTCGCCGCCGTCCAATCCGCGGACATCTCGCCGCGGGTCGAGTTCGCCAGGCGACCGGCAGCCGATCGCATCGCCGACTTCGCCGAGGTGTACACCGGGTTCGACGAGGAGCAAGCCCGGGCCGAAGCCGAACGCTGCCTGCGCTGCGGGGTGTGCTCCGAGTGCAACCAGTGCGTCTACGCCTGCCGGGCCGGGGCTATCGACCACACCGAGACCGAGAAGTTCGTCGATCTTCAGGTCGGGGCAGTCCTGCTGACCCCGGGCGTGGAGATCATGCCCGGCGATATCCGTCCCGAGTACGGCTACGGGCGCTATCCGAACGTCGTCACCAGCCTGCAGTTCGAGCGCATGCTGTCCGCCTCCGGTCCGTTTACCGGGGTGGTGCAGCGCCCCTCGGACGGCGCCCACCCGCGCAAGATCGCCTGGATCCAGTGCGTCGGCTCGCGCGACTGCACCACCGCCCTGGACGGCACGCCGCGCGGCGCTTACTGCTCCTCGGTGTGTTGCATGTACGCCACCAAGGAAGCCGTCATTGCCAAGGAGCACGACCTGCGCATCGAGCCGACCATTTTCTACATCGACATCCGTTCCTTTGGCAAGGGCTTCGAACCGTACATCGAGCGCGCCCAGAACGAGCACGGCGTGCGCTACGTGCGCTGCATGATCTCATCGGTCAAGGAAGTCCCCGCCAGCCGTAACCTGCGCCTGCGCTACGTCGCGCCGGGGAGTTCAGGCGGCGGACGACCGACCATCGTAGAGGAGGAGTTCGACCTGGTGGTGCTCTCGGTCGGGCTGCGTCCCTCCGCCGAAGCCCAGGCGACGGCAAAACGGCTGGGGATCGAATTGAACGAATTCGGTTTCGCCGAGGTGGCGCCCTACAGCCCGGCCCAGACCTCCCGGCCCGGCGTCTTCGTCGCCGGCGCCTTCGCCGAACCCAAGGACATCCCCGAATCGGTAGTGGAAGCCTCCTGCGCCGCGGCCCAGGCCTCCGCCTTACTGGGAGCTGCCCGCGGCACGCTCGTCCGCAAACCGGAATACCCACCCGAGCGCCAGGTCTCCGACGAGGCCGAGCGCGTCGGCGTCTTCATCTGCCACTGCGGCATCAACATCGGCTCGGTCGTGGACGTCCCCCAGGTGGTCGAGTTCGCCAGGACCCTGCCCGGGGTGGCCTTCGCCGAGCACAACCTGTACACCTGCTCGCAGGACACCCAGGAAAAAATCCGCCAACGAATCGAGGAGCACCACCTGAACCGGGTGGTGGTGGCCTCCTGCACCCCTCGCACGCACGAGCCGCTCTTCCAGGACACCCTGCGCCAGGCAGGATTGAACCCGCACCTGTTCGAGATGGCCAACATCCGCGAGCAGGACTCCTGGGTGCACCGCTCGATCCCGGTGACGGCCACCGATAAGGCCAAGCAGCTGACTGCCATGGCGATCGCCAAGGCTCGCCGCCTGCACCCCATCTCGCGCAGCACCTTCGGCGTGGACCGCCACGCGCTGGTGATCGGCGGAGGGCTGGCTGGTATGACCGCCGCCCTCTCCATCGCCCGGCAGGGCTACGGCGTCTTCCTGGTGGAACGCGACGCCGAGCTGGGCGGTAACCTGCGCCATATCCGCATCGGTACCGCCGGAGATGCCGACCCACAGCAGCTGCTGCGCGAAACCCTCGTCGCCGTGCAGGCTGATGCCCGCATCCAGGTGTTAACCGGCAGTCAGGTAGTCGACGTCTCGGGCTACACCGGGCAGTACCGCACCCGGGTACGCCAGGCGGACGGCGCAGAATTGGAACTGAACCACGGCGCCATCCTGGTCGCCACCGGCGGGCGCGAGATCACACCCAGCGAATATCTGTACGGGCGGAACCCGCGCGTCGTGACCCAGCGCGAGCTGGAAACGCAGCTCACCAAACCTGGTTTCATCGACGGGTTAGCCGGTCGGACCCTGGTGATGGTGCAGTGCGTCGGCTCGCGGGACGAAAAACACCCATACTGCTCGCGCATTTGCTGCACGCAGGCGCTCAAGAACGCCCTCGCGATCAAGAAACAGGTGCCTTCAGTGAACGTCGTGATCCTGTACCGCGACATGCGCAGCTACGGTTTCCGCGAGCAAATCTACCGGCAGGCGCGCCAGGCCGGCGTCCTGTTCCTGGAATACGCGCCCGAAGCCAAACCGGAGGTGGTGGAAACCGGCAACCGGAGATTACGGGTTGATGTGATCGCCCAGCCTGAAGGCGAGGTCATCCAGCTCAAGGCGGATTGGGTCGTGCTCAGCGCCGGCATCGAGCCCGAGCCAGGCAACCCCGCCCTGGCGCAGCTGCTCAAGGTGCCGCTGAATGAGACCGGCTTCTTCCTGGAGGCCCACGTCAAGCTCAGACCGGTGGACTTCGCCGCCGAGGGCATCTTCCTGGCCGGGCTGGCGCATTCCCCGCGCGCCATCGAAGAGACCATCGCCCAGGCCCAGGCCGCCGCCGTGCGGGCCGTGGCACTGCTCTCCAAATCCGAGCTGTCCGCCCCGCCGATCGTCGCCCAGGTCAACCCCCGCCTGTGCGCCGCCTGCGGTATTTGCGTGGAAGTTTGCCCGTACGGCGCTCGCCGCCTCGAGCCGGGCATGGCCCATGCCGAAGTGATCGAAGTGCTGTGCCAGGGCTGCGGCGCCTGCGTGGCAGCCTGTCCCAACAAGGCCAGCCAGCAGAAAGGCTTCGAGTTCGACCAGGTCTTCGCCATGATCGAAGCGGCGAGCCTGTAAGACATGAATGAGGTGACCAGCATGAGTGACAACGACCATTTTGAACCCCACATCCTGGCGTTCCTGTGCAACTGGTGCACGTACACCGGGGCCGACCTGGCGGGCACCTCCCGCCTGCAATACCCGCCCAACGTGCGCGTGATCCGCACGATGTGCAGCGGGGCCGTCGACCCGGTCTACGTGCTCAAGCCGCTGATCGACGGCGCCGACGGCGTCCTGATCGGCGGCTGCCACCCGGGCGACTGCCATTACCAGACCGGCAATTACAAGGCCCGCCGGCGTTACGTGGCGTTGGAGGAAATCCTGAAAGCCGCCGGGTTGGACGAACAGCGGGTCTGGCTGCGCTGGATCAGCGCCAGCGAAGGGCAGCGCTTCGCCGAGACCATGGCGGAAATGGTGGCTGCCATCAAGGAACTCGGCCCCAACCCGATGCGCCAGGACTGGGCAGTTTGAGAGGGATGGATTGATGATTACCGCGATTCCAGTTGAAAATGGCGACACTCTCCAGGCAGTCAGGGTCTTCCTGCGCCAGCTGTTCGCAGCCGGCCTGGTCGAAGCCCTCTACCTGCCGATGGAAACCTCTTCCGGCGCCATCCTGCCGGCCCTGGTCACCGATCCCGAGCGGCTCGAGCAGGCCAACCCGCTCGCTCCGGTCATGCCGATCAACGGCGCCCGGGCGGTCAGCGCGCTGACCGGCAAAGGGTCGCCCGTCCGCCTGGGCGTGGTGCTGCGCCCCTGCGAGCAGCGCGCCCTGGTCGAGCTGGTCAAGCTGCAGCAGGCCAACCTGGACGGCGTGCTGCTGATCGGCGTCGACTGCGCCGGCACCTGCGAGGTCTCCGACTACTCGCCCGCCCGCAAAATCGGGCGTATAAACCTGGGCGAATACCTGATCTGGGCAGCCAGCGGGCAGGACGCCCCGCCGGAGGGGTTCCCCCTGCGCCCGGCCTGCCAGATGTGCACCCAGCCCGCCCCCGAGAAGGCGGACATCCGCCTGCACCTGTTCGGAGCTGCGCTTGACCAGGCCATTCCGATCACCCTGGACGAGCCGC
>DATDRQ010000350.1:0-4593 GCA_035291645.1 Anaerolineales bacterium
AAATGCTGATGCCTCCCAAAACTCCCACGAATAGAAAAGACACAAAGATAAGCGCTCCCTTCAATAATTCGTGCACTGAATGGTCCTGAATTTCTCGCATAATGCGTTGCCGATGTTGCTGAATAACAGGATAGAGTGAGCGAATGCGTCTCTCCCAATTTCTGAGCCGCTCCAGGCCAATCAGTTCAGGCGCGATCATAATGCTGGCAAAGAACCCCAGTGCGATCCCGGCGCGATTGAGCCACTCCAGATAAGTTGTCATGCGTCACGCTCCCTTCTTTGGTTGTTCAATTCGACCCACTACTGTGATTCTATCTGTTTCGCTCCACTCGTCGGTCACATTTGCGATGACGCGCTTGGACGCATATTTTCAACATGGTATACACACCCTCCCCGAACGGTATAGCAGCTCCTAGATATTCGCTCCAACCTTGAACGGCGGGATTGCACACTAGGTTTGCTCCGAATCCCGCCCTACAGCGATAGTCAAAATTACCTGGCAGCCAATAGGATATTCATTGTAGGCAATACAACCCAAAGCAGGTAGAACCCCACCAGCGCCGCCTGCAAGCCGGCGATCAGCCAGAAGCGGCGCCGGAAGCTGCCCTTGAGGGTCTTGTGGTGGAAGAAGCGCATACCGAGATAGGCGCCGATCGTGCCGCCCGCCGCGGCCAGCAGCAGCAGGGCGCGCTCGGGGACGCGCATCCTGCCGCTCCTGGCGATGGACTTGTCGTAGCCGTAGGTCAGGAAGGCCGCCAGGCTGACGGCGATGATCCAGGCGAGCAGGGGGTCGAGACCCAGACCCTGCCACAGCAGCAGGGCCAGCAGGAAGGAAAGGAATAGGGGGATGGCGGCGAAGCGGGCGGTCAAAGCAATAGTTCTGCCAGCACCACCCGGTAGGCCGGGCGGTAGGCCTGTTCGTAAGCCGGTGAGTGCTTGACGGCGGGGAAGCCCTGCTCCCGCATAGCCTCCAGGAAGCGCTCCATCTCGCCCGGATTCAGTGGGAGGAAGCCCTGCGCGGCCAGCTGCACCGACCATCCCCAATAGGTGGGCAGGGTCTCCAGGCTGCCGCGGTGGGATTTGGCGGTCTGGAGAAAGGCCTGCAGCAGGCTCTCCAGGTCGCCACCCGATGCCAGGTAGGAGCGCAGGTACACGCGCAACACGGCGCCGTCCGGGGAGATCGGGTCGAACCGAGGCTCGGCAGGGCAGGGTCCGGCAGACCCGAGGTCGAGCCCGGCGATCTCCTCCTCCAGCCGGGCGCGCGCTGCGGCGGGATCCGGGTCGGCGTGCTCGCTGCCCAGGGCGGCCTGGTATGCCAGCTTGTACAGATCGCGCACCTCCAGCAGGGGGTAACGCTGCAGCTGGTTGGCGAGGATCGCCTCCCAGAAGACGCCCTCAGAAGGGGCGCCCTCAGAAGGGGCTAAACCGTCACTGCCGGTCACCGTTCTCGCCTCCCATCGTGGCGCACCGCTGCTCCCACTCCTGCCTCAACAGGGCGTACTGGTACTCGTCCGCCCAGCGCCGCTCGAACCAGCTGTTCTCGACGAAGTGCGCCTCGCGGCGGAATCCCAGCCGTTCAAGCAGGGCGATGGAGGCCAGGTTCTCCGCCAGGGTCAAGGCGATGACCCGGTGGGATCCCAGCCTGTCGAAGCAATAGTTGAGCACAGCCCGCACCGCTTCGCTCGCCAGGCCGCGCCCCTGGAAGGGCAGCGCCAGGGTGTAGCCGATCACTGCCTGCTGCGGCTCGTGCGGGTCGACCTGCAGGTAAATATCGCCGACCAGCGATGCGCTCTCCTTGAGCTCCAGGGCGAATTGGAAGCCGCGCCCGGGGACGCCCGGTTCTAGGTCCTGGAGGTCGGTGATCATCCCGGCGCCGAGCGCCTCACTGTAGGTATCCCAGCTCTGGTAGCGGGACACCTGCGGTTCAGACCGGTAAACGACCAGGGCTGGCAGGTCGTCCATCGAAAAGCGCCGCAGTACCAGGCGGGAGGTTTCGATCGAGGTGAATGGGGGTGGGCTTTCCCGTTCTGGATGGCTCTCCATCATGAAAGGTCCAGCAGCCTCAGCCCGCGGTCGGAGAACAGTCGGCGCTGCAGGACGCCGCCCAGCGGGGAGACCAGTAGCTCGCCGGTGGCGCCGATCACGCCCTCGGTCAGGTGCCCGCCGCGCACGGCGAAATCCGGGCCGGACAGGGTGGCGTGCAGGTGCGGGAAGGGTTCGCCTTCCAACAGGGAGATATTCCCAACCAGGCTGGTCAGCTCGTGGTCGCCGTTCAGATCGTGGTGGCGATAGACACCCTCCTCCCGGACGAAGTAGCTGAGCGTCGCCCGGCTGAGCGCGCCGATCCCGCTGACCCAGCCAGCGGTTATCCCCTGTTCACGGCAGAAGCGCTTCAGGCTGGCGATGATCTCCTCGCCTGGCTCGAGGCGCAGGACCCAGTTATCTTCGAGGCGGATGGATTGCATGATTTTATCCTTCGTAATGTCTCCCTGAGTGGAGCGAAGGGTCTCTCTCAACACTGCGCTGGAGAGATTCTTCGCTGCGCTCAGAATGACAGAATGCTCATGATGGCCTGACGCCGAGCACGGTGAAGATGGCGTGCTCCGGCTCGGCGGGCTGGCGGGTGAACTCCTTGAAAGTCCGGACATCGCGGAAACCGGCCTCCTGGTACAGCCGGCGCGCATCCTCCTGGGTATACCAGCGGGTAGCCGGCGAGCGACGGTGGTGCTCGAAACTAACCAGCTCGCCGTCGCGGATCACCTCGTAGCGGTCCTCGGTGGATTCGAGCTGCTGCTCCAGGTCGTAATCGGCGCGCGACCAGCGCCGCACCAGCGCCCCATCCTCCGGACGGTGCTTCTCGCCGCTCACCTCCCAGGTCGTGTGGGGCGGGTCGCCCGGCTTGTGGATCAGCATGAACGGCATGACCAGTGCGCCGCCCGGCTCCAGGTGGGCGAAGAGCCTGTTAATCGCCCGGCGCGCCGCCCCTAAATCCACCAGCAGCTGGAAGGAGCTAGACGGGACGAGGATGGTGCGGTAACGGCGCGGCAGCTCGAGGTCCTCCATTTCCCCTTCGTACAGCACGGCACGCAGCCCGGCCTGCTCCGCCTTCTGGCGGCACAGCGCCAGCATCTCGGGGGAGTTATCCACTCCCTCGATCTCGATTCCCGCCGCCAGATAGTCGATCAGCAGGCGGCCCGTGCCGCAGCCTACATCCAGGACCGGCTCCCCATACTCCTCGATGATCTCTTTAAAGAAGAAGCGATCGGCCCAATTCGAGGTATCTCCCCGGAACAGGTCCCAGGTGGAGGCCATCAGGCCGCGGTATTCGTAATCTTTATCCGGCATTAATCACCTGCTGTCTTTGATCAGCGCGAGTTACGGTCTGGGCAGCACCCGCCCGCTGCGCTGTATGTACTCACGGTACTCCTGGCCGAAGGTGTCGAGCATCATCTGCTCCTCTTTTGGCACGTGCAGGAAATAAAGCGGCAGGAAGGTCGCCAGGCTGGCGAACCCGGCGATCCAGTTCTGCAGCAGCAGGACCTGCTGGACTGCTAACCGGCTCTATCCAGCCGCCAATTGCGGAAGATGTGCAGGATCAGCAGCAGGGCGATTAACAGACCGGCGAGCGGCAGGAAGCCGCCCCCGGCGCTGAATACGAACAGGAACGAAAAGACCAGCAGCAGCACAGCCCCGATCCAGGCCAGAAGCGGGCGGCGCGCCAGCAGGCCGAGCAGGACCAGTATGGAAGCCAGCAGGGGCACCACGGCGGGTTGGTAAGAGGTGTAGCGGGCGCTGCCCACGGCTGGGTAGGGCGAGCCGGCAGGCACCTCTCCTACGCTGGTCACCAGGATCCCTTCAGAAAGCAGGCGGAAAGCATAGACGCCAGCCAGGAGCGCCAGCAGGGCTGCCAGCCCGGAGAGCAGGATCTCGAACCAGGCTTCGAAGCGGCGCACGTGCGGGTGGCGGGGGGCGGGTATCATGGTCAGAAGATATTTTAACGCAAAGTCGGGAAGAAAAAATTAAGCGCAAAGGCGCAAAGATAATAATCTTAATAACTTTGCGCCCTTGCGTCATGACCGCCGGATGAATCCGGCGTCTGGCAATCCCTCAAACGCGCTGAAGCGGGTTATGCCTGCCAATCGGCGGAACGCGCTTCAGCGCGTTTGGCTGGTTTTGCCAGGCCGGGAATTTATTCCTGGCTGACCTGCAGCACCACCAGCCCGCCGCGGCCGGAGGCCACGTACACCCGGTTGAAGACCACCGCCAGCGCCTGCGCCCCGGAGGAGAGGTCCTGGTGCCCGGCGATAGTGGGCCGGGCCGGGTCGCGAGCATCCACCGCCCAAACGCCCGCCGGTCCGGCAGCCAGGTACAGATACTCCTCCGCCGGGACGATATCGATTACCGTTCCAGGCAGGTCCAGCTGCCCGGCCAGCGCCGGCCGTTCTGGATTGGCGAGATTGTAAACGTACAACCGGCCCGGACAGTCTCCGCCATCCAGGGCCTCGCTGGGACAGGCCTGCCCGCCCAGGTACAGCCGGTCGCCGCGCAACGCCAGGGCGGTGGCACGTTCGCCGGTCGGCAGGCCCACCGCGC
>DATDRQ010000351.1:0-6674 GCA_035291645.1 Anaerolineales bacterium
AACATCGAGACCGTCACGGTGCGCCTGTGGGAGAACGAGATCGCCTGGGCGGAATACCGCCGGGCGGTGGGTGGGGCTTGAAGCCCTGAGGTCGGGTACCAGATGCGCATCGGGCTGCTGATCTATGGCTCCCTGGAGACCCTCTCCGGGGGCTATTTGTTTGACCGGAAGCTGGTCGAGCACCTGCGCCGGCAGGGCGACCAGGTGGAGGTGATCGCGCTGCCCTGGCGGAACTACCTGCGCCATCTGGGCGATAACTTTTCTCCAGGATTAGCCGATCAGTTGAAAGCGTTGCGTGTAGATATCCTGCTCCAGGACGAGCTCAACCATCCTTCCCTGTTCCGGCTCAACCAGGCGCTGCGCAGCAGGCGGCTCTACCCGCTGGTCAGCATCGTTCACCACCTGCGCTGCAGCGAGGCGCGCCCGGCCTGGCAAAATTGGATTTACGCCCGGATCGAGCGCCGCTACCTGAAGAGCGTGGACGGTTTCATTTTCAACAGCCAGACGACGCGCCGGTCCGTGGAGGGATTGGCCGGGGGAAGCCGCCCTGGAGTGGTGGCTTATCCCGGCGGCGACCGGCTGGCGCCCGATATCACGGACGAACAGATCGCGGCCCGCGCCCGCCAGCCAGGACCGCTGCGGCTGCTGTTCCTCGGCAACCTGATCCCGCGCAAGGGATTGCACACCTTGCTGGAGGCGCTCGCCCGGCTGCCCCCGGATTCCTGGCTTCTAGAGGTGATCGGCGGCTCGCATTTCGATCCTGGTTATGCCAGGGATATGCAGCGCAGGGCAGACCATGTGGGTCTCGCCAGCCGGGTGCGTTTCCTGGGTACCCAGCTGGATGAAGCGCTGTCCCGACTGATGCGGGCCAGCCACGCGCTGGTGGTGCCCTCGTCCTATGAGGGCTACGGTATCGCTTACCTGGAGGGGATGGGCTTCGGACTGCCGGCGATCGCCGGGGCGGCTGGCGCGGCCGGGGAGATCGTCACGCCGGGCCAGGATGGCTTCCTGGTCGAGCCGGGGGACGTCGATGAGCTGGCAGGCTGCCTGCGCCGGCTGGTGGAGGACCGGGAGCTGCTGCTAGCGCTCGGCCTGGGGGCGCGCCGGCGTTACCTGAGGCACCCCACCTGGGAAGAGAGCGGGGCGATGATCCGCACTTTCCTGGTATCCGGTAAAATGTAGCTTAGCCCTTCATGGGCGTTTTTTGGTGGAGGCGGCGTCGAGCATAAGGCCTGAAGTTGCACGCCGCTACAGAGTTGGCGAAATATTAAATCGGAGAGGCCTACCACGATCCCCAGTAAGTATTCCTTCACCCGCTACCTGGCGGCCAAGCGAACCGTCGACGACCGCGCCCTGAACCAGCGGGTTTGGGAGCGGCTGGCCCAGCAGCTGGCGGCGCGCCGCCCGGATGCCCCCTTGCGGGTCCTGGAGGTCGGGGCCGGGATCGGCACGATGTTCGAGCGCCTGGCCGCGGCCGGATTGCTCGACCAGGCGCACTACACGGCGCTCGACCTGGAGCCGGGGAACATCGCCCTCGCCAGGCAGCGGCTGGTGAATTGGGGAGACGTTTGCGGGCTGAGAGTGGAAGAACTGGAGAGCGGGCTGGCCTTCACGGGAGGCGGGCGGGAGATGCGCCTGGAGCTGGAAGCGGTCGACGCCTTCGAATTCGCCCGGCGGGAAGCAGGGCGGCGGGAATGGGATTTGCTGGTCGCCAACGCCTTCCTGGACCTGGTCGATGTTCCTGCCAGCCTGCCGCAGTTGTTCCGCCTGCTGGGGCGCAGCGGCCTGTTTTACTTCACGATCAACTTCGACGGGCTCACCCTGCTTGAGCCAACGCTTGATCCGGCCTTCGACCGGCTGGTGGAGCAGGTCTACCACCTCACGATGGACGAACGTCTCATCTCGGGCCGGTCCTCGGGGGACAGCCGCACCGGCAGGCGCCTTTTCGCGCAGCTGCGGGCGGTTGGGGCGGAGCTGCTGGAGGTGGGCAGCTCGGATTGGGTCGTCTTCCCGGGATCCGATGGGTACCCGGACGACGAGGCCTATTTCCTGCACTTCATCATCCAGACGATGTTCAATGCCCTGCGGGACCGTGCGGAGCTCGACCCGGAAAGGCTGGCCGACTGGGCGGCCCGCAGGCATGCGCAGGTGGAGCTCCGCGAGCTGGTCTACATCGCCCACCAGCTGGACTTCCTGGGGGTCAGGCCGGAGTACGTTTGGGGTATCTAAATAAGCGAAACAACCGAATTTCCTGATCCCCATAGGGTACAATCAAGGCATGTCAGACCGCGAAATGACTTCTAAAAGCTGGCAAATACAAGATTACCTGCCGCTGCTGGCCATCGCCGTGCCGATCATCCTGCTCGACCAGATCACCAAGGCAGTCGTGCGCGCCAACCTGGCGATCGGCGAGATGTGGGCGCCGTGGGACTGGCTGCTGCCTTACGCCCGCATCTTCCACGTCAAGAACACCGGGGCGGCTTTTGGCATGCTGCAGAGCTTCGGCGGCGTATTCATGATCCTGTCGGTGGTGGTGGCGATCGCCATCCTGTATTATTTCCCGCAGGTGCCGAAGGAGGACTGGCCGCTGCGGCTGGCGATGGGGTTGCAGTTTGGCGGCGCGCTGGGCAACCTGATCGACCGGCTGACCATCGGCTGGGTGACCGACTTCCTCTCGGTGGGCACTTTTCCGGTCTTCAATGTGGCGGATTCCTGCATTTCGATCGGGGTGGGCGTGCTGCTGCTGGGGATCTGGTTCAAAGAGCGGGATGACCGGGCGAAGAAAGATGTCCAAACAAAGGAGGGCGAATCCGAAGCGGTGCCGGAGGAGACCTGGAGTGAATGAACGCCTGGTCGAGACCACCTTCCAGCAGGAGGCCTCCCAGCGGTTGGACCTGTTCCTGACCGGCTTCCTGCCGGAATTCTCGCGGTCTCGGTTACAGGCGCTGATCAAGGACGGGCGGGTGAGCGTCGATGGGCTGCCGGCCCACAAATCCGGGAAGCTGCTCGAAAGAGGGGCGCGTGTACAGGTGCGCATCCCCCCGCCCACGCCCGGCGCCCTCATCCCGGAAGAAATCCCACTGGAAATTGTTTTTGAAAATGAAGACCTGCTGGTGGTGAACAAACCAGCCGGGATGGTGGTGCATCCTGCGGCAGGGCACGCCAGCGGCACGCTGGCGCACGCCGCCCTGGCGCACGCGCCGGACATGCAGGGCATCGGCGGCGAGCAGCGCCCGGGGATCGTCCACCGCCTGGACAAGGACACCTCCGGTTTGATCCTGCTGGCGAAGAACGACGCCGCCCACCAATTCTTGCAGGAACAGTTCCGCGATCGCCGGGTGCACAAGACCTACCTGGCGCTGGTGGACGGCGCGCCGCCCACCCCGAGCGGGCGGGTGGAGGCGGCCATCGGGCGCGACCCGGCCCAGCGCAAGCGCATGGCCGTCCGCCCGCCGGGCAAGGGCCGGGCGGCTGCCAGCCAGTACCGCACCCTGGAGCGCTTCCCGGAGCACACCCTGTTGGAGGTGGAGCCGGTCACCGGGCGCACCCACCAGATCAGGCTGCACCTGGCCTTCCTGGGCTGTCCGGTGGTGGGGGACCGGGTCTACGGGCGGGCGCGGCCGACCCTGCCGATCAAGCGCCACTTCCTGCACGCTGCCCGGCTGGAAGTGCGCCTGCCGGGGGAGAGCGAGGCGCGCCTCTTCGAGGCGCCCCTGCCGGAGGAGCTGCGGCGGCTGCTGGAAGAGCTGCGGGCTGAGGGATAAATTGCAGCAGATTGAGTCGAGGCTTTTGTCGAATGTCACTAAGATTTGAAGGAGCACACCCTAATTTGCCGATGAACGGGATGGTTCCCGCTTCGCCTGGGATTGAAATCCCAGCCTTCGAAGCCCATATCCGCTGAAGCAGGCTATTTTATGGAATATTAAGAGGTCGTGATGCAATTCGTCGATTTGCGATCGGATAAGGTCACCCAGCCCAAGCCCGCCAGGCGCGTGGCGATGGCGTGGAATGAGTTAGTTTCCATATCTACCCGATGACCATGCGAGTCTGCATCGCCGGCGCGACCGGGTGGGTCGGAAAGCCTCTCTGCCTCGCCGTAAGTCAGGCGCCTGATCTGAGTTTGGTAGGCGCCGTCTCCCGGTCGGCGGCTGGCAAATCTCTGAAGGAGATCCTGGGGGGCGCGGCCCCTGACCTCCGCATCAGCCGATCGGTCGCGGAAGCCCTGCAAATCCCCACGGATGTGCTCGTGGAATATACCCACGCCAGCGCCGTCAAAGTACATGTGCTGACAGCCATCTCCAAAGGCGTGAATGTGGTCATCGGGACTTCCGGATTAACCAGCCAGGACTTTGCTGAGATCAACCTGGCTGCGATGCAAAATCGGGTGGGCGTCATTGCCGCCGGGAATTTTTCCATCACCGCGCTGCTTCTGCAGCGCTTCGCCTGCCAGGCAGCCAGATATCTCTCCCAATGGGAGATCATCGATTACGCTTCGGATGGAAAGGAAGATGCTCCCAGCGGGACGGCCCGCGAACTGGCCTTCCGGCTGGCGGAGATCGGGAAGCCAGAGATTACCATTCCGGTTGAAAAAACCGTTGGGGAGAGAGACAGCCGGGGGACGAACCTGGATGGGAGCCAGGTCCATTCCATTCGCCTTCCCGGTTATGTAATCAGTATCGAGGCTATCTTTGGGGGGACCGACGAGCGACTGTCCATTCGCCACGACGCCGGGAACGGCACCGCCCCTTATATTCAAGGGACGCTTCTAGCCATTCGTAAAGTGCAGGCATATACCGGGCTGGTCAGGGGTTTGGATAGAATCTTGGATTAAGTTGGGCTCGGTCTCCGGACCATACGTAAGGATTCGAAGACTTTTGCATCAAAAGAGCAAACCGGATCATCGAGAGGTCCAAATGGAATTCGTCGATCTGCGATCGGATACGGTCACCCAACCGACCCCCGCCATGCGGGAGGCGATGGCGCGGGCGCAGGTGGGCGACGACGTGTACGGGGAGGACCCGACCGTCAACCGGCTGCAGGCAATGGCGGCCGGGTTGATGGGCAAACAGGCCGGGCTGTTCGTGCCCTCCGGGACGATGGGCAACCTGGCCTCGATCCTGGCGCATTGCGGGCGGGGGGATGAGGCCATCCTGGGGAACAAGGCGCACACCTTCCTGTTCGAGGCGGGCGGGATCGCCGCGCTGGGCGGGGTGCATCCCTGCCAGCTGCCCAACCAGCCGGACGGCACCCTGGCGCTGGAGGACATCCGCGCCGCCATCCGCCCGGACGATCCGCACGACCCTGTCACCCGGTTGATCACCCTGGAGAACACCCACAACCGCTGCGGGGGCGTGGCGCTGACCGCGGAGTATACCCGGTTGGTTGGCGAGCTGGCTCACCAGCACGGCCTGGTCCTGCACCTGGATGGGGCGCGCATCTTCAACGCGGCCGCTGCCCAGGGGGTGGAGGCGGCCGAGCTGGCCGCTCCGGCCGATTCGGTCACCTTTTGCCTGAGCAAGGGGCTCAGCGCGCCGGCCGGCTCGGTGATCTGCGGTTCGCGCGAGTTCATCGCCCGGGCTTTGAGGATTCGCAAGCAGCTGGGCGGGGGCATGCGCCAGGCTGGCGTGCTGGCGGCGGCGGGCATCGTCGCCCTGGAGACGGTGCGCCACCGGCTGGCCGAGGACCACCTCCGGGCCAGGCAGCTGGCCGAGGGATTATCCGCCAACCCAGACCTTGTTCTGGACCCGGGCACCCCGGCGACCAACATGGTCTTCCTGTCGCTGGCAGAGCAGGTGCCGCTGCGCGCCGTCCAGGTGGCGGAACGCCTGGCGGACTGCGGTGTTAAGGTGGGCGTGGTCGCCGAGCGCCGTTTTCGCCTGGTGACCCACTGCTGGGTGGACGAGGCCGGGGTCGAGCGGGCGGTGCGGGCTTTCGGCGAGGTACTCCGGGAGGCTATGATATAATATTTCTCGCCGAGGAGGGCGGGAAAACAGAATCTTTATTGAACGAAACCCCAGCTGGGAAGGCGGCAGCCGGGAGATAGAAAAGCCGCCTCAACCATGGAACGACAGGTAAACGCCTTTCTGGCCAGCATCGAGTCCCAATCCGATTATTCTGCCAGTACGCGCCTGGCTTATGCCAGCGACCTGCGCGTTTTTATGGATTACCTGACGACCAGCCTGCAGCGCCCACCCCAACTGGAAGATCTGACCCCAGAACATCTCGCCTTATTTCTGCAAGCCGAGGGCAACTCCGGCAAGCGCCAGAGCACCCTGGTGCGCCGCCGGGCGACTCTGCGCAGTTTCACGCGTTACTTAACCAGACATGGCGACCTGCCGGGTGGAGCGCCGGCTATCGATGCAGTGCAGGTCGAGCGGGCAATCGCGGCGGTGCCGGTGTTACCTGTTCTGCAGTGTCTGACGGAGGCTCAGGTGGCGAGCGTCCTGGTGGCCATCGAGACCTCCCCCCGCCCGCGGGCCCGCCGCGACCAGGCCATCCTGCTGCTGATGTTGGAAACCGGTCTCTCGGTCGGTGCCCTGGTGAGGCTGGATCTCGCCGACCTGGACCTGCGCCAGGGCTTCGTATACGTGCCAGGTGAGAACGGGAAGTCGAATCGCATCCCTGTGGGGACAGCGGCTCTGGCGCTGGGCGGCTACCTGCAAGAAGGCCGGCCG
>DATDRQ010000352.1:0-11274 GCA_035291645.1 Anaerolineales bacterium
CTTGAGGGTGATCTTCTGGCTTTCGGTGAGCTGGTCGATGCGGCTGAGCACCAGGCTGTGCAGGCTGGTCGGCAGCTCCAGCTTTGCTAGAACCTGGCTGTCGTTGATGTCGCCTCCCTGGTCGCGTAAGAAGTTAAGCAACTCCTCGATATAGAATGGGTTGCCCTGAGCCCGGGTTGTGATCAGCTCGACTAGTCCAGCCGGAGCTGCCGAAGTCTGGTCGAAATTCTGTCTCAGCTTCAGGCCGATCAGCTCGGCGGCTTCTTGAATTGAAAACTCAGAAAGGTGGATTTCGGTGAAGTGAGCCAGGTGGACCACCCTCAAAGGCGGAGTTTCAGCCGTGAGCGGAGGGCGGTAAGCGAGCAACACCAGCACCGGGAAACCGGCGATAGCCCGCCCGAGCACATCCAACAGGTCTTCGGAGAGCGGATCGATCCATTGGCAGTCATCCAGGATGAGCAGGATCGATCCTTCCCGCGCTCTGGCGCGCAGGCAGTCTGCCAGCAGGGCCTCCAGGGAGGCTTTGCGCAGCTTGGCGTCGAAAGAGCGGGTCAGGTCATTATCCGGGATGGGCAGGTTCAAGACAGGACCGAGCAGGGGCAAGCGGGCGACCAGGTTCGAGTCCTGGCCGAGGAGCTGGCTTTCCAAATGGGCGATCTGATCGGCAGGTGAACCGGCCGGGTCAAGCGCGAAGAACTGGCGCCAGACATTCTGCCAGACCAGGTAACTGGTGTTGGCGCCGTAGGACTGGCACTCGCCACTCAGCCCCATCATGTGGTGCAAGTTCGCCAGCCGGATCAGCTCTGCGATCAAGCGGGACTTGCCGATGCCGGCTACCCCGCGGATGCCGACCAGCTGGCCGTGTCCCTGGAGAGCTGCCTCTAGTTTGTTTGTCGCCACCGCCAGTTCGGGTACCCGGCCAACCATGGGAAGTGAATAGCGTGGTTCATGCAGGCGGGCGACCGTTCTCTCTTTCCGCCCGAGCAGTCCGTAAACTTTGATCGGCTCGCTTTTGCCCTTGACGCGCAGGTCAGGCAGATCCTCCCAAAGGAAATCCTCGGAGATCCCCTGGCAAACGTTGTGGTTGACCAGGATCTGACCGGCCCTGGCGGCCTGCATCAGGCGGGCGGCCAGGTTGACGTCGTCGCTCATCATGCCGTAGGTACGGCGGGAGAGGCTGCCATAGGCCCCGGTGCGCATGCGGCCTTTGCTGATCCCGAACTGAACGGTTCGGATGTAATCGTAGGGAGGCACGCGCAAGTCGAGGGCTGCCGATAAAGCCCGGGCGGGCTCGTCCTCGTGGGCGATGGGCGCTCCAAAGGCCGCCTGCAGGTAGCTGCCCTTGTCGCCGATGGTCAGCTGGATCAGCGCCGCTTCGTAGCGGGTCACGACGTGCTGGACGTGGCGGACGAAGGCATCCAGCTTCTCACCGGCGTTCTGATCGTCTTCGTAATCGATGCCGCTGTAACGCAGGAAGAACGAGACGGCCGGGCGCAGCTCGGCCAGGAACTCACCCTGCCCGCTGCGCAGGCGTTCGTACACCGGCGGGAGCAGCCAGGGGCGGGCCTGGGAGGCGCGGATTGCGCCGCTCGGAAGGGGGGGCCAGGGATCCTCGGCGATTTCTACATCTAGCGCGGAGATGACCGCGAAGCGTTCTCCGGATTCATCTTCGCGCCATTCGACGACGCGTGCATCCTCTTCAAGAGAGTCCCATGCTTTCTGGTCGACCAGCGTCTCCCCTTTGTTCGCCTGGTGCTCCGCGCTGGCCAGCCGGTCCAGCATGGCGCCCGCCAGGGTATCGATCAGCTGGATTCCCGGGTCGCCAACCAGAAATCGGCGGGTGCTTCCGGCAGCCACGGCTGCTTTCATCGCCAGGCTGACCGTTTGCCCGGATGGCAGGCCGATCGAGGTCAGCCCGCCCATTACCCGTTGCTGGGCCAGGGCGCAGACCAGGGCCCGGTGAGAGGCTGGCCCGTAACGCTCGTCGAACCAACAGGTGATGGCGTCTCCGCTGAAGCTGATCACGCTGCCCCGGTAACGGTGAACTTCTTCGATCAGGGCATCGTATACCCGGTTCAGATGGATGGTCAATTCCTCAGCCCCGCGCTGGGGGCCATACTCGCGCGCCAGCGCTTCGGTCAGCGGCGTGAAACCAGAGATATCGGCGAACAGCGCCGCGCCGTGCATACGATCCGGCAGGCTCTCGCCCTGCGCCAGGGCGAACTGCCGGTCGATGGGGATGTACGAAGTCAGCAATTCCATTACTTGAGACAGCCCTTACTGACCGGCGAGCTGCTCCAGAGCCTCGATCCGGGTGCGCATTTCCCCCAGATCTTTGACCCGGTCGCGCAGGTAGCGGGTCAGCACCTGGATGATGCCGCGTGCCACTTCGATGCGGTCCTGCATCAGCTCGAAGAAAGGCTCCTGGTCCAGGCGCAGCAAGCGGGTGTCTTCCACGGCGGTCACCGAGGCGACGCGTGCTTCGGGATCGAGCAGGGCCATCTCCCCGAATACCTCCCGCTCTCGCAGGTAGTTCAGGGTGTTTTCTATATCGTGGACGCGCACTTTTCCGTCGATGATGATATACATACTGTCACCCAGCTCGCCTTTTTCGAAGATCGTCTCTCCGGTGTTATATTCAACTTCTTCCAACACCTGGGCGACGTCAGCCAGGATTTCATCCGGCGTTTCTGCAAAGATGCGCACACCTTTAAGGATCAAGACCTTCTCAATCGTCGATAGCATTGGCTTACCTCCAATCGGTCTGTCAAGCCAGGAGCGAGCGGCCTGCGCCACACGCGGATCGGGATCATCTTTCAGGCGCAGCGCTTCCGGCGAGATAGACCCCCCCATCCTGGCCAGCGTCCAGGCGGCAGTCTCCCGGACCAGGGGGTCGGTGGATACCAGGGTAGACGAGACCTCCGGGAGGAGCTCCTTCATAGACAACGCACCTGCTGCATAAACGGCGCAGGATCTCGTCCAGTTGTCCACCTGGTCGTCTGCCGAGTCCAGCAGCTGCGAGAGCCGTTGCACCCGGCTGGCAGGGGTCTGGGGGTAGTAGGGAATCAAGCGCTGGATGCGCTGAGCGGGAGGCAGGTCTTCGAGCAGGGGGAACAGGATCTTCTTGATGTCCGCGGGGAGCAGGACGTCGATCACCTCGACCGCATAGGCGCGTTTTTCCCCGGAGGCCAGGCGCAGGTTGTGGCGCGCCTGCAGCACGGACTTTGCATTGTAGATGAAGGAGAGCAGGTATAACACGCGGTCGAGGGCCTCACTGATCTGGGCCTGAAGGGCCGCCTGGAGCAAGCTAAGCGCCGCGCCGACGCCCAGGTCCTGCGCCATGGACAGGCAGCCAGCCGCCACGCCGACCTCGAAGCGGATTTGTCCTTGGATCCGCCCGGCCTGCGGGCCTTCCGCCTGGTATCGGCAGCGGCTCAGGGCGCGCAGCACCTGTGTCCGCACGCGGCTGTCCGCATGGTCCAGCCGATCGAGCAGGATGGTGCAGGCTGTCTGGCCTTGAATGCGCCCACAGGCCTGAGCCAGCCGGACCAGGGCGGTCGAGCCGGTCTCGGGGAGGCCGAAGGCGGCTTCGATCGCGGGTAGAGCTGGTTCGCCGCCGGCGACGAGGGCGGCTACTGCGGCACTGGCTGTTTCGGGCTGGTCCAGCGAGCGGATCACGGTCGGCCACAGCTGTGCCGCGCCCACCTGCCCCGCCGAACGCAAAGCCGCGCGTTTGACCTCCCGCTCGGGGTCTTCCAGCAGGCGGGCTAACGGCTGTACGGCGAAGCCGGCCTCTAATTCACCGAGGGCCTGCGCTGCCTGAACTCGCTCGGCCGATAGGGGAGAGCGGGCCATTTCGGCGAGCTTTTCTGCCGCCGCCTGCCTGCCCTGGCCGGACCCGCCGCGCATCAACCCGACCACAGCCCCCAGGCGCACCTGCGGCTCCGGATCGTGCAGGAGGGGGAACAGCTCTGGTCCGGCTTCGTCTGCGCCCAATACGGCGATCGTGCGGATGGCCCGGCTGCGCACCGTTGGGGAAGGATCGTTCGCCAGGCAGTCTCGCACCGCGGGCAGGGATTGGACCAAACCCAGGTCTTCGATGCGCCGCAGGGCTTCTTCCCGGACCCGGGAATCCGGGTGGTTCAGCAGGCCCGGGATCGAGGTCGCCAGCAGGATTGGATCGGCGACAGCCAGCACCTCGATGGCGTACAGCACGCTGCCAGGCCGCGGGTCCTTCAGGGCCTCCTGCAGGATGTCGGTGCAGGTCGAATCGATGACCGATAAATCGCTGCCCTGCAAGCGGCGTTTCGCCAGGGCTTGCACGAGCACCCCCGGGTATGCGCGGCCGAGCGCAGCGGCGGTGACCAGCCATAAGGCGACGATGACCAGCAACGCAAACACCAGGGGGGTCGGGCTGCCGGAGAAGAGCAACCCCAGGGCGAGCAGGCCTACGCCGGCCAGGCCGTTGGCAAATGGCTGGACGATGCCTTCGGCGATGGTCTGGGTCCGGGCGCGCTGCCCGGCAGGCAGAGGCTGGTAGAGCACCGTCTGAGCCGAGCGGTCGACGGAAAAACCCAATCCCATGGCGAGCAGCTTGGCAGCCGTCGTGATCCAGAAGAGCAAGAGCACGGAGGAGCCCTGGGAGGTGGCAATTGCCATGAAGGCGACCCCGGCGACGAGCAGGACGGGCAGGATCAGCAGGCTGACGCGCAAGCCATACCGGCTGAGGATCGGGCCGGTCAGGAAGAAGTTCGAGAAGAGGGTCAGGATGCCCAGCCCGCCCAGGAACAGACCGAGGAAACCAGCCAGCTCTTGGGTGTTGGGGAACTGGGCGGCTGCCTGGCTGTAGAACAGGTTGTCAATGAAAAAGAACGCCAGCCACCACAACAGGACGATGGCGAAGATCAGCAGGATGTAGCGCTGCCCGAATAGACTAGGGGCCGGGCGAGCAGGCGCGCGGCGGCTGGCTGGCGCAGGCTGCTCAGCACTGGCCAGTTGCGCGGAAAACGAGCGGGTGATGTACAGGTTGACCAGCAGGGCGCCGGCGGCGCAGGCCGCACCCAACACGAGCAGGTTCTCCGTGCCCAGCCAGGCGACCAGCAGCGGCATCAGGAAACCGGTCAGCACGATCGCCAGCCACTGCCCGGACCCGACCAGGCCGAACAGGCGTTTGCCCTGGCGAACATTAAACATGCGGTTTGCCAGCGGCCAGAAAGCCAGGTTGCCCAGGTTGACCAGGATCTGGAACAGGATAGGCAGGGCGAAAATCACCCAGGAGGCATCTGGCAAATTAAGGCCCAGGCGGAAGAGCAAGATCAGCACGAAGAGGAAAGCCAGATTAGCCGACAGCAGCCGCGCAAACGAAAGCCGCCGGCCGAGCCTCAGGTAGAGCGTCGTGATCAGGGTGACGATGACGGCGTTGGCGATGTAAACGTAAGGGAGAGTCTGGGCGCTGAACTCGACCAGGAACAACGGGAAGGCCGCGGTCTGGACGAAGTTGAAGGCGCCCCCGAGCAGGAAGTACTGCAGGAGCAGCCAGGCGACGATCCGGCCCTCCCCCGGATGGACGTTGAACAGGTTCGCAGCTTTTGATTTCACAGCCATCTCGAAAGTGGAGAGACTAAGCCATTAGTTTTCCGGCGACTGAGCGCAGCTGCGCCGTCAGTGGGTGGTTGGGGTAGCGTACGGAGAATACCCCTGAGCTGGCGAGTTCCATCATCTCGTCCGAGTGCGGCAGGACGGCGAATACATCGCAATTGTAAGCCTGCTCCACACGCGCCTTGACTTCCAGGGGGTCGAAGACCTGGGGAGTCTTATTGACGATCAGCGCCAGGCGAGGCACATCCAGCTTGCGGGCCACCTCTACGGTGACGCTGGTGCCCTGGTAATCCTGAGCATCGGGACGCAGGATGATCACCAGCATATCCGAGATGGCGATGGAGAGCAGGGTCTCCTCGTTTAAACCAGGGTGCGTATCGATGATCAATGCATCCAGGTCCAGTCCCTCGACCAGGTCGCGGAACCCATCGTTCAGCAGCCCCACGTCGTAGCCCTCCCGCAGGATGCGGGCAATCTCGCCGGCCTTGATGCTGGAAGGGATCAGGAAAACCCGCCCGGGAATCTCCAGCCCCAGGTTCCCGGTGACATCGTGAGCCGCCTGGGTGATCTCGCACTTCCCCCACAGATAATCGTTGAGAGAGTAGCGCATGGCTTCCTCACCCAGTCCGAACAAGACATGAATGCCCGGGGAAAGGATGTCGGTGTCGATAACGCCGATGCGCCTGCCGGCCTCAGCCAGCAGAGCCGCCAGGTTGGCGACCGTGTTCGACTTGCCCGTGCCCCCGCGGAATGAGTGGATGGAGATGATCTTCGGCATGCGATCGACTCCTGGGTGGCGTCAGGCCTCCGGGGAGACCTGGCCTGAACCGGAAAGGAATATGTACCGGTAAAGGGTGGTTATTCGGAACGGGGGGACCGTTCAGAACGCAGCGAGCTGGCTTTCTGGCGCAGCTGCTGGAAGTACTCGGTTTCCGTGATCTCCGCTACCTGGTTGGCTTTCTTGACCTCGTCGATCTCGATGCGCAGCTCTGCCACCTGCGTCTTCAAGCGCTGTTCGCGCAGGCTGACCTCGCGCACCATGCGCTGGAACACGCGTGAGAGCTGGCCGAGCTCGTCGGTGCGGGCCGACACTTCGTCCAGGCTCTCAGGCTCGTACACGCCAGCTTCTACAGCTGCCGCAGCGGCTGACACCCTGGCGAACTGCTGCATGTACTCGAAGTCTTCCCCCATATCGCGCACGCGCGCCCGCAGGTGCTGGCAAAGGATATGGATCACGCCCTGCATGACTTCTTCGCGCCGGGTCATCAGCGCGTAGAGCGGCTGCCTTTCCAGGCGGAAGAGTTGAGTCGCCTCGACAGCCGTGACCGAGGCGCTACGCGGTTCCGGGTCGAGAGCCGACATCTCTCCGAAAACGTCCCATTTGCCCAGGTAATTGATGATGAAATCGCCATCATGCACTTTGACTCTTCCAGCGGCGATGATGTACATCGATTCACCCGGATCGCCCTTCTGAAAGACCATCTCCCCCTCGGCGAGGTGGATCTCCTCCAGCAAGCTGGCAGCTTCCTTCAGGGCATCCTCCGGGGTTTGTACGAAGAGGTGGACTGCCTTGAGGATCGGAAGGCGTTGATCGAGCGGGACCTGATTTGGGAGCATTGGGACTTATTTTAACCTTTTTTTTCGCACCCCGGATATCTAGCTCTTGAACAACAGCCGCAGGTCGCGGATTGCCTGGCTGCCGTTCCGCGCACCAACGAACGAGAATTGCCCTGAGTACAATGTCAAGTCGTAGCGCTGTAATTCATCGCCCTGGCGGGCCTCTACCTGGACCGGAAGGCTGTAGGAGCTGCCCTGCGGGGTAACCTCGTGGGTCCACACCTTCAGGTCTTTGTAAGGGACCGCAGGGAGATGGACGTCGATGAAGTCGAGGTTAGTCAGGTTGTGAATATACGGGTTTCCCAATCCCTGTTGCTGTTCGCCGTCCGGGTATCCCAGGATAGTCTCGGCTGGGATGAGGCGACCGCTGATGGTGACTGTCAGACTGGCCTGATCGGGTTGATCGATCTTCTGGATCAGCTCGACGATGGCGCGCGGTTGGAAAACGCCCCGCCGGTACATGGTAAGGGTCATGGCGAGGATTAATATGCCGGTCAGCAGGGCGACCAGGCGTTCGAAAGGGCTCTGCCAGATGACCAACCCGTGCAGGAAGAGACCACCCACGCCGACCAGATAGACCCCCGCTAACAGGAGCGGGTTTCCCAGCGAGCGGTAGACTACCTGGGGGATAACCTCACCTTTCCGGCGGCTGGCGACCAGCAGCAGGACCGGGAAGGCGCCGCCTAACAGGGAGACGACGATCAGCCCGAGAAAACTGATCGGCCGGGTGAAAGATTCCTGACCGGTGGCCAATAACCAGACCGTGACCAGGAAGATGGCTGCGACCGGGCTGGCGCCCAGGAGGAACTGGCTGGTCTCGTTTTGGAAGACCTCTTGAAGCCAGCCGAACGCTTTGAGGGCCGGTCTCTTCACAGGTTCGGCCAGTGGGGGAGGTCCCGATTCGAGCGCCTGCCAGATGCGCTCCGGGAGTCGTGCGCCACGCCTGGGCGCCAGCTGCACCCGGTAGCGGCGGCCCTGCGAGGTCTCCGTCGAACGCAGGTAGCCCGACTGCGTCAGGGAATCCAGGGCTCGTCCCAGGAAGCGCTCTGTGAGACCGGTCTCAAGGGCCAGTTCCGGTAAGGTGGCTTCCCCCAGGCGCAAGATCTTCTCTACAACCCGGCGTTGTTCCTCAGGCAGGTCCAGCAGACCTCCCAGTAGGATACCGGGTTTCCGCCACTCTTCATCCAGGGTGACGGCCAGGTTTGAGTCGATGCGCACATGGGCGCTCTCGGCGCCCGCGCTGATTAATTCGAGCGCCAGCCGCAGGCTGCCTTCCTGCCAGCCGGGGACTGGCTTAAACAGCTGCCAGCAGTCGACTTTCCCGGTGAGATTTAGATCGAAACCGTAGATTTTGCCTTCACTCTGGACATCCAAATAAAAGTGAGCCTGCCCACCGATCAGGCCTTGATAATCAAGCCCGATGCGCAGGCCTTGCCCTTGCCTGGCCTTTTCAAGGACCAGGCGTCCCTGACGGCGGGAAAGGGTGATCTCCGGCTGCCGCCGCCGGGGAAGCCACTCGCGCATCAGGTTGTAAAATCCGAGCGAGTAGTGGATCGATCCCATCCCCATGGCGAGGATGACAAAGGCAGAGCCGAGCAGGTTGATGGTTGGTCCGACCTGCTCGGCGAGCGGGATCAAGGCCGTGCCGGTTTGCGCGGCCAGCACCTGCGGAGCAACGACCCCGTTCACCGCCAGTATCCAGACGGAATAGAGCGCCATGGCTGCGATCTGGGCAACAATGCTGCCCCAGATCAGGGAGCGAGCGCTCGGATCGCGCTGGAGCACCACCCTGGCGCAGTTGCCCAGCGAGGTGTGGCCGAAAAACGCCAGCAGGATGGTGCCGAAGACCAGGGCCAGGAGGGAGGGGTCGAACGGTTCACCATCCAGGAGCGGCAGGTGGACCGTCATCAGGTATTCCAGGTTAAGAGAGGGCAGACTGATCAGACAGATGGCCAGGATCAAGCTGATATTCACCAGGCCGACCAGCAGGGCAGCCGAGACGGTAGCGTTCAGCGATTCCTTGCGCAAGAAGTACAGGTTCACCAGGAAAACGAGGCTGGTCCAGGCGATGGCGGGCAGACCCACGGCCTGCGCCAGGGTGGTCGATAGGCCGATGAAATAGGCCAGCAACGCCAGGGCATAGATCATCACCAGCGACAGCCTGAGGATCAACGATCCATCCCTGCCCAGCAGGTCGGAGACCAGGCGGCCGAAGTAGGCGTTGCCATAGCGGATCTCCCCGCTGCGCGCCACCGACTCGGCCATGTAGGCGATGGTCAACAGATTCACGATCCCCATCAGGATGATCAGGACGATTCCGGGAAGAGGACCTATCCCGGCCAATGCGATCGGCAGAGCCAGGATGCCGACGCCAACCGTCTCGGTCAGGGTCAAGGAAAAAGCCGTCCAGAAGGGCGACAATGAGTCGAAGCGGCGGGCGATGCCGGCCTGGAGCCAGCGGATGCGTTCGGCCAGGCCGGCGCGGGGTGCGTAGATGGCTTCCAGGGGCTGGCGCTGCTGGCGCCGGTAGGCCTGCTGCGTGGACGGATCGTCCAGCGCCAGGGCCAGGCGGAGGTTGGGGATCGCCTGGCCGACCAGGGTATATTTTTCGCCGAGCAGCTTCGCCAGGGCGGCCCGCAGGGCGGGGTTATCCGGGACGAGCGCCTGCCACTGGGGAGTGAAGCGCTCCAGGTCCTGGATGGTAGGGCGCAGCGGCGGGTCTTTCCCGGCGGCGAAAGCCTCCAGGAAGTCGAGGTCCTGCTGCCGGGCGGCGGTGTGTGTCTGATCCCACAGCATGGCGCGCCGAGATTGGGCCACCAGGTGGGCGGTCCGGCTCTCGATCAGGAAGAGCAGGGTGCGGGCGCGCTGTGCGGGCATCCCCCCCAGGACTTCGTCACGGGTGAAGAGTTCTTCGGACGCCATATCCCTGGGATAAATTGTGGTTTTTTCGGCGGCGAAGCCGCCGAAAAAACCACATCAACCTATCTTCTAGAGGAACAGCAGTTTTTAAAGGGAAAGTTATTTGGCGATGGTCGAATCGTACAGCTCGCCATCATCGATCGGAGTGACCATGCCGCCCTGGTCAGGCGGCACGCCGACCAGCACCTGCGCCGAGCAGGCGCCGCCAGACCCATCGCTGGCGGTGAAGTGCAGGTGGTATATCCTGCCATTGTCATTCTGGTCGCGCTCGGCGCGCACCTGCGCCGAGTTGGTCCCTAAGATGAAGCCATCCGGGCTGGCCGGGCCTCGGCCGACGCGCTCGTCCTGGAAAATGCCGGTAAAGGTGATCGTCACCGGGTCGCCATCCGGATCGGTGACGCCGACCACGCTGACCGGCACCAGCTGGCTGTTGGGCGGCCAGGCAATGGCCAGGTCGTCCAGGTACATGGGTGGGTCGGTCAACGCATTGGCGTTGGTGCAGACCGGGTCGTTGTTGGCCGGGGTGAGGGTCAGAGTGCCTGAAGCGGAAGATGGGATGTAACGTTCATCGATCTGAGTGACGTTTGTAACCGTTCCGTTGGTTTTCAGCGGGATGTTCTCCCCGCCAAAGTAGGCGGTGACCGTGTAGGCGCCGGCTGGCAGGGCCAGGCTGCCCAGCCGGGCGCGTCCGGCGTAGTCCGTGATCACGGCCTTGCTGGCCGCGCCGTTGCTACCTTCGACGACGAAGAAAACGGTCTTCAAGCCCAGCCTGCGGTTGTTCGTATCCTCACCTTGATCATCTATGCATGGACCAATTTCGCAGGCGATGGCGACGATCCCGGTGTCCTGGTGCTGGGGAACGGTGGCCGATTGCGGTTTCAGCTGCACAGTAGTGCTTTGTTTGTCGATGGTGAACGGGCTTTCGGCCTTCGAAGCGATTAATTCCGCCGTGCCGGGGAAGGTCACCTTGACCTGGTAGGAACCCGGGATGCCTAGCAGCGAGAGCGAGGCGCTGGCGCGCCCGTCCGGCCCGGTCTGCACCCGGCGGCTCTGCGGGCCCAGGCTGAAGGTGAGGAATAGGGGCGGCAGTGGCTGGCTGCCGGTCAGCTGGGCGGTGAACTCCACCGGGGTGCCGTAGCG
>DATDRQ010000353.1:0-4472 GCA_035291645.1 Anaerolineales bacterium
CGATGGATATTACGGGTTCAGGTGACTACCGTAACAGGGAGTATCTGCGGCGGTCTACCAGCTGTCCTTGCGTGGCGGCCGGCCTTGCCCGCCGCTGCGTCGATCGCTGCGTTCCTCGCGCGGGCGAGCCGGGTTGACCACCAGGCTGCGGTTCTTGAAGTCTCTGCCGTTCATCGCCTCGATAGCGCTCTGCGCCTCGTCAGCGTCTGGCATCTCGACAAAGCCGAAACCGCGTGGCTGGCCGGTGACCTTGTCCTTGATCAACGCCACCGAAGTGACCTGCCCGTACTCGCTGAAGGCCTGGCGGACTTCGTCTTCGGTCGCGTTGTAAGGGAGATTTCCGACGTAAATATTCATTCTTCAGCCCTGTTCTTCTGTTACGTTGGATGTATTGAGGATTAGTCTTACTCTTCTTATCGAAATGGAGATCATCCTAACAAACAGATGGATCGAACCGGTGGCGAACCACCACCCCGATTATATCACCGTGCATCATCTTTCGCCTGTCAAGCCAGGGACGTAAAAGTAGTTGATTCTATTTTTACCCTGGCGTGACCGTCCTGTGGCAGGTATTATTGATCGCCGGCCTGGCAACCGCCGCGCCGCTGGTTACATTCGTCTTCGGTGTACTGTTGTGGCGAGGATTTCCGCGGCTGAAATGGGCTGGCCTCCTGCTGGCGTTGAACGGCGCGGCCTGCCTGCTGGGAGTGGTGGGCATCCTCGCCGGGAATGCCCTGCTCGCCAACGGTTCGCTGGTGGGTGGTGTGTTCTTCTTGCTGTCTTTGATCCTGTTCAGCCTGCCCTTGCGCAGGGAAAGCGCGGCGGCTGTGACCGGCTTATAGGGGAACTTTCTTGAATCGGAGGTAGAAATCGCATGCGCTCCTGTTTCCTCTGGACAGTCGGCACCCTGCTAATTCTCCTGGTCACAGCCGGGCTGGCCTATGCCTACCTGATCAAGCCCTGGTACTACCGCTGGGGAGCGACCGATGCAGAAATCAGCGCCGCCTTACCCGGCGACGAGCTGGTTGCTAAGCCGAAAATCCTGCGTACCAAGGCCATCACCATCGCAGCCCCAATCGAGCTGGTCTGGCCCTGGCTGGTACAGATGGGCCAGGACAAGGCCGGGTTGTACTCGTATGAATGGATCGAAAACCTGCTCGGATCGGACATCCACAACGCCGACCGGATCGTGCCGGAATGGCAGGACCTCCAGCCCGGCGACCTGATGCGCCTCTACCCGGTTGAAAAGAGCGGTCCAGCGCCCTATATCATCGCCCAGGTCGAACCGCCGCGCGCCCTGGTGATGGGCCACCAGGACGATAACGGAAACTGGGTGGAATCCTGGCAGTTCTATCTGGTTCCCGTCGACGCGGCCACCACCCGCCTGGTCCACCGGGACCGCAGCCAGGGGCAGGGCGGCATCTGGGATGCACTTGACTTTGCCTACTTCATCATGGAACGCGCCATGCTGCTTGGCATCCAGCAGCGCGCCGAAGCCCAGGCGCAGGGAGAATAATTACGTGATCCGTGATTACAAAATGTTGAACGGCTTGCGGTGAAACACCCAGTCTGTGTCTGCAAACTCCTCCTCCTTGTCTTTGCGAGCGCCAGGCGAAGAGTAGCTTCGCACAGCGGGGCGAACTTCGTTCGCACGCAATCTCCCTCTAAGGCTGTAGTTGGAGACTGCTTCGTCGCAAAGAACGCTCCTCGCAGCGACACATTATGGTTCGCATACAGGCTTTAATAGGTGACTACCGCCTCCAGTCCCTTGGCCGCTGCAACCCAGGCCTGGACCTCCGAGGAGTGCGGCAACCGGCGCACCAGCTTCTTGCGAGTGTTTGCCTCGGCCAACGCCAGGTGCAGGTTCTCGGGATTACGTTTGCGCAACTCTTTGACCGTGTCCACCCCGGCGGCTTCCAGCAGGTCGCTGTACTCCTCGCCGATGCCCGGCACGCGCATCAGGTCCGCCCGGTTGACCCACTTCAAGATCAGCTCGCGCGAGATGCCGGTACTGTCCGTCAGGTCCTGGCGTCCCTTGCGGCTGGCGCCGGCCTGGAGTAGCTGGCTGGTGGTGGTGATGCCACGCGCGGCCAGCTTATCGGCGTAGACCGGCCCGATGCCCTCGATCACCTCGATCTGCCAGGGCTTGCGCTTCGCCTTCTCGACTTCCTCGGCGGTGGGCACCTTATCGGGGAACAGGTCGATCCCCAGGGCAGCCGCTTCCGCCGGGATCGCTTCTTCCCCTGGCGCCGCTTCCTCAGCGGGGCTTTCCTGCGCCGCCAGGACGGCTGCGCCGGCCAGGGCCGCGGCGGCCAGCTCCCCGCCCAGCTCACCCGGCGGCTCTCCCTCCAATTCTTCCGGCAACCAGGCCGCGCCGGCCTCAGGAACACCCTCACCTTCCGCCTGAGGGTGCACCAGCTCGGTGACGTCGTTGTACATGGCTAAGACGCCGATCTGCTTGCCCCATAAAACGACCGGCATGCCAAACACCTGCATGTCCACCAGCGTGCCATCGCTAAGGCGCCGTTGAGCCACCTTATTCACCACTTCTCCACCCAGGACCGCCTCGGAGAGAGCGCGGCCTTCCTCTTCGACGCCTTCCGGTAAGATGACATCATCCAGGGGCTTGCCGAACATTTCTTTCTTGGAAAACCCGAACAGCCGCTCGAAGGCCGGGTTGCAATCGACCACGCGCAGCTCCAGGTTGAGGGTAACGATCGCCATCGGGTTATTCCTGACCAGCACCTCGTAGTACTGGCGCTGGCGATCGATCGAGATAGAGGCGCGCTTGCGGTCGGTGATATTGCGCACCAGGTAGACCTTGCCCGGTAGGCCGCTGTCCAAATCGAGCTGGTGGTTCAACACTTCGTACCAGCCCTCCAGCTGCGGGAACTGCACCTCCGCCCGCTCCGCCGGGAATTGGGTCTTCCCGGTGCCGGAGCTGCCGAAGAACAGCTCGTCGATCCGCATGCCCAGGATCTGGTTGAAATCGGCCTGGAAAGCCTGGCTGGTGGCGCGGTTGCAGCGCACGATCTGGCCGTTCTCGTCGGTCAGGACGATCAGATCCGCCACCGAGTCGAAAGTGGCCTCCCATTCACGCTTGCCGCGCCCGATGACGGTCTGCGCCTCCTGGCTTTCGCGGGCCTGGCGCGCCATCTCGTCGTTCAACATGGCGATCTCGCTGGTTTGCCGGGCGGCTTCATCGTTGAGCCGGTCGATCTCGGCGGCCTGGTTATGCGAGGTCAGGGACAGCTCGCCCCGCCGGGAGACGTGCACGTCCTCGCGCCGGCCCAGCACGGCAAACAGGACCGCGAAGATGAACGGCAGCGTGTCGATCAGCAGCAGCAGCGGGTTGCGCAGGTTAGCCTGGACGATGGCATCCAGCGAGACCGGTGTTCCGCTTTGGATCAACACGATCACGGTGGCGATGACCACGAAGACCAGCCCGAAGAAGAAGCCGAAGACTCCGTACCAGAATGCGTGTTTGTAGCCGGGTTTGGGGGGTGTATTCATTTCCTACTCTCCTGGTCGGGATTATAAGAATAGTTTAGCACAAAATGCGTGATCTGACTCTGGTTCGGTCCGTCATTTCGAACGGAGTGAGAAATCCCTGGAACGATCGCCTTCCAGGTAACAACTCGCCGTTAATTTCGTTATTCATAGCAGGCATTAGCGGAATAGCCCATTCTGCCGGAAAATTCCTCCCTCGCGAGGCGAAGATGAAAGACATGCGCAGCAACGTTTCGTACACCCTGCTGGAAAAGCCCTGGCTGCTGGCCGCGGCTGGCCTGGCCATCGGGCTGGTCTGCTTCGGCAGCGTGGCCGGTTCGCGGGTCTTAACCCACCTGGCGCCAAAACCAGGGAATCTACGCCCCGTGGCGATCCAGCTGACCCCCGCGCCTCCCACCTGTTCAGGGCCTTCGCTGACCCTGGGCACGGCCAGTTTCCAGGTCCAGTCGATCGTCCTGCCCGCACAGGGGGAGCTCGCCGTCCCGCCCAATTCATCCGGGACGGCCTTCTGGGTGGAAGGGACGCAGGAGAATCCCGTCTTCCTGCTCGGCCCGGGCCAGGAGAACCAGGCGCTGGCCGCTTCCCTGCAGGCCGGCGACCCGGCCGAGGTGGTCTGGGAGAACTGCAACACCGCCAGCTATACTCTCGCCGCGCCGGAGGCTTACCCGGCCGACCCGGCCGCCCTGCTCGACCAGCCCGAGGCGCAGCTGACCGTGCTGGTGCCGCCCGGCCCGGCCGGGCCTGGCTACGCCGTGCACGGCAGCCTGCAAGGCGAAGTGCTGCTGGCCATCCCCACCCAATCGCCGGACGAGCCGGGCGTGCAGGCCGAGATCTCCCTGTTGGAGGCCAAACCCTCGGCGGACGGGGCCTCGTTCGAGGTGAGCGTCTCGATCTACAATTACGGGGGGGAGCCTTTCCAGATGACTGCGGCGGACGTGGCCCTGCTGCCGGCGGTGGGCTCG
>DATDRQ010000354.1:0-3766 GCA_035291645.1 Anaerolineales bacterium
GTACCCGCCTACACGCCTTTCTTAATGATACTTATTCAGTTACATCCCATTCGGCGACGTTGAAGAAGGCAGTGGCGCCGGACATCTTCACATTGGTCATCCGGTCGCTGAACCCGAACAGGTCCGGGTCTTGCCACAAACCGATCCAGTAGGCGTTGTCGAAGATATAAAGGGTGATCTCGTGAAACGTCTGCTGGCGCTCGTTGAAATCAACCTGGGATTCTTGTTGGACGAACAGCGCCTCCAGTTCCTCATCGCACAATCCACTGGTGTTGACGCCGGCCGGGTTTTCATCCGTAGGTATCTCGGAGCAACGCCAAACGGATGTGTCCGGATCGGGGAAGTTCGACGAGTCGGAGTACTCGATGATATCCAGCGAGAAATTGGCGGACGGGCCATCATCGGCGTAGCTGGAGAAAAATAGATCCGAGTCGTAACTTTGCAGGTCAGTGCCGATGCCCACCGCAGCCAGGTCCTGCTGGGCGACCGCCTGGGTGTCCTGGCGGACCTCGCGGTTGGTGGTGCCGTATTTCAGCACCAGTTCGATGCCGTCCTTATCGACCGTGCCATCCCCGTTGGTATCCACCCAGCCGGCCTCTTCCAGCAGAGCCTTAGCCCGATCGGGATCGTAAGGCCAGGCTTCGATGCTGGGATCGACCCAGGGGGTGTTATCCCAGTCGCTGGCGGCGACCCCGGTACGACCCAGCAGCAGGTCCTGCACCAGCTTCTCCCGGTTGAAGGCCAGGGCGATCGCCTGGCGGACTTTGACATCCTTCAGGGCGGGGTTGCCTTTTTCGGCGTGCAGGTTGATATACCAGCCTTCGTTAAAACCGGAGAAAGAGTTCAGGATGGTGATGCCGGCCTCCTCCAGCTGGGGCAGGTCGCTGTAGGCGAAGAAGGTGCCGACGTCGCCGTCCCCGGCGACCAGGGCGGCGATCATGGAGGCGTCATCCGGGACGAAGCGGAAGAACAGCTCGTCCAGCTTGGGGCGGCCCAGCCAGAAGTTGTCGTTGGCCACGAAGCGGGCGAAGCTGCCCGACTCCCACTCCTCGAAGACGAACGGGCCGCAGCCCACGGTCGGCGCTTGAGACCACTCGGCGGTGTCGATGGTTCCTTCCGCATCGAAGACGGGCTGGAGCACATGGGCGGGGACGATGCTGATGCCAGCCGACCCGCTGAAGAGACTGGATAACCAGGGGGCGTATGGCTCGCCGAAGGTGGCCACTACGGTGCGCTCGTCGGGCGTTTCCAATGACTCCATCAGGTCGTACGGGGAGCGGGAGGCCACGGCATTGCCGTCCGCCAGAAGCATATCGTAGGTGAACTTAAAATCGGCGGAGGTGATCGGCGTGCCGTCTGACCAGACGATATCATCGCGCAGGTTCAGGGAGATGGTGCGCCCGTCTTCTGAGATGCCTCCATTTTCCGCCGAGGGTATCTCGGTGACCAGGTTGGGGATGGGATTGTTCTGGTCGTCATACCACCAGGCCTGGCACATATAGACGGGGAACAGCACGGTGACGAACCACATTTGAGTGTAAAGCGGGTTGAGAGTATCGAACTCCTGGGTCCAGATGAACGTCGCCACCTTATTCTCCCCTTCGGCCGGTGGCTCAGCAGGGGCTTCGGTGGGCTCTTCGACAGCGGGCGCCTCGGTCGGCTGAACTGCAGGCTGCTCCTCTTCAGGGGCAGCAGTCGGTTGGGGGGCGCAGGCGGCCAGCAGCAGGCTGGCGATCATCAGAACGGAAACCCAGGTGAACAAACGGTGAACCTTTGACATGATTTTCTCCTCCAGTTATTCAAGACCGGATGACGCAAGATTCTGTCGATGTGCACACATCAATCTTACAGTCAAAGTATAATTTTCCTGTGCCACCTCCTTTAGTTTATTGAGAGTCTGGAATAAAGACTCCATGTCAGGGTGAAGCAGCGCAGAATGCTGGAAATCGAAAACGATTTCACTCTTTATTATATGTCAGCTACGCAATAACAGGCAAAAAAGTTCGGAGAATAAGATGCCAACACCAAAATCCATCGGAAGCGCAAAAGCGAAGCCTGGCACAATCCAGTATGGGAAGTGGCAAGCCTTCCGGCACCCCACCGGGCAGGTCGAATTCCTGCCGGTGGTGATCGCCCAGGGGTTAAAGGATGGCCCCTGCCTGTGGCTGACCGCTGGCATCCACGGCCCGGAACACACCGGACCGTTGGTGCTCCATAAACTGATCAACCCGCAACTGGTGGAAGGGATGCGCGGGACGATCGTCGCCATCCCGGCGCTTAATCCGGTGGGGCTGCGCATGATGCTGCGTGAACCGCACCCGGATAGCGCCGACCCCAACCGTCTGTGGCCGGATGGCAAACCCAAGAAACCGTATGACCCGGATAAAGATCCCCCTTCACCCCTGGAAGTGACGTACAAAAAGCTCTTTCAAGCCATGCTGGAGAGTGCTGATTACCTGATCGACTATCACAACGCCTGGACCGGGTCGATATCGTTCGCCTTCCAGGACCGGATGCTGTACCGCCCGGATGAGGATGGCACCAGCAGAGGCGAGGCAGAAGCGCTGCTCGCCAGGCAAATGGAGATGCTGCGTGCCTACGGGCATACCATTGTCGGCGAGATGCCAATTAAGAAACAAATCGAGGAAAAACTGCACCGCTCTACCTCGGCGGCATTGTTGTACCTGGGACACCGACCGGCCTTCACGGCGGAACTCGGTACGGGGGATATGCCCGACCCGGCGATCATCCACGCCTCATTGGCAGGCACCCGCAACGTGATGCGCTGGGCAGGCATGTTGGACGGCGAAATGGAGTCTATCCTGGGGGTCAAGGTGGTGGATCCGGGCTACCCGGTGCGCCGGCTGTCCACCCCCAGGATGAAGCAAGCGGGAGTGATCCTGCACCTGCTGCAGTCTGGGGATATGGTGGTAAAAGGCCAGCCGGTGGCGGAGGTGAGGGACATCTGGGGGAGGCCGATCGGGGATGGGCTGATCCGTTCAGAATATGACGGCTTCGTGTTGGGGCTTTCGCACGGCATCTTCTTCTACCCGGGGGAGGCAGTGATGCACATGGCAGTGCCGCTGGAAGGTGAGCTGGTGGAACCCTACCCGGAGGATCATTTCAAGTGAGTGAATGGACTTTCTCAACTTCCTTCCCAAGATTAGAGACCCAAAGGCTTGTGTTGCGGGAGTTCACCCTCGCCGACGCGCCAGCGATCTTCCGCAACTTCTCAGACGAAGATGTGACGAAATGGTTCTTCGATAATCCATTTATCAGGTTGCAGCAAGCGAAGGAAATCTCCGAGAGTTTGGTGAGAAATACAATCCATACAAACACCCAATCGGTAGCGCTGCTGGAGCGCTCAGGATTCCAAATTCGTAGAGTCGAGGACGACAGCTTTGTTTATGCACTCGAAAGAGAGAATTGGACCGAGATCCGCAATAACGAATTCAAGCTGTGTTGCAACGCGCAGGTTGAATCGAGCCAGGAAGAGGAAGACCTGGTGCGGTCCTGGATAATACACAAGCCTACCGGAGGTAAAGAAAGTCCGGATTTGTAAACGACGGAGTGAATAATGCCTTATGATGAAGTCCTCGCCCAACGGATTCGCGACCTGGTGATCGACCTGCCCGGGGTGGTGGAGAAGCGCATGTTTGGCGGGGTGGCCTTCCTGCTGCACGGCAACATGGCCTGCGGCGTGAACAAGGACGACTTGATCCTGCGCCTGAGCCCGGAAGATGCACGAGCAGCCCTGCAGCAGCCG
>DATDRQ010000355.1:0-3838 GCA_035291645.1 Anaerolineales bacterium
ATTGCCCAGGTGGCTTATGCCCTGGAAGATGCCCGGATTGCACTCAAACATTCAATGACTGAACTCCGCCAACAGAAAGCCTGGGTGGATCACATATTGGAATCCGTCGTGGAAGGGATCGTCACCCTCGACCGGCATGGCTGCATTACATTCTTTAGCAAGGGAGCCGAACAGATCACCAACTTGAAACAAGAACAGGTGCTCGGGAAGCTCATCGATGACGTGTTCCGGGTAAAGGATGGCAACGAGCGTTTCAGCGAGAACATCTCGTCTCCTGATAGAAGACAGGATATCGTGACAGTCCTGGCCGGAGACCGGCCGGTCACACTGGCGATTACCCATGCAAAACTTACGCCAAAACTTGCGCCGCCAGAAGCCGGAAACGCCGATCTGGCGTTGGTTCTGCGTGATGTCAGCAACGAGAACGCAATCCGCAGGCTATTGGGGGACTTCCTGGCGAATGTCACCCACGAATTCCGCACCCCATTAACAGCGCAGGCAGTCTCGATCGAGCTGCTCCTGGATCAACTGGATGATCTGAGCTCAGCCGAGATACGGGAACTCTTAAATGCTCACTATTTAGGTGTGTTAAGCTTACAAACGTTGATCGACAACCTACTCGAAGGCGCCAGCATCGAAGCCGGACGCTTCAAGATGTATCCCCAACCAACCGAATTGGCCGAGGTTATCGTTGAGGTCGTACAGATAATGAGACCGCTTTTCGAGAAATACGACCTGGCCCTTCGGGTAAATTTGCCAGAAATTTTGCCTCTGGTCAAGGCCGACCCACGCCGCACGAATCAGGTCCTGGTAAACCTGCTTTCGAACGCAATAAAATGGGGCCAATCGGGAGTGGATATCCTTTTGGATGTCATCGTCTGTGGGGATGAAGTAAAGGTCCTGGTGGCCGATCGGGGACCGGGAATCCCCCCGCAGCACAGACGAGACCTGTTTGTCCGCTTATCCGGTATTCAATCACCCAACAGTCGCGCCGAGTCCGGAGCCGGTTTAGGCCTTTCTGTCGTCAAGACAATCGTGGAAGCCCAGGGGGGACAGGTCGGCGTGGACGATCGGCCTGATGGAGGGGCAATTTTCTGGTTTACGATCCCGGCCTTAGAGTCACAAAGGATGGATGAGGAATTACCCGAATGAAAGCATTGGTCGTCGACGATGACAGGGTGTTGGCCGATCTTGTGACATTCACACTACGGCGGAGTGGTTATCAGGTAATCCAGGCTCAGGATGGAGAGAGTGCTCTGCAAAGATGGACGGCAGAAAAACCCGATATCGTTATCCTGGATGTGAACCTGCCGAAGACGGTGCCTGCGATCGATGGATTTACCATCTTAAGACGAATTCGCGAAAAATCTGATGTCCCCGTCATCTTGCTGACAGTCCGGGGCGAAGAGGACGATATTGTCCAAGGCTTGAAGCTGGGCGCTGACGACTATGTAATCAAACCGTTCAGCCCACGCCAATTCGTCGCCAGGATCGAGGCTGTGTTGAGGCGCTCGAGCAGGAATTCCCGCCCTGATTTGTTGAAGGCAGGCGATTTATCCCTGGACACGGATCGCCGGGAATTAAGGATCAAAGATGATAAGGCCGTCAACTTAACGGCGCTGGAATGTCGATTGCTGGAGTATATGATGCTCTACGTAGACCATATCCTCACCATCCAGGATCTGATCACCTATGTTTGGGGACCTGGAGGGGGGGATCGAGATATGCTCCGCCAGCTCGTCCGCCGTCTGCGCACGAAGATCGAACCCAATCCATCCCGGCCGATTTTTATCGAAACAGTTCCCGGTAAAGGTTATGGGCTTCGATTGAACTCTGAGCCGGACATACAGGCCGGATAGCCCTTCCAGAAGCGCACTGTCACGGTTTTATCACAGATTCATCACATCGAATATCACCTCAGCCTATTAAACTTAGACCTGACCGGAAGAGGGCCGGAAGAAGAGCAGAGTATTTAGGCTTTATTCAATAGGCCACTCTTCAGGCTAAACCGGGAAGAGGTGAACGTGTCCATAGTCCTCGAACAGCTCACGAAACGATATGACGGCCATCCCGTAGTAAACAACGTTTCCCTGGAAGTGGGGGATGGCGAATTTTTCGTCCTGCTTGGTTCCAGCGGCAGTGGGAAAACAACCATCTTGAACCTGATCGCTGGTCTATTTCCCGTCGATCAGGGGCGGATCTTGCTACATGGCCGGGAGGTCACCTTTCTAACGCCGCAGAAGCGCCGAGTCGGATTCGTGTTTCAAAACTACGCGCTTTTTCAATCTATGACGGTCGCAGAGAACGTCGAGTTCGGCCTGAGTATTCGCAAGGTGCCCTCTGAGGATTGCCGGCGGCGCAGAGATGAGATATTGGAATTGGTCGGGCTGGCCGGGCTGGGGAACCGCAGGCCAGCGCAGCTCTCCGGAGGACAGCAGCAGCGGGTGGCATTGGCCCGGGCCCTGGTGTACCAACCCGATGTGCTCTTGTTAGATGAACCACTCGGCGCGCTGGACGCCAAGATCCGCATCGAGCTGCGCCGAAACCTGAAAGTTATCCAGCGAAAGCTGGGGATTGCAACTATTTTTGTCACCCACGATCAGGAGGAGGCTTTCGATCTCGCCGATCGGATCGGCGTGATGAGCTTTGGCCGCCTGCTGGAGGTCGGTACGCCAGAAGAACTCTATCAGCAACCTAAGACCGAATTCGTCGCCTCTTTCTTGGGGAATGCCAACCTGTTGGTCGGAAATCTGACAGCGGGAAATGTGCAAGTTGGAAATTGGAATTTCCCCCTCAGCAAAGAGGTCCTCCAACTGGGCAAAGACCACCGTGTCCAGGTCTTGTTTCGTCCAGAGGATGTAGCTCTCACACCTGAAGCAGACACCCTGGATTGCCCAAGATTAGGGGAAGCTGTCGTAGAGGAGATTTCCTTCGGAGGAGCGCACGAGCGTCTTCGCCTGCGGCTGCCTCCGATCCCTGGGGTCAGGCCGATCTCACCGCCGGTCACTTTCGGTTCCAGCTCTATTTTGGTCGACGCAACCCGCTCCCCGGAGCAGGCGACGCGGTTCCCTCTCCAGCCGGGAGACAGAACCTGGGTAGGTGTTCATCGAATTCATGCCTTAGCGCATCCCGGGCTTAGTTTTCTGATCGTCACGGATGGTTCATTGCGCGCCCAAGCAGCCCTGACTTTGGGTGGACAGATCGCCCGCCTGGCTCACGCCCGCGTCACCTTGATCGGGTGTGGTCAGCAGGGAGACGTGCTCCAATTTCAGTTGCAGGAAGCGCGCAAGCAGCTAGGCAGCGGGTTGGCTGCCTTGGAAGTGCTCACTTCACCGGAGCAGCCCGCGCTGGCTGTTGCTCAGGCAATCGAACGACAACAACATGATCTGGTCGTGCTGGGTTTCCATCATCAGGAAGATATTCCACTGGTTGAACAAATCCTGCAAGCTGGACAACAACATGTGCTGCTGGCAACTCATCCTCAGCCTTCACCCAACAAAGCGCTGATCTGCATCACCAGCGGTGAACCGGGTAAAGATGATGTCCTGTTCGCCGGGAGGCTGGTACGGCACCTGAGCGCGGATGCAGAGCTGCTCTCGGTGCTCTCGCCTCTGAACGATATCGAATACACGCGCGAGAGGACCAATCGATTTCTCGATGGTGGCGTCCAATCCCTATCGCTCCTGGGTGTCCCGGCCAAAACGGTTATCCGTACCGGATCGGTTGCGAACGAGATCCATGCAGAAGTCCAGGAGGGTGGCTTTGACCTGGTTGTATTAGGCATCCCCTTGAGCGGCCCAGGCGGGAAGATCTCCCTCAACGGAGTGGTCGGCCAGAC
>DATDRQ010000356.1:0-7400 GCA_035291645.1 Anaerolineales bacterium
TGCTGATCGGCCAGATCCCCACCACTGAAGCGCTGCGTGCGGCGGCTGAAGTCGCTGCGGTGGAAGATGTCCACCCCAGCAGCGATATTCACGCCACCGCAGCCTACCGCCGCCACCTGGTAAAAGTCCTGACTCGCCGTGTTTTGAAACTGGCGTTCGAGCGAGCGTCCAGCAATTCGGATTGACTTACTGGTTTATCCTGCCTGCCCATTCTGTCGATCGGGAGAAAATAATGAGCGATCTTCACGACGTTGCTGTTACGGTTAATGGGAAAAAATATCATCACGCTGTCGAGCCAAGGCTCTTACTCAGCGATTTCTTGCGGCACGATCTAAGATTAACGGGAACGCATGTTGGTTGTGAGCATGGAGTGTGCGGGGCCTGTACGGTTTTATTCGATGGGCAGCCAGTCCGATCCTGCCTGATGTTCGCGATCCAGGCGAATGGACACGAAATCATCACCGTTGAAGGGTTAGGAACCCGGGAGAAATTGCACCCGCTTCAAGAAGCTTTCTGGGAAGCTCACGGTTTACAATGTGGATTCTGTACCCCGGGCATTCTGCTGACGGTGGTGCCGTTCCTGGAGAGCCACCCTGATCCGGATGAAAACGAAATTCGCCAGGCAATCTCTGGAAATCTGTGCCGGTGCACCGGCTATCAAAACATCGTCGACGCAATCAAACTTGCTTCAGAGAAGATGAAAACCTGAACTCCCAGACCAGATAAATATTTATTTCCATCCTGATCAATACACCACGTACGATTTACGGGAACCGATCCATGACAAAACTAATTGGCCAGCGAATTAAACGCAATGAAGACCCGCGTCTCCTGACAGGACAGGCTTTATTTGTAGACGATGTGAACATTCCGGGTATGCTGCATGCGGCCTTCTTGCGCAGCGACTACGCCCACGCTTACCTGCGGAGCATCGAAGTATCGGCGGCTTTAAATCGACCGGGAGTAGTGGCGGTCATTACGGCGCAGGATATGGGCGACGAATGGCAGCCAGGCCCGCCGTTAGTTTCCCCTCCGCCCACGGTAAAGGGCGTCATCTTCAACTCACGCACGCAGGTTCCGCTTGCTCGAGATAAGGTCCGCCACGTAGGCGAGCCGATCGCGCTGGTCATCGCCGAAAACCGTTACATTGCCGAGGACGCCGTGGAAGACATCGATGTCGATCTAGATCCCATCGAGGCGGTGGTGGATTTAGAGACAGCTCTGGATCGATCTGCCCCCCTTGTCCACGCAGATCTCGACTCGAATCTGGCCGCCCATCTGGTTCAACATAGAGGCGACTACGCAGCAGCAAGATCTGAGGCCGATCTGGTTATCAAAAGAAAGATCGTCATCGACCGTGGGGCAGCGGCGGCGATGGAAAACCGGGGCATCGTAGCCGATTGGGATGCGAAAAGCGAACATTTGACGGTGTGGGACACCACCCAGGCTCCTATCCCCATCCGCAACGGTCTTGCCCAGCGGCTTGGTCTTTCCGTAGGACAGGTCAGGGTGATCGCGCCATTTATGGGGGGTGGCTTTGGCCCCAAGATGATGATGTTCTACCCGGAAGAGTTGCTGATCCCCTGGGTGTCCATGAAACTGGGTCGTCCGGTCAAGTGGATCGAAGACCGGCGCGAGAACTTTTACGCGACCACTCAGGAACGAGTGCAGGTCCACGAAGCCGAGATGGCCTTGAACAAACACGGACGGGTGCTTGGCGTCAGTCATAATTTCTTACATGACTCCGGCGCGTACGACCCCTATGGTCTGACCATTCCTCTCAACACGCAGTCCCACGTATTGGGAGCCTACGATATCCCCAATTACTATAGCGATCTCAAGGTGGTGTTCACGAATAAGACGCTCACTACTCCGATCCGAGGGGCAGGCCGTCCCCAAGGAATCTTTGTAGTGGAAAGGTTATTGGACATTGCCGCCAAGGAATTGGGGATCGACCCGGTCGAGATCCGGATGCGAAATTTCATCCCTCCGGAAGCTTTTCCCTACGAACGGGAGATCATTGACCAGGCTTTCGCTCCGCTCATATTAGACAGCGGTAACTATAAACCCGTGCTTGAGAAAGCCGCGGCCATGATCGGGTATGAGCGCTTCGTAAGAGATGAAGGCCCGCGCCTGCGCGCCGAAGGCCGGCATGTAGGAATCGGCATCGTTACCTTTATCGAAACAACCGGTGTTGGACCCTACGAAGGGGCCAGAGTGACCGTCGAGGCGAGCGGCAAAATTCGCGTGGCGACCGGTGTCGGCACACAGGGGCAAGGCCACTTCACCTCCTTTGCCCAGATAGTCGCCGAGCAGTTAGGGGTTGGGATCGAGGATGTGCACCTGGTGACCGGGGATACCTCGGACTTCCATTGGGGAACAGGCACCTTTGCCAGCCGCGGGGCTGTAGTCGCCGGGAATGCAATCTATGCTTCGACCCAGGTCGTCCGCGAGAAGATCCTCAAATTAGCCAGCAAGGTCCTGGAAGCCCCTGAAGAGGAGCTGGAAATCGAAGCTGGTCAGGTGAGGGTGGCCGATATCCCGAGCTTATCCATCAGCCTGGGCGAGCTGGCCTTGCTGGCGAATCCCTTGCGCGGAGCGGTTCAGCCTGGCACAGAACCGGGCCTCGAAGCCACCGCCTACTTCGGCCCCCAGTACGGAGCCGCAGCTTTTGGCGTCCACGCCATGATTCTAGAAGTAGACCCAGAGACGATGATGGTGGAGATCAAGCGATATGTAGTCGTCGAAGACTGCGGGACAATCTTGAACCCAATGATCCTGGAAGGGCAGATTCATGGCGGCGTGGCGATGGGCATCGGGAACGCATATTTCGAGAAGCTCATTTACGACGAGAACGGACAGCTGCTCAACGCCTCCCTGGCGGATTATTTGATCCCTTCGGCTGGCGAGGTGCCGCGCATCGAAGTAGGCCATGAGGAAACCCGCTCCCCACTTAACCCGCTGGGCACCAAAGGTGCGGGCGAAGCCGGGACTATCCCGGTCCCGGCTCTGTTTGCCCAGGCGTTGGAGAATGCCCTGGCCGATCTCGATATAGAGATCCTTGAAATGCCGCTCAGCCCTAACCGGTTATTTGAGATACTCCAGAAAAAGGAGAAAGAAAAATGAAATTGGAGGGCGAATACACCTTTGATGGTCCTCAGGCAGAGGTCTGGAAACTCATCCGGGACCCTGAAGTCCTTTCAACTGCTTTACCCGGCACCCAGAGTCTGGAGCAGGTCAGTGAAAATGAATACCAGGGGGATATGAACCTGCGGATAGGTCCGGTCGCAGGTGTTTTTTCAGGGAAGATTATCGTCTCGGACGAGGTGCCCCCCGAAAGCTGTCGTTTGACGGTGGAAGGGAAAGGTAAACCCGGCTTCGTCAATGGGACCGGCGACGTGCAACTGATCGCTCAAGATGACGGCAAAACCCTGATGAAGTACGCCGGCGAAGTGCAGATCGGAGGGAGGCTGGCCAGTGTAGGTCAACGATTGATAGATACTGCCAGCAAGAGCATCATCAGCCAGGGGCTGGACACGCTGAACCGGGCTTTGCAGGCGCGCGTCGCAGCACAGGTCACGGGAAAAGAGGTCGAGTATACACCGCCCAGTGAGAGCGAGTTTGCGGCTTCGGTCGCTAAGGATATGGCTGCTGGGGCGTTCTCGGCCTCGCGGATGGTATGGATTGGAATAGCCATACTTATCATTGTGCTAATTGTGGTGCTGGTATTTATCAGCAGAGGTGGGAATTGAACGTAATAACGACTCGACGGGTAGCGGGCTGTATGATCGCCTCACTGGTTTAGCGCCCTGGAGCGAAAGGAGAGTGATTATGACCTCTCGGTAACAATTTACCGCATAATTGACAAGCAAGTAGTAATTCTATACAATGAAAACTACTTCATCTGGATGCGATCGCAGGCATGAGTGACCAAGAGGCTGAGACCGCAGACAATTCGCTGAGGTAGCCGCCACCAACAACCACATAAGGAGGAGCGCGATGAAAAGCAGACTTTGCCAAGAAAAGGGAAATTCAATATTCAGAGTGCTGATATTTTCTGTCATATTGGCCGCGCTGGTTCTGGGAACAACGATGTGTGCACCGCCACAGCCTGCAGCCCAGCCTACTGCACCGCCAACTGAAGCGCCTGCCGCGGTGACGACAGAAGCAGCAGCCCAGGATGTAACCCTGGCGATCGAGCATTTCAGTATTATTGAGGGAACGACCTGGTCTGGAGCCCAGGATCGGGCCGGTAAACGCATCGCCGAAAAATATCCAAATGTAGAATACGTCTACAGAGAAGAAGTTAGCCCAGACCTGACGGTCCCTTACGCCGAAGAGATGATCGCGGATGGAGCCGACATCGTCGTTGGAAATGCGGAGCACATCGGGATGCCCCTGCTGGATATCGCCGATAAGTACCCGGATGCCTATTTTATGTCCGTCATTGCCAGCGATCCGACCACAAAGAGGAACTTCATCAGATACTTCCCCAGGCAGTATCAGGCCCTGTACCTGGAAGGGCTGATCGCCGGGGCGTTGACCCAAACTGGCAATATCGGCATCGTCTCGGCATTCCCCAATGTCCAGGTCATCAGGCGCACGGCCGGTTTCTACCTGGGGGTGATGGATGCAGCCAAGTTGTTAGACAAAGACATCAAGGTGTACGTGAAGTACGTTGGCGGCTGGTTTATGCCCCCGGAAGAGCGCGATATTGCCAGCACCTTGGTAGACCAGTACCAGGTTGATGTCATAACCCAGCAGACCGATTCCGGGTCCCCCCTGGATGTGGCCACAGAAAAGGGCATCTGGTACGTGGGCAAGGATATGGATATCGTAGGGGAATATGGCTGGTCGACCACGGATACTGTGGCGGTGTCTTTCGATACGCGTTGGGAAGTCCTCTTTGAGAAGGTCCTGCTGAGCTATCTGGCCGGAGATCAAGATCCAGAAACGATGTTGTTCCTGGGTATGGACCAAACAATGGAACTGGCAGATGGCACAGTAGAGGCAGCTGTTGACATCATGAACGACGGCAAGGTGGGCGTCGAGGCGATCAGCCCGAAGGCGCTGCCATTGATCCCGGCTGAGATCGTTGACCTCGTTAAGCAACGCAGAGAACAGATGATGGCAGGGGAATGGGATCCGTTCACCGAGCACGAGTTCGTGAGCAACGGGACCGGTTTGGAGCTGGACGGCCTGCCCATTCCTGATGCAGGGACGGTGGTCAAGCCGGCTGGTGAAGTGCCGACGGACGTTTGGTTGCTTTCGCAGTTCAACTTCGACCTGGAAGGAATGCAGATCCTGGAGTAGAACACACTCCGGTAGTCATCTCGATTGCGTCGATGTATAGCTACCTCCAATAACCAAGCAGCATGAGGCTCCCATTCTTGAGAGGGACCCCTCCCAAGGAGGGAGCCTTATGCCTGGCAGTAGTCCGTAGTTGTGCTGGATTGTTGCGGGCAAGCTGGCGATCTTGGCACAGATGAACGAAAATTTTTCTTGGGGATCACTAAAAAGAGAGGCGAACTCAAAAAGTGCTCACCAGAGATATCCAACGCGGTGATACAGTCCTGGAGGCGAGAGGGATCACCAAAAGATTCCCGGGAGTTATCGCCAACGATCGCATAAATTTCGAGATCAAAGCCGGCGAAATCCACGCCATCCTGGGGGAAAACGGCGCTGGGAAGACCACTTTGATGAAAATCCTTTTTGGCCAATACCAGCCTGACGAGGGAGAGATCTATATCGGTGGCAAACAGGTCAAATTCCGGTCGCCTCTCGACGCCATCGATAAAGGCATCGGCATGGTTCACCAGAACCGAAAATTGGTGTCCGCGCATAGCGTGATCGAAAACATCATCCTTGGACACCCGAAGGCTGGCAAGATCCTGAACCTGAAGAGGGCGGAGGGGGAGATCAGTGAATTATGCGAGAAATATGGATTTAAGATAGACCTGTACGCAAAAGTCTGGCAGCTTTCAGAAGGGGAAAAGCAGGTCGTGGAGATCCTGAAAGCCCTTTATCGCGGGGCCGAGGTGCTCATCCTGGACGAGCCGTCTTCTGCGCTGGCGCCCGTCGAAACCGAGAAACTATTGGCTTCCGTCGAAGCCATGGCGCGAAACGATCTTGCCATCGTGCCGTTCATCACCCATAAACTTCCCATCGTGCTGGCAATCAGCGACCGGGTCACGGTGATGAGGCGCGGCAAAGTCGTCAGCTGTATCAAGACGGAGCATGCAACCGAGAAGGGCCTGGCGAAGGAAATGGTGGGGAGGGAAGTCATTTTTAGAATAGAAAGGACGAAGGTGGAGAAGGGAAGAACTATCCTCCAGGTAGATAACCTGTCCGCCTTCAGCGATAAAGGTTTTCTGGCTTTGAAGGGAGTATCGTTTTCGATCTGTGAAGGCGAAATCTTCGGGATAGCCGGGATCTCCGGTAACGGACAGAGCGAGTTGGTCGAAGTCCTTGCCGGACTGCGCAAGGCAGAGAGTGGTAAAGTGGCTTTTGATGGAAAGGATATCACCCATTTCTCCAGTTTAGCAAGGTGGAAGCTGGGAATCGGATACATTCCCTCCGATCGCTTAGAAGTAGGTTCGATCGCCGATTTCTCTCTTGTGGAAAACACGACCATGAACTATTACTTCGATGCCGATTTTCTCCAGCGAGGGATCGTGGATTACAAGAAGATCAGAGCGCTGACAGAAGATATCATCTCAGAGTACAGCGTGGCGACTCCCGGCCCAGATACCAAGGCAAAAAGCCTATCCGGGGGTAACCTCCAAAAGCTCATCCTGGCACGCGTGCTCTCCCGCAAACCCCGCTTGGTTATCGCAGATTTGCCGACTCAGGGTTTAGACGTAGGGGCGACCGAGTTCGTTCGAAACAAGCTCATTCAAGCGAAGAAGGATAAAGCCGGTGTTCTTCTCATCTCAGAGGATCTCGATGAGGTCCTCGAGTTGAGCGATTGGGTCGCACCGATTTACGAAGGACAGATCATGGGCGTCCTGCCGGGAGAAGGGGCAAGAAGGGAGGATGTGGGTGCCAGGATGGCTGGATTAAACCTGGAGGGGGAGAAGAAATGAGGCTCGGCAGCCACGAATTAAAGCTCGAGAAGAGATTCACAATAACCAGTTGGCAGGCCGCGCTCATATCGATCCTCGCCATCCTGATCGCCCTGGCGCTTTTCAGCATCCTCTTCCTCCTTGCCGGGATCAACCCGCTGTACGCCTATCAGGAGATCTTTTCCTACGCTTTTGCAAATCCGTTTGGGTTGCCGCTAGCCCTTAACCGGTTCATATTCCTTTTATTTTGTACATGCGCATTTATCATCCCTTATCGAGCCGGGCTTTGGAACATCGGAGTGGCGGGGCAGCTCTACGCCGGGGCTTTGGGCGTTT
>DATDRQ010000357.1:0-8113 GCA_035291645.1 Anaerolineales bacterium
CGACGATGTCGACCCCGTGCATCGCCCGGCGCAACCGTTCCAGATCGCGCACGTCGCCGATGAAGTAGCGCAGGCTGGGGTGGTCGAACCCCCCGGCGCGCATCTCGTGCTGCTTCAGCTCATCCCGGCTGAAGATGATCACCTTGGCTGGCTGGTACTCCGCCAGCATGATCTCGACGAACTTTTTTCCGAAGGAACCCGTCCCGCCGGTGACCAGTATCACCTGGTTTTTCCAATCCATGAAAGTCTCCATACATCCTCTTACTAAATCGGTTGCGTTTTCCCGGTCTGGGACTTACGCAGGACGATCAACGGGTACTGCCCGTTCTCCCCAAAGAAATGCGGGAAGCGCTCCTCCAACCAGAACAGCAGGCGCAGGCAGCTGCGCCCGCCCAGGTGTGGGCTGACGAATGTGCGCATGAAGCGCACGCTCACGCTCCGCCAGACCAGGATCTCAACCGGCAGGGCTGATCCGATCTCGCGCTCGAACCAGGCAGCATTGTTCTTACTTACGAAGGTGCCCTTTGCGTTCTGCACTGTGGTAGTAGGTGCTTTACGTGAAGGAGGCAGCGGCTTCCTCCTAAGCCAGGCGCGCAGGCGGTTAATCCAGCGGATCGGCGGATTGAACAGGCGCATGAGAGGCGGATTATCCCAGCCGTTGACCACGACCGCCGTGCGGCCTGAAGCCAGGACGCGGAACAGTTCCAGGTAAGCCTGGCGGTGCTCTACGAGCGGCAGGTGGTGGATGGTGTGCAGGGAGACCACACCGTCGAAAGCCTCCGCTGGAAAGGGCAGATTGGCGACATCCATTACGACGAACAGCCCGTGCCCGCCCTGCTGCCGATCGCCGATGCGCCGACGCGCTTCCTTCAAGGCGACGATCGAGATATCCGCGCACAGGCGGGCCTGGTATCCCCTGGAGTATTCCAGGTACTCGGCGTACTGGATGGGACCCGATCCGGCGTCCAATAGCAGGCGCCCCTGGGGGGCGAGATGGCGCGCCACCCGCAGGTGGCAGCGGCGGATGTATTCTTGCGAGACCGGGCGCAGGTCTTCGTAACGCGCGTTTTGATAATAACCCTCGCCGGCCTCCTGCCAGCCAACCTGGTCGTAGAACTGGCGCACCTGCCGCTTGATCTCAGCCTCCAGCGGGGTTGTCATGCCTGCTCCCCCTGTTCAACCAACTCGGGTTTCCTTGACCAATCGACCGGCTCTCCGGCCAGGTAGCGGAAAGTCTCGCCAAACTGCGCCTGCCCCTCTTCGCCGAGCACGCGCTCCAGCGGCCATGCCTGGAGGTCCTCCCAAAGGTGGACCAGGTGCCAGGGAAAGGGTTGGGGGTATTCGAAGAAGAAGCGGTAGGCGTATTCCCAGGCCCGGTCCAGATGCTGGCGGGTGAGGCGGTATTTGGCCGGGTTCGCCAGGACCTGGTCGAGTAGTTCGAGATAGCCTGCCCAGGAATCCGGGTCCAGCGTAAAACCTTTTCCGCGGTAATGCGTCTGCCCGATGGCGATCACCGGTATCCCGCTCATCGCCATCTCCAGCCCGACCGTGGTCGTATAAACCAACCCCAGATCTGCGATCGCCACGATATCATAGGTGTTAACCGCCGCATCAGCAGCCACCAGGTGGATATTCTCCGGCAAACCGCCTGGCAGCGCCCGTTGGACGACCTCCCCGACGGAGGGACCTTTGGTGATCAGCTCGCCCGGGTGAATGCGCACCACCAGCTGCACACCGGGCTTCCCGGCGAAGAACTGCAGGGTGCGCTCCAGCCATTCCGTCATGCTGTCGCTGAAGACCTGCCTTCCCAGGGTCAGGCTGTCGCCGATCACGTTGGTCGCCAGGAGCACCACGGGGCGTTCATCCAGGCTGAGCGCCTGCCGCACCTGCTCACCGCCTTTGCTGGGCACGCCCTGCCAGCGGCGAGAGAAGTTCTCCCACAGGCTGGCTTTCTGGCGGGCGGCGAAGAGGGCCTGGACCTGTTCCAGTTCCATCGGTTTCAGATCCCGACCGCCGCGCGCCGCCCATAGAGCCTCCGTGCTCTGCCGCATCACCTCGGCATCCTGCGCCAGCCAGATGCGGTTACGCTGCTCGCCGAACTCGTAAGTTACGCAGCGGATGCCCAGGTGGCGCGCCACCCGGTAGAGCACACCAAATTCGAGGATGGTGCCGTTCGGGATGACCACCACCTGGGGCTTTTCCCGCTCCATCCAGGCCAGGGCAGCCTGCGCGGCCTCCCGGTTACGCTCCTGCCGCAAGCGATACAGCTCGCTGCCCGGGGAGACCTCTTCGACCTGCAGGCTGTATTGTGTATCCCGGAAGGAAACCTCCTCGACCTCTCGCTCCAACTGGGAGGGCAGTTCAATGCCGCGGGAATCCTTGTTCAGGAATGACACCTCCTGGACCAACGCACCTGCCTGCTGGAGGACGTTGCTGGCGTAAAGGTTCTGGCGGCGCAGGTCGAAGCGGTTGATCGGCTGCTGCCAGCGCCCGTAGGGCAGGTAAGCCAGGGTTACTTCGTGCCCCAATCCCGCCAGCGCCAGCCCGCTCAACGTGGCGTGCGAGATCCAGTAGTGCAGGGTGGCGAAGATGAGCACCTTCTTCCCAGGTCTGGCGCGCCTGGCGGCCTCGGCCGCTTGTGCGCGCCAGGCCGGTAATCCCTTTCGCAATGCTTCCAGGCTGAAGGACTTATTCAGCGGTTTACCGGCCTGGCGCAGGTACCAGTAGGTCTCCGCGGTGAGCGGCAGTTCGCCCAGGATGTGTTTGGCGATATTCTTCGGGATCATGCCGCCTCGATCTTCCAGTTCAGGTCGGGGCGCACCGGCCCCAGGCGCGCTTCTGGCCACTGCATACCGGGCGCACCGGCGCCGTCCACCGTAAAGGTCAGCGCCTGCTCGTCCTGAAAATAGCGCTTGACCCGGAAAGAGCTGGCATTCAGCCCGATCACGTAGCGGCCTTCGTTTAAGAAATTTCCCGGCAGGGTGCAGGCGCTGACGTAACGACCTGCCGGGCGCACACTGTACTGCTCGTACAGTTCAGGATCGTCCGTGTCGAAGGAGGTCAAGACGTACTCGCCGCGCGTGGTGAGCAGGTAAATGCCCACCCGTAAACCAGTGACCGGCGCAGACAATTCGTAATCGACAGCCACAGAAACCGGTTCGGTGGATCGGATCGTGTCCACCACCCGCCCCAGTGTATCGCACAGCCGGACTGCCAGCGGGCGGAAGGGCGCCGCCTCGGAGGGGACCTCATCGGGCTCCCAGAGGCGCTGGCCCGTATCGGAAAATCCGGAGGACATGTAGAAGTCCACCGCCTGGGTAGTCGGCGCGCGCAACAGCAGGCGCCCCTTGTCCAGGACGAGCGACTCCTCCGTCAGGCGCAGGATAGCGGACATGTTGTGGCTGACGAAGAGCACCGTTCGGCCTTGTTGGGCGACGTCACTCATCTTGCCCAGGCATTTGCGTTGGAACTCTGCGTCGCCCACCGCCAGGACCTCGTCCACGACCAGGATATCCGGCTCCAGGTGGGCCGCGACGGCGAAAGCCAGGCGCAGGTACATGCCGCTGGAATAACGTTTCACGGGGGTATCGATGAACTTCTCCACCTCGGAGAACGCCACGATCTCGTCGAACTTGGCGTCGATCTCAGCCCGTTTCATACCCAGGATGGCCCCGTTAAGGTAAATGTTCTCGCGGCCGGTCAGCTCCGGGTGGAAACCGGTGCCCACTTCCAGGAGCGACCCGACCCGCCCGTGGATCTCGACCATCCCGGTAGTCGGTTCGGTCACCCGGGAGAGGATCTTGAGTAGGGTGCTCTTGCCGGCCCCGTTGCGCCCGATCACGCCCAGCACCTGGCCCTTCTGGACGTCGAAAGACACCTCCTGCAAGGCCCAGATCCGATCCCGCGAGCGGCTGCCGTTCAGCCGGATCAGCTGCCCCGGCGCGGTGACTGCCTGGACGAGCGAATCACGCAGCGTCCTATAGCGCTCCGGCGATAAGCCGATGCGGTACTGCTTGCCTAAGTCCTCCACTTTTATTGCGAGTTCACTCATCATCAACGACCAATCACACAGTTGAGGTAGCGATGCGCGGGATTACACCATATCCGCAAAGGTTCTCTCCATGCGCCGGAAGTAGAACATGCCTGTGATTAACATGAGCACCGCGATCACTGCTGAGACCGCCACCATCGGACCCGGTGCAGTTTCTGTACCTAAAAGCGCCCAACGGAAGCCTTCAACTACCCCGACCATCGGGTTGAGGGCATACAACAGTTGCCACTTCTCTGGTATCTCACTCGACGGGTAGACGATAGGGGTCAGATAAAACCACAGCTGCGTCAGGAAGGGGATGATATATCCAATGTCCCGGTAGAGCACGTTCATCGCCGAGAGCCACAGGCCGACGCCTGAGGCAGTGATCAAGGCCAGTAAGAGGAATAGAGGCAACGCCCAAACGTTCGATGTCGGCTGGATGTGGAAATACACCATCAAGCCCAGCAGGACGATGAAGGCGATCAGGAAATCCACCACCCCCGCCAGGACGCTCGCCAAAGGGATGACCATGCGCGGGAAGTAGATCTTTGTGATCATCGTCCGGTTGGTCACCAGGGAGCGCCCGGCATCGTTCAAGGCTTTCGAGAAGACCCCCCACGGGAGCAGGCCGGTGTAAGAGAACACCGGGTACGGGATGCCGTCCGAGGGGACGTTCAGCAGGCCGCCAAAGAAGACACTGAAGACGACCATCGAAAGGACCGGCTGGAGGATCGCCCAGGCGGCTCCCAGGGCGGTCTGTTTATAGCGCACCTTGAGATCTCGCCAGGTGAGGAAGTAGACCAGCTCGCGGTAGATCCACAGGTCGCGCAGGTTGAGCGTACCCCAGCCGCGCGTCGGTCGGATGATGAGGATCTCTTCCTCGGGCTTGTTGGCTAGAGCCGTGTGTGCCATGATATTTTCTCGGAGTCGGTGCGGAGGAGCCTGATTAATCCCCGCCGCTTCTCCTGAACTCCTTGTACCACTCGATCGTCCGGCGCAGCCCTTCCTCGAACGGCATCTCTGCGCGGAAGCCAAAATACTCCTGCGCCCGCCGCACATCCAGCGCCCGGCGAGGCTGCCCGTTCGGTTTCGAGGTATCCCACACCAATTCTCCCTGGTAACCGGTCAATCGGGCGACCATCTCCACCAGCTCCCGGATGCAGATCTCGTAACCCGAACCCAGGTTGACCGGCTCGCCCCCGTCGTAGCGTTCCGCAGCCAGCAAAATGCCACGCGCGGCGTCCTCCACATACAGGAACTCACGTGTTGGGGAACCGTCTCCCCAGACCACCACCTGCTTCTCGCCACGCTCCTGGGCCTCGACGCACTTGCGGATCAAGGCCGGGATCACGTGCGAGGTCTCCAGGTTGAAATTATCGCGTGGGCCGTACAGGTTGACCGGCAGCAGGTAGATGGCGTTGAAGCCGTACTGCTCGCGGTAGGCCTGCGCCTGCACCAGCAGCATTTTCTTGGCCAGGCCGTATGGGGCGTTGGACTCCTCCGGGTAGCCATCCCATAGATTCTCTTCCTGGAACGGGAGCGGGGTGAACTTGGGGTAAGCACAGATAGTGCCGATGGCGACGAACTTCCCGACCCCACGCTGCCAGGCCGCGTGCATCAACTGGACGCCCATCATCAGATTCTGGTAAAAGAAATCCGCCGGGCGCGCCCGGTTGGCTCCGATTCCTCCGGCCAGGGCAGCCAGGTGGATGATGACCACTTCGGGATTCTGAACACCTTGAATAGCATGGTCCACAAACAGGCGCTGGATAGCCTCCAGCTCCGTCAGGTCGTAGTTTTCGAAGCGCGGCACTATGATCTCGCCGGCGCCGCGCTCCTGCAGCTGTTCGTAAACGAACGACCCCAGGAAGCCCATCCCGCCGGTCACGATCACGCGCTTTTCTCTCCAATTGAATTGGAGCCGGTCCTGCGATTTTTCAAGATTTATCTCCATCGAAGCGGCCATCTGTCTCACTCCACTCCAATCGATTGGCTACTGGACGATGAAATGGGCGTTCCGGTAGCGCATGTCCTGCGGGTTGCTGATCAGGCCGTCCCGCAGCGCATGCAGCACCTCGCGCACGCCATCGTCAACGCTGTACCTGGCCTCAAAACCTAACTGCTTGCGCACTTTTTCATAGGAGACGGTAAGATCGCGCATATCACCGCCAAAAGTCATATCCTTGTAGCTCACGACCGTTTCCGGAAGGCGTTTCAAGATCGTTGCCACGATCTCATCCTTGGTGCAATTGCCTTCGTCCGAGCCCAGGTTGAATATCTGCCCGCGAATCATCTCGATTGGAGTTCGCAGACCCAACATAATCCCTTCAACCGTGTCGCGGATGTGCATGAAAGACCGTGAGTAGCCGCGCTGGTAGATCAGCAGCTCCCGCCTGGTGAAAGCTTCCAACACGAACTGGTTGATGATCAGGTCGAAGCGGGTGCGGGGCGAAAGCCCGAACAGCGTTGCAAAGCGGAAGATGAGCGTTGCGCACGAGCCGTCTGCCTGGGTCAGCAGGTAGCGCTCGGCATTCACCTTCGTCTCGGCGTACAGCGACTGCGGGTTTAATGGCGATGTCTCCGTGACCGGTTGCCCGTCTTCAGACAATCCGTAGTTGCTGTAAGTCGAAGAGAAGATGAAACGCTGCGCGCCAATCTCATCCGCCTGTTCGTAAACTCGCCGGGTGGCCTCCACGTTATATCGCCAGGCTACCTGGCGCCCGACCGCCTGGCAGGCGGGGAAGCCCACGATTGCCGCCAGGTGTATAACCGCATCGGGCGTCGGCCAGTCTGCGGTCATGCTGTTGCGGATTACTCTCGGTTCCCATACATTCGCCTTGACGAAGTGGAAAGACGGAAAGGAGAAATACGCCAGCAGCGATTCACCTCCGAAAAGCAGGTCATCCACCACGGTAACCCTGTAGCCAGAGCGGAGTAGTTGGCCTGTGAGCAGCGAGCCGATATATCCCGCGCCGCCTGTGATGAGAATATGTCCTACATCTGCCATCATCTGATTAATCTACTCCACTCTCTCCGCCGGCCAGGCCCCCGCCGGTAAGCCTTCCAGGTGGACAACGACTCTCATGCCGTGCAACTCCAGAAGGGGCACACCGGGACCATCGGATATCCCCACGCCCATCTCGATGCACGTCAGGCGGCAGATATCGGCGATATCTCCTTCCCCCAGGATCCGTACGGAAGTGAAACCGGAGTGTTTGACTTCGACCAATGCTTCCCGGACGCGCTCCCGCACCAGCCGGTAGAGCTGCATAGACTGCTCGATATAGTTCACCGTCAGGCGCGCCCGGAAGGCGATGCCTTCAGGCGTGATGATGTAGCGCAGCTTTCTCCGCTGCGCCCGTTTGACCTTGACGTAGCCCTTGGAGACCAGGCGCTTGAGATGCCAGTTGACCGTCCCTACGGCTACACCTAGCTGGGCTGCCAGGGAAGCCTGGGTTACGTCCGGATCGTACTCGATCTGCTCGAGCAGGGCTAATTCACGGGTGGGGTCAGGTGAGGTCTGCATAACGAATTCTAAAATTCAGCCACTGAATTATAACCGAAAACCTGGCATCCCGGATCACGATTCGAAGTTACCTTCCTCGATACGGCGGTCTCCGTATCCGAACACGAAGTCCGGAGATGGCGCCCTGACTTATTGGATACCGAAGATCTGGGCGTATCTCAGACCGTCTATATACACCACGTATTCTGGCGTTTGTCCGGCAAAATATTCCAGCATGGCAGGGTCTGGCAGCTGGCGTTGGATCTGGTTTCGGTACAAAATAACATAATCGATTCCCTGCGCCATCAATGGTTCTGGTCCTTCCCAAACCAGGGGCTGGTCGAGCGCTTCGCCATTAAAGATGTATGAAACACTTCCATGCGGGTACAACGACATGACCTTCATCCTTTCGGATTTGGGGAGGCCGTTTAAAAATCTCGCTGCCTGGTCCAGGCCTTCTCCCCAGCCGATGATCATGACCTCGGGCGCTTTTTTACTGCCGCCCATCAGCGGATTGTAATAGGTCAGGTAATATGGGTAGGTCCGCGCCGCCAGGAAGGCCTGCCCGCCGATTA
>DATDRQ010000358.1:0-2301 GCA_035291645.1 Anaerolineales bacterium
CGCCGAGATTGCCGCTTCCCCTTATCAATATTGGTTTGATCCAGGCTTGACGGAAAACAGGTTGGGCGATGATTTCAACCAATTTTTTGCTAGAGCGATCGACAGCCAGGGAGACTTCATTGACGTCCGGATATTGATAGACAAACAAGGAAACCAACGTAAGGTCTTCCTACCCATCTCCCGGCGCGCCCCCTAAACTCGAATACGGAAAAGCACCAGTGTAAATGACTACGCACTGTTGGTGTTTCTTCGATAACTGCTGGCGCTTCCTATCCACTCAAGGAAGCGCCGGATTTATTTTCACCCACCTATTTACGGCGGTATAATCGCATCTCGCACGTTAAGCATTCGCAGCCATTTAGGAGGGAAAGTGATGACCGCTCATGAAACCCCCATCCCACCCAACCAGCCCATCCCCTTCAAGGCCGAGACCCGCCAGCTGCTCGACATCCTGATCCATTCGCTCTACACCGAGCGCGAGATCTTCCTGCGTGAGCTGCTCTCGAACGCCGCCGACGCGCTCACCCGCATGGACTTCGAGCTGCTCACCAACCGCGCCGTGCTCGACCCGGATGCCGAACTCAGCATCCGCATCCTGCCCGACCCGCAGGCCAACACGCTGACCATCCAGGATACCGGCGTCGGCATGACCACTGAAGAGCTGGTCGAAAACCTGGGCACTATCGCTCACTCCGGGGCGCGCGCCTTCCTGGCCGCCGCCCAGGAGGGTGGCCTTCAGAAAGGTGGCCTTCAGAAAGGCGGTCTTCAAAAAGGCGGCCAGAACCTGACCGATATCATCGGGCAGTTCGGCGTCGGCTTCTACTCCGCCTTCATGGTGGCGGACAAGATCGACGTCATCTCGCTCTCCTTTCCCCCTGATGCCCGGCCCGCCGCCTGGTCCTCGAGCGGGGCGGATACCTTCACCGTCGAGCCGGCCGAGAAGGCGGAGCGCGGCACGCGCGTGGTGCTTCATCTTAAAGAGGACGCCCGCGAGTTCACCCAGGAGAGCCGCCTGCGCGAGATCGTCCGCCGCCACTCCGACTTCGTCCCCTTTCCCATCTATATCGGGGGTGATCCGCAGCAGGCCAACCGGCAGACTGCACTCTGGCGGCAGAACCCGCGCCAGGTGGACGAGCCAGCCTACGAAGCCTTCTACCGGCAGCTGACCCTGGACATCGAAAAACCCCTGGCCCATGCTCACATGCTGGTGGATGCCCCCGTGCAGCTGTATGCCCTGCTGTACGTCCCCGCCAGCCCCGAACGCAGCCCGTTCGCCCTGCGCAAGGAGCCGGGTTTGAAGCTGTACGCCCGCAAGGTGTTGATCCAGGAATTCAACCGCGACCTGCTGCCAGAGTACCTGCAATTCATCGACGGGGTGGTCGACTCGGAAGACCTGCCGTTGAACATCTCGCGCGAGTCGATCCAGTCCAACCGGGTCCTGGCCAACCTCAAACGGCTGGTCACCACAAAAGTGCTCGATACGCTGGCCTCGCTGGCGAAGAAAGACCCAGACGCATACGGGAGTTTCTGGAAGGCGTATGGCCGCTTCATCAAGCAGGGCGTGGCGATCGAACCGGAGGAACCGGAGGCCCTCTACCCGCTGCTGCGCTTCCACACCACCGCCCAACCAGACGCCTGGTCATCCCTGGACGATTACGCAGCGCGCATGCTCCCTGATCAGAAGTCGATCTACTACCTCATTGGGGAAGATACCCGTTCCACCCTCTTCAGCCCCCATCTAGACCTGGTCCGCCGCTACGGTTATGAAGTGCTCCTGCTCACCGACCCGCTGGACGCCTTCGTGCTGACCCGGTTGAATTCCTATCACGATTTCCCCCTGGCGAACACCGCCAGCGCCGACCTGGAGCTGCCGCAGGGTGCGCCGCCAGGAAGCGAGGCAGACGACCCGCAAGCAGGGCCCGACGCCGCCGCCCTGGTTGCCAGATTCCAGTCCCAGCTTGGCGACCGGGTGGCAGGCGTCCGTCCCAGCGAACGCCTCTCCGATTCACCCGCCCGCCTGGTGGACCCAGAAGGCGCCCTCAGCCAGGAGCTGCAGCGGGTCTACCGCCTGCTGGATAAGGACTTCGAGACCCCCAAGAAAGTCCTGGAGATCAACCCCCGCCACCCGATCCTGGCCGGATTAGACCGGCTGCCGGAGGGCAGCCCGCTCGCCTCGCTGGTGGTCGAGCAGATCTATGAGAACGCCCTGCTGATCGAAGGCCTGCACCCGGACCCGGCCGGGATGATCCCGCGCCTGCAGAGACTGCTCGAACTTGCCCTTACCTCCAGCTCGGGTGCAGG
>DATDRQ010000359.1:0-4768 GCA_035291645.1 Anaerolineales bacterium
CTTTACCTGTTCTTATTCGATGTCCCTTTTATCATGAGAGCGCTTACTTTCGTCTGCAGGTTAATTAGATGGAAGTCTGTTAAATTATTTAACAGACGGATTAACCTCTTCGACCTGAAAGCCATCAGCAACTCCGGGTAATCACCTCCGAATCCCAGCCACTATTGGGCATATCCATCCTTATCGGTCGAATTTCTCGTTCCGGGGTGGGCTTTTTTGGGAAAAATAAACTCGTAATTGAAAAATAACGGCAAATCGAATAGTTCAAGCGGGGAATGAGTCCTTTCCGTCTGACCATTCATGTCGGAAGGGCGGAGCGCGCCGGGTCGACGGATGTTTCAATATATAAGAGGAAACTTTCTTCACGCTATGGCCTCCATAGCGGTTTTTTGTTGATCGAAAAAGACGATCGGAAATCCGACCACAGTCAGAGCTGATTGTTCAATTAATCCGTTTATGGAAACGATTCCACCATCTTCGCAATTGATGAACGAGACGCTCGCCCCACCCAGAATATCATCGGGTGCGAGCGAAATAACGCGACGTTTACAATGGCGCCTGCTTACCCTGGGTTTGGTCCTAAGCGATTTTGTGGCGGTCGCTTTAGCCTTCCGCATCGCCTACTTTGTGCGCTTCGAAATCTCTCCAGGATTTTTTCAAGCCGATGCCGATCCGTTATTTGTCTTTTACCAGACATCCGCACTGTTATTGGTCCCTCTCTGGCTTTTCATCTTCGCGCTTGTGGGTCTTTATAACCGGCAAAAAATACTCTCTGGAACCAGAGAATATGCGCTGGTTTTTAACGCGACCACGGCTGGTTTATTTATCGTCATTGCTGCCGGCTTCCTGCAGCCACAGTTAATCTTCGCACGTGGTTGGTTGTTAATGGCCTGGGGCCTCATTTTCCTACTCGCTTCGCTCGGTCGTTTTTCGATCCGCAGGGGAATTTATTATTTCAGGAGACACGGCTATTTCATCCAAAATGCGGTGATCATTGGCGCAAATAGCGAGGGGATTTCTTTAGCCGAACAGTTGACAAACAGGAAAACATCCGGTCTGCAGGTGATCGGATTTATCGACCAGAAATACTCGACCGGGGTGTGTGTATCCAACAATCTAGAAGTCTTGGGCAATGTCGATCATCTCCCGGACCTCGTCATCAGATACGATATCGAAGAGCTTATCCTGGCAAGCAGCGCGTTTACCACCCGCGACAGGATGTTGGATGTCTTCCAACAATTCGGAGTCTCAGGTGATGTCAACGTACGTTTGTCCTCAGGACTCTACGAGATCTTCACAACCGGATTAACCGTCAAGGATTTCGCATCCGTCCCGCTCGTCAGCCTGAATAAGGTGCGGTTAACCGGCATCGACCATTTTCTAAAATTACTCCTGGACTATAGCCTGACGATTCCCGCATTGATTCTGATATTCCCGTTTCTCCTCCTGATCGCCATAGCTGTAAAATTCGATTCGCCAGGGCCGGTTATCTTTCGTCGCCGGGTAATGGGCATGAATGGGAAGCAATTCGATGCCTATAAGTTCCGGACCATGAGTATCAATGGCGATGAGCTCCTTTCCGGTTTTCCTGAATTAATGAACGAGCTGGCTGAGAACTATAAACTAAAAGAAGATCCGCGCGTGACTCGAGCCGGTAAATTCTTACGCAAATCGAGTTTGGATGAGCTGCCCCAATTTTTCAATGTGCTTAAACGAGAGATGTCTCTGGTTGGCCCGCGCATTATTACGCCAGAAGAAGTTGAAAAATATAGCAAATGGGATCTTAATTTGTTGACGGTCAAGCCGGGAATAACCGGGTTATGGCAGGTGAGCGGGCGCTCGGATGTATCCTACGATGAACGTGTGCGTCTGGATATGTACTATATCCGCAACTGGAACATCTGGCTCGATCTGCATATTCTCTTTCAAACAATCCCGGCTGTTATCAGGCGAAGAGGAGCATACTAACTTCCTTGCTGGACTCTCGATCCTGGGGAAATCCGTTAAGAGCAGTTCCCAATTTATTTCGATAAGTTTCCCGGTAAATCATGCCAGGGCGCGGAAAGAACCGGCAGATCTATAATTCTGCTTGTGCGGCACTTCCGATGAAAAAAAATATATATCTCACTGTTTTTCTTACCTTCCTTTTTATACTTTTATTCCCCGGTGCAGGCGCCAGGGCTCAAACAATATCCGGGGATGACTGGTCCACTCCAGTCAACCTGTCTCATTCTGGTTCCGCCACCGATCCTGGCATAACCTTCGACGCAGAAGGGAAGTACCAGCTCCTTTGGAACGATGAGTTCGTGGGGCCGGTTTATGTCTCTGGAAATGAGACAGGCTGGGATACCCCCTCAGCTGTCACCTTACCTTTAGACGATTCGATCCCCACCCTCATTGCAGATCAGAACGGAAATATCCATACCTTCTGGGTGGGAAGTGATGCCGGGCTCTACTATAGCAGGGCTAGAGCAGCTGAATTTGCTCAAACAGCTACAGAAGCATCGGTTGTGAAGCTGAGCGATTCAGCCTTAGATTTTGACGTTACACTCGACTCTTCTGGCGATATCCACTTGAGCTATATTCAACCTCTCGACGCTCCCGAATTGCCTGCTGGTGTATATTACAGATTCCTGAGTAACGGCAGCACCGGGTGGTCATCGCCTGCGGGGATATATTTCTCGCCGTACTTTCGTGCGCTCGAGCCGGCCGACTCAAATGTGGATATTGCTACCAGTACATCTGATGAATCGGTCAATGTCTACATTGCCTGGGATAATCGCCCGCGGGAGCGAGTGTATCTGGCGAAATCCACGGATGAAGGCAGAACCTGGAACGATCCGCAGGAAATTGATCGTTCAGATCTGGAACTAGGATCAGGAAACCCTTTGAATCTTCAGGTCACTGCCCTCGAGGACACGGTTCTGCTGGTATGGCAACGATTAAACCTGGCCGGAAGTTGTCCCTTCCAATATCGTTGGTCGGGTGATACCGGAATCACCTGGAGCGAAACCAAGCAGATGCTTGAACCTCCACCGCTCTGCGGGCAAGACAACAGGATCCTCAGCAATGGAAGCGACTTTGCCTTGTTTTGGACTATCCTTCAGAGCCAGGTAAACCTGGTCGCCTGGGACTGGGACCAGAAACTGTGGAGCGATCCTCAAATTCAGAATGAACTGTCTACTTTTAACGATCAAGAGACTTCAGGCCAGGTATCCTTTGGCTGCCTGCAACCGCAGTTGGTGCAAAACAATCAGCTGGCGGTCGTGGGTTGCGACACCGGCGACGGGAAAGATATCTGGTTCACCAGCCGCCGGTTAAGTAATATCGCCGACTGGTTTCCAACAGAAGCGGGTTGGAGCAAACCATTCGAGCTGGTTACCAAACCATTAGAGATGAAGGCACCTGTGCTTGTTTCGGGACCCGGAAAACTTTTACACGTGCTTTGGAGCCAGGCAAGCGGGGATAGAAGCGATTCGAATCGGACATCTATATTTTACATCGGCGGGGACGGAGAAGTTTGGACACAACCGGTCGAGGTAATCCAATTGCCAGATGAAAGTGCAGGCCAGCCAGCTGCAGCGATCGACGCTCAAGGACGTTTGTTGGTCGCCTGGAGTTCCATCAAGGATGGAAAGATTTTTTTTAGTTGGGCTAATTCAGCCAGGGCAAACAGCATCGCAGAGTGGTCTGATCAGATACCGATCTCCCAACCAGAATCGGTAGCCCGAACCCCCTTCATCCTGGTCAGCGATAATGGGACGATCTACGTCATTTATTCCGTTCCACTGAATGAGGGGCGCGGCATCTACTTGGCCCGGTCTGAGGATGGGGGAGAAAACTGGGCCCAGCCAGTTCGAATCTTTGATGGGGTGAGCGCAGGCTGGCAGATGGTTGACCAGCCGCAAATTACCCAGACGCCGGACGGCGATCTGCATGCCCTCTGGGTCCACAAACCGCTCCCGGGCGAAAGTGGTACCCTGGGGTTATATTATGCACGCTCGGGAGATGGCGGGAATACCTGGTCGGAAGCAGAGCAAGTGGCGGGCACAAACGTTATTTGGAGCCAGATCACTTCGGCTGACAAGGGTTCTGTATATCGAAATTGGCAGGAAGAAATTAATGGGGAACCGGTCATCAGGTACCAGCATCTCCTGGAGGGAGGCACAGACTGGAGCGCCCCACAAAGTCTCTCCAGCTTCGGGGAAAGCCTTCAGAACGCAAAGCTGGTGCTGGATCCATCTGAAAGGCTTCATTTGCTTCAGATTGTCCAGGGATCGACGGGCAGGTTTATTCTACGCCACTGGATATGGGAGGACGAACGCTGGTCAGTGAATGAGAACGTCGAACTCGGTTATGAGCCTACTTCACAAATCTCTGCGATGGGCGTGACTGCCTCGCCGAATGGGAAGTTAGATCTTATATACTCAACGATAAAAGGGACGGAACTGAGCGGTGTTCTTCAATATGCCATATCTTACTTGGATCGTCCCTTGGAATTGCCGGTTGATTTGCCAGCGCTGCAAGCGAACACACCTGCACCGACCGCACTTCCTTCGCCGCCCGCTCAACCAACTTTCGAACCTGCCTCTACGATCCAGCCTACGCCAACACCAGATTTGTCCGGACTCAGCCTGGCAGGTCCGAGCGGTTCTGGTGGTAGTTCTACGACTGGGGTAGTGATCGGTGTGGTCTTGTCAGGACTTATCGTGGCGGCGGTTCTTGCCTTTAGAGTCCTCAAACCCAGGTTTACATCTTGAGACCAGGT
>DATDRQ010000360.1:0-5934 GCA_035291645.1 Anaerolineales bacterium
ATCCTGTCGACGGAAATGATCCTGCCGGTCGATAAACAAGCGCTGCTCATCCTGTCTTCGACAGATGTCATCCATTCTTTCTGGGTGCCCGAATTCCGGGTTAAACAAGATGCGCTGCCCGGTGATGCATTCGAACGCCAATTACGTATCACCCCCGATGAAGTCGGTGAGTATAAGCTGCGCTGTGCAGAGTTGTGCGGGCGCCAGCATTATTCAATGGAATCGCCTGTTAAGGTTTTATCTCAAGAAGAATTCGATGCCTGGGTCCAGGCTAACGCCCCACCGCCTCCGGGGAGCGAAGGAGAAGGCGCCAACACCCCGGTTGGGCGTGGAGATAAGCTGACCCAACAGTTTGCCTGCCGGTCCTGTCATAGCGTCGACGGCAGCGCGCTGGTTGGTCCCACCTGGAAAGGCCTTTATGGGGCTGAGGAACAGCTGGCAAACGGGACAGCCGTTTTGGTAGACGATGCCTACCTTTACGAGTCGATCCGCGATCCGGGCGTCAAGATCACCGCAGGGTTCCAGGATCTGATGCCGCATACCATCGCCAAAGATATGACTGATGAACAGATTGCCGATGTGATCGAGTTCATCAAGAGCGTGAAATAGCGATTGCAGGAGGATGAAATGAGTTTCTTCAGATCTTCGCTCATCCGAGGTTTGATCGGGCTGGTTCTGGGTTGGATCGCCGGGTCGGTCCTGACGATCATTATCCGGGTCCTGGTGGGATTACCGGCCTGGAAAGAAGAGCCTGTTCTGGTTGGCGGAGCGATCGTCGGCACGATCACCTTCATGCTGAGCACTGGCGTCATGAACGATTGGCTCCAGTGGATGAGGGGTCTCGAGACTCCGGGGCCGGGATTCAACCAGCCAGAATTGACGGGCGTCCGCAAGCTGATGAATGTGTCCTATGACCATAAGGTGATCGGGATCCAGTACGGGATCACATCGCTTGTGCTACTCCTGACCGCCGGTCTGTTCGGTCTGATATTCCGGACAGAATTGGCGGAACCTGGGCTGCAATTTCTCACGGCCGACCAGTTCAACTCCATGATCAGCCTGCATGGGATCGTAAACATCGGAGGCATCCTGTTGGGCGTCGGCGCCATGTCCAACTTCCTGGTCCCGCTGATGATCGGCGCCAACGATATGGCCTTTCCGCGCTTGAACGCCTTTGCCTATTGGATCAACATCCCCGGCATCGTGATGCTCTTGACGACCCTGTTGTTGGGTGGAGTCGATGCCGGCTGGACCGGCTATCCCCCATTGAGTGCCAATCTTGGTAAAGTCGCCTTTTCGATGTTTTTCCTAGGGGTCTATGTGATCGGCCTTTCATCGATCTTAGGCGCGCTCAACGTAATCACCACCACCTTACGAATGCGCGCTCCGGGGATGAGCCTGTTCCGCATGCCGATCTTCGTCTGGTCAGCCCTGGCAACGGCTTTGATCGCCCTGACTGTCACCCAATTGATCGGCCTTTCCTTCCAGATGGTGTTGTTCGAGCGAGTGTTTGCAATGGATTTCTTCAATCCGGCGGAAGGGGGTAACGTACTTCTATTCCAACACCTGTTCTGGTTCTACTCACATCCAGCAGTCTACGTGTTCGTCCTGACCGGCCTGGGTGTGATCAGCGAGCTGCTCCCGGTGTTTGCAAGGAAGCCGCTCTTTGGCTACAAATTTGTGGCGATGTCTTCGATGGCGATCGCATTGATCGGTTTCCTGGTGTGGGCGCACCACATGTTCACCTCCGGCATGGCCAGCTATCTACGGGTTCCCTTTACCTATACCACCTTGCTGGTCGCCGTCCCGACCGGGGTCAAGTTCTTCAGCTGGATTGCAACATTATGGCGCGGCAAGATCTCTTTTCAGACGCCCATGTTGTATGTCCTGGGAGCGATATCCATCTTCCTGCTGGGCGGGTTAAGCGGCCCTCCCAACGCCACCGTTGCCACCGACCTGCACCTGCACGATACTTACTACATTGTTGGTCACTTCCATGCCACCATGTTCGGTGGGTATATTTTCCCCTTCATCGCGGCGATTTATTACTGGTTCCCGAAAATGACTGGGCGGATGTATTCTGAGCGTTTAGGGAAGATTAGCTTCTGGTTCATCCTTCTGGGATTCTACGTCCAATCGCTATCGCAAATGCAGATCGGTCTCCTGGGGATGCGCCGCAGGATTGCCGACTATGATCCTGCCCTGGGCATCACGACTCAACAGATCATGATCACCATTGCCGCATTCGCGATCGGTTTTGGTGTATTGGTCTTCATAACGAACATAATCCGCAGCATGCGGCGGGGAGAGGTGGCAGTCGCCAATCCCTGGAGGTCCCGCTCGCCGGAATGGACCTTGCTGCCTTCGCCGATCCCTGCGCACAACTATGAGACTCCCATCGAGGTGGTTGGTGAGCCTTATGATTATGGTCTGGAGGGGTCGGTTTATGCGAGGAAGCAGGCGCCGCCAACTGTGACGCCTGCTTCCGGCCCTCTTCCTGCCCCGGCTCCTGCTGATTAGCCAACAGGTATCCGTATCTTTTGTCGAAAAATTGACCCCTGAAATTGGGATTAATCCGGAGAATAAGGAAATGGACGAAAAAAGAAAAGACATATTGAAAGAAGCTTACAGGGTTGGTGCCGCCGTGTTTATTTTATTGATGGTCCTGACCATCGGCGAGTTCTTCATCGGCAGCATCGCTTTCACCTGGTCCTGGCCGCTTTGGGGAATTTCAATTCTGAAGGCCGTCATGATTATCCGGGATTACATGCATCTGCCCCGCCTGTTTTCCGGTGAGGAGGAGGCTCGCTGATGGCTTCACACCCTGATGTAAACCAAACCCCGGAAGCCCTGAGCGATTATCGCTATAAGACCGGCACCAACCGGATCGGCCTGTGGTTGTTCCTGGTTTCCGATACCTTTGTATTCGCGGGTCTATTAGTCAGCCGTTATTACTTGTTCGGAGGGGAACGACCTGAGCTCAACCAGCTCCTGGGACTGGTCATCACCACCATGCTTCTGATGAGCAGCTTCTTTATGAATCGCGCAGAAACTGCCATAGCGATTGGCGACACGAAGACGTTCTTCCGTGGGACTCTGATCACCATCATCCTGGGTGCGCTATTCCTGATCGGCGTTGTCGGTGTGGAATGGCAAATCGTACCCTTCACCCCAGGGGAGAACGCCATGGCGTCGGTTTTCTTCACGATGACAGGTTTCCATGCCTTCCACGTGCTTACCGGGCTGGTTTTCCTGTTGATCGTCTACCGCAATGCGCGCAAGGGTCTCTATTCTGCTGAACGTCATTGGCCAGTCGAGGCTGCCGCAGTCTACTGGCATTTCGTGGACGTAGTCTGGGTGTTCTATTACCCTGCCCTTTATCTCATAGGTGTCCCTCTGAGTTAGCTGGCTTTTTCATGAGTGAATCTGGCTGATCGGATGGTTCGTTTCAATCTGATCAACCAAGAGAAGAACGATATGCAAGTAAGACATTATCTATTTCTGGGTATCGCAATCCTGATCGGGTTTTCGGCCACGGTCGGAGTCCTGATCTCAACCAAGAGGCATACCTTCCAGGGGAGTCTGATCGAGAATCCCGCCCCGGCGGCTGACTTTGAGCTGGTCGACCGGGATGGCCAACCTTATCGCTTAAGGGACCAGAAAGGGAACGTAGTCCTGGCTTTCTTCGGGTATACCCATTGCCCAGATGTCTGTCCGGTCACTCTCTCCGATTTCGGAAAGATCCGGACCCGGCTCGGCGACAGGGCCGAACGGGTGGAATTCGTCTTTATCACGACCGATCCGGAACGAGATACCCCAGAACAGATCAATAGGTATCTCTCCAACTTCGACGCCGAAATTCAAGGATTAACCGGGCAAGAACAGGATTTGGAAAAGGTTTGGAATGCGTATGGGGTCTACCGGGAGTTAGTCGATCAGCAAGAGCCTGAGAATTACCTGGTTGACCACACAGCCCGAGTCTATCTGATAGATCAGCGTGGCAATCTACGGGTGACATACACTTTCGGAACCGAGAGTGAGGGGATCGCCGCAGATGTCTCCTTTATCCTGAAGGAAAATTAGGGGAACGCAACAGCCGAAATTTGGTGCGATACGATGGATTCGAAAACAGTTATCCGTCTTGGTGCGCGTAGGATTTTTATTCTTTTCTTGATCTCGCTGGGCCTGGTCTGGGTAGGCAGTGAACTGGCGTATAAAATGATCAAGGATCCGAGTGACCGGGCACCCGAGGTGATCGAACTAACCATACCGGATGGGACGGCGTCAAGAGTAGAGGCTGGTGAACCGGTCCCGGCTATCCCTGAAGAGATGGTCTTCGTTGTCGGCGATACCCTGTTGATCCGCAACCAGGATCGGATCGACCACCAGCTGGGACCGTTATGGGTCCCAGCTGGTTCGAACGCCAGTCTGGTCATGGAAGAGCCAGAAAGGCTGGCTTATTCTTGCTCCTTCCAGACATCGAAATACCTGGACCTGGATGTAAAGGCTGCAACGACGCTCGAAACCAGGGTTGCTGCTTTGGCTTTAGCCGTGCCACCGACGACGATGTTCCTCTTTGTATACAGCCTCATCATCTGGCCTCTTACTACCCGGAAGAAGGAAAAAGACGGCGGTGGATCGGCCAATTCTGAAAATAGAACCAACAATGAACCCCAGCATTCTTCTTAGCCGTTCGTGGTGGAAGACGACTCTGATTGTCGTTACTGCTGTAGTGGTGATGGTCCGTTTAGGGATCTGGCAGCTGGATCGCCTGGAGCAACGCCGGTCTTTCAACGCCCGAGTTCTCGAGCAGCAAGCCCAAGCTTTGTTGGAACTGAGCGGGCCAGCTCTGCAGGATACGCACCTGGAGGATATGGAATACCGTCAAGTCGTCGTGACTGGCGAATATGACCATGCGCACGAGGTCGTCCTGCGCAACCAGGTCTGGGAAAACGAGCTGGGCGTACACGTTCTCACTCCACTGAAAATCGAAGACAGCGACCAGACCGTTCTGGTGAACCGCGGCTGGATCCCTTTCGAGGACTTCCAGAATCACGACCTCGGCAAGTATGCAGAACCGGGCCGAGTTCTGGTGAAAGGGATCATCCGGGCTCCACAGACCAGACCCCAGATCGGTGGACGGGCAGATCCGATACCTCAGCGCGGGGATCCTCCGTTGCTTGCCTGGAACGTCGCCAACGTGGCCGCTATCGCCGCACAGACTCCCTACCCGCTGCTTCTGGTATACATCCAACAGGCGCCAGACCAGAACTGGACACGGATGCCCTATCGCAGTTTGCCCGAACTTGACCTAACCGAAGGACCACACATGGGATACGCCCTGCAGTGGTTCATTTTTGCCACGATATTAGGAGTAGGGTATCCAGTCTACATCCGCCGCGAAGAAAAAACCTCCGCGAAGTCTCGAAACCATCCGGGTTACGTCCAACCGGCTGCCCAACCACTCCCCGCAACCCAACCCAAGTCAAATGATGGTGGGAAATTATGAGCAACAATGATTCTGAACGGATAACATCCTGGTTCCGTTACCTTCTGCTGGCAAGCGCTCTGCTTACCTTTTCCGTGATCGTGCTCGGGATCATCGTCCGGGCGACGGAGAGCGGATCGGCTTGTCCGGATTGGCCGACCTGTTATGGACAGTGGACGCCTCCCGCTGGTGATGCAGCCCTTCTCTCCTACCTGCACCGCTTCGCATCTTTCGTAGCCGGATTCTCTCTGCTCGCATCTATCGTAGTTGCCAACCTGCGCTACCGCCGGTTCACCTGGCTAACCCGCCCACTGTGGATTTCCTCGGTCCTGCTGGCGGCTCAGGTGTTCTTAGGCCGACAGCTGGTTTCCGCAAATGAAGGACCTGTTACCGTTGCGGTTCACCTGGGACTGGCGTTGGCGATCCAGGCTATGGTCCTCATCCCA
>DATDRQ010000361.1:0-5160 GCA_035291645.1 Anaerolineales bacterium
GGTGAAGACCGGCGAGGTGAAGTAAAGGGCCTTCCCCTTGCGGTGGATCACGCCTGCCAGGGTCAGCACGTTGCAGGCGTCGTCCAGGGCGCTCTGCGGCAGCTGGATGCCGCCCTTGCGCAGCAGCTCGTCCAGCTCTTCGTGGCTAAAACCCTTGGCGCCGGCTTCTTCCCCGCTCATCAGGATGGCGTAGATCAGCGCCTTCTCTCGGTTCTCGGTGTTCTGCATGAACGAGGTCAACAGGTGGCTGGTGAAGCCTTCGTCGGAGTAGACGTCGATCAGGCTATCCGGGCCGATCTCGCGGCTGCCGGTCTGGTCGAGGTGCTTTAGTAAAATCGTGCAGTAGTACTGGATCAAATTCGGCTGCCCGGCGGTCTCTTCGTAGATGCGGCCGACCACCTCGTCCAGGCTGCGGATGTGCACGCGCAGGTTCTCCATCGGCGTGGCGATCAGGTCGTGCGCCTGATGGCGGGTGAACTCGCTCAGCCGGATCTCCTGGGCGAAGTTGTAGAAGGGCGAGTCGAGCATGTACTGCTCGCGCAGCGCCTCGCGGAAGCCGGCGATGATGTACTGGCAGGCGCCCTTGTTCGAGGAGGCCCGCAGCATGCGGAACAGCTCCCAGTCGCCGCGCTGCATGATCACCAGGTTGTCGACCTCGTCCAGCAGGAAGATGATCTTCGCCTTGTAGAACTGGTGCATGCGCTCCAGGAAGTTGGGGAAGAAGAAGATGTATTTCTGCATGTGCAGGCGGGGCAGCTCGCGCGGGTTGAGCTTGCGCACCACCTCCCGGATGTAGTCGTCGGTGCTGAGCAGGTCGCTGCACTCCAGGTAGACCACCCGGGCTTCGTCCTCGCGCTCCTTGAGGATGCGCTCGATCTCGCGCAGCAGGGAGGTCTTGCCGATGCGCCGGATGCCGAGGATGGCGTGGTTGGAATCGGGGTTCGAGAGGATGCGCGTGGTCTCGTACTCGCGGCCGAAGAAGCGGCTGCCCGTCACCGGGGCGCGTGTCTCGTACGGGGAGAGGAACGAGATCGAGACCTGGGCGGAGATCAGGTCGAGCAGCTCGCCGCTCGGGCGGCGCGAGGCCAGGATGTTCTTCTGCTCCTCGCCGCCGACCAGTACCAGGTTGAAATTCAGGCTCGATTTTTGCTTGAAGAGTGGGAAGCTGTTGCCTTCCAGCAGCACCAGGACGATCTGGCGGCTCAGGTTACGCTCGCGCACCACGTCGTCCAGGCTCTGCATCAGGTGCTGGGCGGAGAGGCCGTCCATGTCCTTGGCCTTGACCCAGATCACCGGCGTGCGGTTGGACAGGCGCAGCTTCCATGACGAGAGGTCGACGTAGAACAGGTTGTAGCCGAGGGCCGGGTTGCCTTCGCTCACTGCGTAGCCCAGTTCTTCGTGCAGCAGGCGCAGCAGGCGCGGCCAGTCTTTGTGCAAGGGTATGCTCTCCTGGTGAGATCAAACAGTACAAAATGGATGCAAATCGGCTCTGGGATAGGCCGGGGAAAGACTCAATCTCATTATATACGACAAGTGGGCGGCGAATAACCGCTTCCACAGGCGAGGCCGGGTTGGCTAAGTTGGGCCTTGTTTTTAACCCACAAAAAAGGATGCGGAGGTGTTCGCATCAAAAAAGAACTGGCGCCTCAATCGAAATCGAGCAGTCTGTCCAGGCCTTCGACCAGGATCAGGCGGGCCTGTTCTGTAGATTTATGCTCGATATTTCGCCTGATTTCCTCGCGCCCCTCCGGATAGATAGCTTCGGTGCGCTGAACCGCCAGGCGCCAGACCCGCTCGCGCCAGGCGTCGATCAGGCGGGAAGCCAGCCACTCATCGACCGGCCCGAGCAACACATCCGCCAGATTGGTTACCGGCGAATAGCGTTCGACCACCTCATCCTGGACGGCATCCACCGTGCGGGCGATAACGGCGTTGACGGTGCAGTGGTCCTGGTAGCGCAGCTGGCGTTGCTCCTCCGGCAGTCCCTGCCAGTCTGGTTCGAGCATATCGCTGAGAGCCAGGATCAGGTCATAATTGATGTGGGCGTTGATGCCGAGCATCAGGTTCTGTAGGACCAGGGTGCCCGGCTCCCGCGCCGCATCGAAAGCAAAGCGCCAGGGCTGGGCAAGATTTTCCAGGCTTTGATCGAAAGCCTCCAGGGCGTTGAAATAATAATCTGCGAAATGCTCCAGCCAATCGAACACCCAGGTTGGGTCCCGGAACTCACCGGCCTCGATCGCCTCCAGCGTGTTGCGGGTCATCATGGTGTAACAGCCCAGGAAGATCGCTCGGGCATCATGGCCTTCTTCCCATACCTGCAACAGGTTCTGCATGCGCTCCACCACCATAGAACGACCGGTCATGGTCTGGTTCCCTCCCGGGTAGATATGACAGATTTAGACAAATATACCAGAATATGTGTGATTCAAGATAGATCATGGGTGACTGGTTGTAGGGCGGCAGCCAGCGTTATTTGGAGGCTTTATGATAAAATTGCCGTTGCATCCCGCGGGCGTCGCCAAGTGGTAAGGCATCAGCCTTCCAAGCTGACATTCGCCGGTTCGAATCCGGTCGCCCGCTCTCGGGCCCGTAGCTCAGCGGCAGAGCCGACGGCTCATAACCGTTTGGTCGCAGGTTCGAATCCTGCCGGGCCCATCCTGTTCTCTCTAACCTTTCATGAACTTGGGGAGTTGGATTATCGGTCGGGAAAATCCCCTCGAACTATGCCTGCGCTGAATGTATAAGATCGGCAAGTTCCCCTGGTATGTACCTTTGCTCTCGATCTACCCCGCCTCGTTTTATTGGGGGATCAACGCGACCCAAATTTGGTTTATTTATGGTTTGAAGTTTGCAGTGTTCTCTTTTGCCTGGGGGATGTTGATATGGGGAATTACCTATCTTTTTGTAAGAAATCTTGAAAAATCTTCAATCATCACATTTCTAATCATCTTCTTATTCTGGTCATTCGGCCACATCGATAACGTGATTCATAGCGGTCATCCTACGTTGCAGCCTTTGATTTTGGCCTCTACGTGGGCCGGCTTCTTCTTCCTGGGGGTATGGTGGATAAAGGGCAGAGATGCGTTCTCTCCGCAGATCCACAATTTTCTGAACCTGATAACGGCCTTTCTGGTTGTTTATTCCACCGTACAGATCGTCCCCAGTGTCGTGAAAGAATCCCGGAATAATAAATCGAACCAGAGTCAGGCATTATTCGCTCCGACGACCGGCATCAATGAACCGGAAAATTCATCCCGGCCCGATATCTATTACATCATTCTCGATGCTTATACGCGGGAAGATATCTTCAAGGAATATCTCAACTACGATAATTCCGAATTTATATCCCAACTCGAGGGCCTCGGTTTTTTTGTCGCCAGGTGTAGCAAGAGTAATTATTCCCATACTCACCTGTCTTTGTCCTCCTCGCTTAATTACCGGTATCTAGACGAGATCTTTCCGATCGATCCATCTGCCAGGAATTATCCGGTTGTCATCAAGAATAACGCCGTCCGCAGGATTCTAGAGGGCTGGGGATATAAAACGGTGGCTTTTGAAACTGGACACTTGATGACGGAATTAACCGATGCGGATGTCTATTATTCTCGGACGTTTGGCTTTTTTAAACTGACCGAATTCGATCTAAATTACTTGGAAACCTCTCTCCTAAAACCGTTAATGAAAGAGCCTTTCTACATTACTGATTTACTGATGGCTGCCCAATATCGGGCCCGGGTCCTTTTTGTTCTCGATAAATTGGCCGAGACGCCCAAGATCGAGGGGCCTAAATTCATTTTTGCTCATATCCTGGCTCCGCATCCTCCCCATGTTTTTGGACCCAATGGTGAGGCGAAATTCGTCGATTACGAACGCTACGACGACGATAAGCCGAAGCAAAGAGAGATGTACAAGCAGGGCTATGTGAATCAATCCAGGTACATCAACAAAAGGATATTGGAGATCGTCAAGCAAATTATCGACGAGTCTACAAGTCCGCCGATTATCGTGATGCAAGGCGATCACGGTCCTTCGATCGGCAAGGAGCAGGTGACCAGTATATTAAATGCCTATTATCTCCCGGGAGAGACCCGCGGCCTGTACGATACCATTTCTCCGGTGAATTCATTCCGGCTGGTCTTCGATAATTATTTTGGCCAGGATTTGCAGTTGGAAGAAGATATCAGCCGCTGGTCATCAGTCGGGCGGCCTTTGAAATTCGAAGTAATCCCGAATAATTGCCAATAGGCTCGTTCGAATCTCGTGTGAAGTCGAGTCAGATTAGTCACAGGAGACATACCATGACCCACGATCATGAACTCGTCTCGACCATCTTCGCAGGCTGGCAGGCCTACCAGGGTGCCCTGATCAAGGCCCTTCAGCCGCTCGAGCCGCATCAGCTCACCCTGCGCGCCGCGCCGGACCTGCGCACGGTGGGCGAGATCGCCCGGCACATGATAGGCGCCAGGGCGCGCTGGTTCGGCGACTGGGTCGGGGACGAGTTCGCCGACTTCGCCACCTGGGACCGCCGGGACGCGCCCGAGCGCAGCGCAGCGGAACTGGTCAGCGGCCTGCAAGCTACCTGGCAAGGCATGCACCAGGCCATCGCCCGCTGGACGCCCGAGGAATGGGCCGAGACCTACCCCGGCGAGTACCCGGACGACCCGGAGGTGATCACCCGCGCCTGGGTCATCTGGCACCTGATCGAGCACGACCTGCACCACGGCGGCGAGATCTCGCTCACCTTGGGCGCCTACTCCGTCCCCGCCCTCGATCTTTGAGTCGTAACCAGCCACCCGGTGTTTTCTAATCGCTGACCGCTGACTGCTGATCGCTGAATGCTTCCCTCTCTCCCCTCCCTCGAAGCTCCTTTCCAAACGGTGGCGGACGTCGTCCAGGGCATCGGCCAATTGGAATCCGCCCTGCGCGCCCGCCGCGACCGGCGCGCCGTCTTCGCCACCGCCTACCTGGCGATCAGCCTGGAGATCCAGGAGCGCCTGCGGGGCGGCTTCTTCCTGGACGACGACTGGGTCGCCGGCTACATGGTCGCCTTCGCGGACCTCTACCGGCAAGCCTGGGTGGGTTACACCGCCGGTACGCAGGAGCCGGTCCCCAAGGCCTGGCGCATCTCCTTCGATACCTCCGCCGCGGGCCGCGGCGGAG